>JACPDX010000023.1 GCA_016183805.1 Bacteroidota bacterium
TACTATTATTATGAAAAAATTAATCTATTTAATGATTGCGACTTCCCTAGTCTTTGTTGGTTGTGGAGGTGATGGTAATAAAGATAATAACAATGCTAAAGTTGCTCAAGGTGGAGTAAAATATGGTGGTGTTTTTAGAATTAACGAAACAGAAGATTTTAGAAGCTTGTATCCACTTAATGTTACCGAGGTTGTAGCACACAGAATTACCAATCAGGTATATCAGGGTATGGTAAAATTAAATCAGGAAGATTTAACTGTTGTTCCATCTTTATCCGATAAATGGGAAATTAATGAGGATGCAACTTCGTTTACTTTTCATTTAAGAAAAGGAGTTAAATTTCATGATAACAATTGTTTTCCTGAAGGAAAAGGTAGAGAACTTACAGCAAAAGATGTAAAATATTCATTGGATAAAGTTTGTGAGAGTACTCCTGAAAACCAAATGTACTGGTTGTTTAAAGACAAAGTAAAAGGTGCTGCGGCATACTTTCAATCTACTGTCGATAAAAAACCATTACCCGGAGGTGTTGAAGGAATAAAAGTAATAGATGATTATACCATTCAAATAGATTTAGACTATTCATTTGCCGGATTTCTGAAAATCGTGAGCCACTCGGCTTGTTGGGTTTATCCTAAAGAAGCATTCGATATGTATGGTATTGATATGAGAATAAATTGCGTAGGAACAGGGCCTTTTAGAGTAAAAACAATTAAAGAGTCTGAAACCGTAATTTTAGAAAGCAATCCTGATTATTGGGAAATTGACCAATACGGAAATAAATTACCTTACTTAGACGGTATTAAATTTTCGTTCGTAAAAGAGAAAAAAGCAGAGCTTTTAGAATTTAAAAAAGGAAATTTAGACATGGTTTATCGTTTGCCTTTAGAGATGATAAAAGATGTTGTGGGTGAATTAGAAGATGCAAAAAAAGGAGGAAATAAACCTTATATTATGCAAGTTGTTCCTGCAATGAGTGTGGTTTATTTAGGAATGCAAACCAAACTACCTCCTTTTGATAAAGTTGATGTAAGAAAAGCGTTTAACTATGCTGTAGATAAAAATGCTATTGTAACTTATACCTTACAAGGTGAAGGACGACCCGGATTAAACGGAATAGTTCCTCCATTTAAAGGATATGATTATGAAAATGTTAAAGGATATGAATTTGATCCTGAAAAAGCAAAAGAACATTTAAAAAAAGCTGGTTATCCTAATGGAAAAGGTTTTCCTGAAATTACACTGCAAATTAATTCGGGTGGAGGAGACAGAAACGTTCAAATTGCAGAAGTAGTTCAGAAAATGCTTGCTGAAAATTTGGGAATTAAAGTAAAAATTGAACAATTGCAATTTCCACAACATTTGGAGAATTTAGAAACTGGCAAAGCTTTGTTTTGGCGTTCGGCTTGGATTGCTGATTATCCGGATCCTGAAAACTTTTTAAGTTTATTGTATGGTGGACACGTACCTGCCGATATCTCTACTAAATCGTTTATCAATTCGGTTAGATATCAAAGCCCTGCTTTTGATGAAAAATTTAACTTGGCTTTAAGAGAAATTGACGAAGCTAAACGTTATGAATTATTCAGACAGGCAGATCAAATTGCAGTTGATGATGCTGCAACAATGCCAATTTATTATGATGAAAACACAAGATTGATTCAGGTTTATGTTAAAAACTTTCCGTCAAATGCCATGGAGTATAGAGATATGACTGAAGTTTACTTTGATAAAGAACAATAAACTATAAACGATTAATCGTTAATAAAAAAGCATCCGTCAGCTGACGGATGCTTTTTTATTTTGGTTTCTTTGCCGAAAAATAAAGTATTTGAAGAATTTATCCGTCATTACAATTACAGGTTCAAGGTCAAGTAAAAAAGTAAAAGATATTATCCGTACTAAAGGACTTGACTATTATTATGAATTTAATGAACAAGGTTACCTTGTTAAACAAATGTCTACGTTCCATAATCAGGTAGAAAAAAAGGATACCAACATTATTATTTATTACTACAACAACAAAAATCAATTAACTACAGTAAGAAAAAGCGATAGTTATGGCTATTTTTCTAATCATTTCAGATATGATGATTCTAACAACGTAATAAATCAAATCTATTGCCGTGATGAGAATTTATGTGATTACAAAGGTAATTTTAACCTTGCCAAACAATATACAATAAACACCGATAGCTTCTCTTACGAAAAACAAGGTGGGTTGCAATATAAAAAACTTTATTACAATAAATATGATAAAGTATATCGGGAAGAATTTTTTTATTTTAATGAATTGGGATATTTAATAGAGACGTATTCTCGTTACATTATTGGGAACAAAAAATCGAAAATACAATATGAGTATGACGAAAAAGGTCGTGTAAGTAAAATCATCAACTTCGGTAATTTAAGTTTTTCAGAACAAGAAAGTGAAGTTTTTATTTACGATGATTTAGATAATCTTTTGGAAATTAAGTTCTATAAGGGTGATAAGTATAAAACTTCGAAGCAGTACTTATACGATAAAAAAACCTATTTACTTACTGCACAATTAATTCAGGATATTGAAACAGAGTTTATTCAGATTATTCAATATCAATACACTTTCTTTTCGGGAGAGCGAACAAGTTTGACATTGGAGAAGAACTAATAATAAGGAGAAATCATTATATACACCAACACACCGGTTAATGTAACATAAAGCCAAATAGGTAAAGTAAATTTAGCTATTTTCTTGTGTTTATCAAACTTTTCAGCCAATGCTCTCGAAAGAGCAATTAAAACCAGTGGAACAACCACCGCCGAAAGTAAGATGTGGGTTAACAAAATAAAAAAATAGATGTTCTTTATCAAACCTTCACCTCCATAAGAAGTGGATGGAGTGGTGGCGTGGTATAAAACGTAAGATAAAAGAAATAGAGTTGACAAGCTTAAAGCAGTCCACATTAAAGATTTGTGAAGTATAATATTTTTGTTTTTAATTGCTAAAAATGCAGCTATTAACACAAAAAAAGTAGTGCCATTAATGCAAGCGTTCAGTAATGGTAAAAAAGAAAAAACAGTAGTTTCCGTTTTCGGTAAAAAGTATAAAACAGCTACAGCTATCGGAATGACTACAGAAAGAAAAATGATAAGCGATTTATAAGGATTATTAGATTTCATTACACTTTATCAATCAAGATAAAAAATAAGGAGAAGATTAAGTATAAATAGGAGAGCAACATGATGCGTAATGCAAATTTGTCATCTTGTGTTTGAACCAATTTAATACTTGGAATAACCATCAGAAAAGATAAAATAAATAAACCGATGGTTGCAATACGACCTGTTAAACCAAAGAACTCAGGTAAAAAACTAGAAGCAAATAAGGTTAATGAACTTAACAAGATAATAATTGCAGAGGTTCTATTTTTAGTATTATAAGGCAACATTTTAAACCCGGCCTTGTTGTAGTCTTTATGTAAACGCCAAGCTATAGCCCAAAAATGTGGAAATTGCCATACAAATTGAATAAAAAATAAAATTCCGGCTTCTAAACCAAAACTACCGGTTGCTGCAACATAACCCAGCATAGGAGGAAATGCACCGGGGAATGCACCAATAAAAACACCAAATGTAGAAACTCTTTTTAAAGGAGTATAAACAGCTGCGTACATAAAAATAGCCAATAAGCCTAAAATTCCACTTAAAGGGTTTAGGAATATGCCGAGAATTAAAACACCTAAAATACCAAGTGTAAAAGCAATAATTAAAGTCTCAGAAACAGATACTTTGTTTTGAGGAAGAGGTCTGTTTTTGGTTCTATCCATCAACAAATCATAATTTCTTTCAATAATTTGATTAAAAGCATTGGCTGCAGAAGTAATAAAAAAACCTCCAATGGTTAGTGATAAAACAGCCAAAACAGAAAATTCGGAAGCACCAATAAAATAACCGAAAATAGCAGAGATAACTACAAATACTGTGATTTTAAGTTTAAACAACGCTGAATAACATTTTGTTTTCTCAAAAAAAGGAATAGAGGAGATATTTTCGACTTTTGTTATTGACATGTTTATATTATGTTTTTAAACATAGTTGCAAAGAAAAGGATTCCATTTCAAAATTTGTAGAAAAAAACCAACTTTCCTAAAAATAAATTTGTATTGCTTGATTTAATTTTTTAGATTTGGTTATCTCTTTTCATTAAAATCCAATCATCATGAAACAACTATTCGCTTTTGTTATTGCATTTACAATAACTACAACAGCTTTTTCGCAAGCAGGACAAAAATGGAGTACATCAGGTAATGCTAATTCCAATGGTGATTTTATTGGTTCTACCAATAACGAACCATTGATATTTAAAACTAACGACATTGTACGAGGAAAATTTACTGCATCCGGAAAATTTCAAATAAAAAATTTAGAAGGTATAGGCTTTCGTTTGTTACAAACCGATTCATCAGGAAAACTTTTACCGTTTCCGATGAGTAATGCCAATGAAGTTTTATATGGTGATGGAACATGGCGGCCCTTACCAACACCACCACCATCAACTTGGGAGTTGAATGGTACAAGTTTATTCTATCTAAACGGAAAAGTAGGCATAGGTACTAAAACCCCATTTACCAATTTTGATGTGATTGGAGATGCTTACATTTCTAATAATTTATACGTTGGTGGAGGTATTATCATTACCGAAAAAATAAACGCTAATAAAGAAGTACTTACAGCTACCTTACGAGCAGATTCTATTATAATGGACAGCACCAAAGCAGTTTACGGATATTCTGTGTTTAAAGACCAAGTAAGGCTGGAAAACAAATTGCAAGTGGTAGGTAACACCCAAATTGATGGGAATTTAAGATTAAATGGTGAACTTTCTTTTGGCAACAATAAAAGACTTGGGTATTTACCTCCTTCCGGTGGTAACCCGGAAGTAATTAGTTTTGGAGGATTTCCACTACCACCACTGCCAAATCTACCTTGTTTATTTCCGGCACCTAATGTTCCAGTAGTAAACCAATTTGATGGAATGATACAGGCTATTAATTATAGTATTCCGAGTTTAGGTGGAACTAGAAATATATTAAGCATGGGTTTTGATGGAGCAAATGGGATAATTGATATGTCTGGAACAAATACTCAAGGTGGACCCGGTTTATTGATTAATTGGTACTGTGGAAAAGACGTTGGTATAAATACAAATCCGGCAAATGCCGGAAATGTAACCATGACCTCGGCAACAATGGGAATGGTTGGAATTGGAACAACACCATCGACAAAATTAGATGTGAATGGTCAAATTACTATGCGAACAGGAGCACAGAATGGTTTTATTCCTGTTTCGGATGGTTCCGGTAAAATGACATGGACAAACCCGGCAACAATTACTACGTCAAGTTTATGGCAATCTAATTCATCAGGCATTTATTTTAATACAGGAGGAAATGTGGGTATTGGAACAACATCATTTGGAGGTAAATTAGCTATAGAGCACTCTTTTGATAATAATGGGAGTGGACGTGCAAACCACATTTATTTAACTGACCCTACAAATGTTAAGATTAAAGGGTATATTGGTATTAACAAAAATACAGCTGCTGGTACAGACAAGGAATATTTAAGCATACAAGCGGTTGAAGAAAATGAACATTGGATGAATATAGTTCTTGGACTTAATGGAGGGAATGTTGGTATAGGAACAGCTGAACCAACTGCTAAACTAGATGTTGACGGAAGTATTAAAGGAAGTGGAGATTTTATTTCAAATGGTTTTATGCAGTCAACTTTAGGATATAAATTTCCTGACGGTTCTATACAGACAACTGCTGCTTTATCTCTAGGTAGCCAAAGTAATCCATTTCAAGAAATATATGTAAATAATTATATTAAAATTGGAACGAATTCTCTGTGGTTAAATTCAGGAACAGGTGGTAATAACGAAATATATACCACCAATGGTGCATTAGTAATTAATCCTGTTGGAGTTTCTGTTGGGGGAGGCTCTGCTTCAACAGGAGAGAATACTTATATAAATCCTACTTTAGGAAACGTAGGTATTGGAACAATAAATCCACAAGATAAGTTTCAAGTTGGCGAAGGTTTTAATAAAATTAATATGGGGTTCTTAAGTGGGGATGAAAATTCTAATTGCATCACTTCATATTTAGGATTTAATGCCGCAAATACAACTTCAGGTTGGGTTTTTAATTCTAATGGCTCTCATAACGGAGGAGCTGTGATCACTGCTTCAAATAGTGGACAACTTAATTTTATCATAAAACAAAACCCTAGTGGAGGAGGGATTCCCAGTGAATGTGTTCCAGGCACTGGAACTAGTGATGAAATGCTTGACAATAACCAACTTTTAGAAAAAACAAAAATGGTAATAAACCCCAGTGGTAATGTTGGGATAGGTACAAATGCACCAACAACTAAATTAGAGGTAAATGGAAATACCAAAATAAATGGGGTTTTAGAAATAAACAATAACGGAACAGACGAAATGTGGACGAATAACGGTTGGAGAGTTAGATTAAAATCACCAATGAATTCTGCTTGGGTTACAACAACAAGTATTATACCCGGAAATCCTAATTCTGGTAGATACATGGGAATTGGAATGACTAATTCAGGGTGGTATTTTATAAATAGTAACTCACAATCTGGAGACGTTAATAGTCCTGCACGATACCCATTAGTAATACATAATGATGGACTGGTTACTGCAAGAGAAATTGAAATAACTTTAGCTGGTGATTTTGGGTGGCCCGATTTTGTTTTTAATGAAGAATATCAACTTAAAAAATTGAGTGATTTGGAAAAATTTATAAAAACCAACAAACATTTACCAAATGTACCTACAGAAAAAGAGGTAAAAGAAAATGGTATTAAATTAGGAGACATGAATGCTGTTTTATTACAAAAAATAGAAGAACTTACTTTGTACATTATTGATTTAGAGAAAAGATTAAAAAAAGTTGAAGTGGGGAAAGAATAATTTTAAAATAAATGACTTTAGTTCATTTTAGGTATGAATGTTGTTGTTTTTTTATCAAACAGTATTTTGAGTTTAGTTTAAAAAAATTTATAACTATTGATTTAATACTTTTTACAAAATAAACTAACAAAATGAAAAAATTAAATAACCTACACTTATTAAATAATTCATGAAAAATATATTAATAATAATGATATTGATTTTTACATCATCAATATTTGCTCAAAAAACAGTCGAATTAGATAAAAATCTCTGCAAACATTGGATATTAACGATGAGAAAAACTGGGAATGAGGATTACCATAATTCATCTAGTGGAGCATATAAAGAATTAATATTAAAATGTGATGGAAATTACGAAAGAAAATCTACAAGTTATAATACTTCAGGAAGTTGGTATATATCAAATAATGCTCTTGGATTCCACCAAACAATAGAAAATGGATTGTCTTCTGTTTCAAATGGATATAATTTTGCTTGGATAATTGTAGAAGTTGATCAATCCAAATTAGTACTAAAAATAGAAGGGAAACATGGATTTGAGTATTATTATTATGAACCAAAAAATTAAAACTATGTTCAAAAATTATATATTGTTTATTTATTTTCTTTTTTCTACAGCTTCATTATTTGCACAAAAATGTTTCACTGAAGAGTATACACAAAGATTGATTTTTGAAAATCCACATTTACAAGAAGCAATTACCGCAGCCGAATCAGAAACTCAATATTTTTTGAAATATAATCAATCGGAAACCCAGAAATCAGGTTCTTCTGGTATTTTTAGAATTCCTGTTGTAGTTCATTTAATTGGAAATTCCGTTAATATAAAGTTTTCCGCTAATTTCAATCAAAAAATAATAGATCAGATTAATACTCTGAATAAAGACTACAGAAAAATACCTGGGTCAATAGGTTATGGAGAGGGAGTGGATACCGAGATTGAATTTTGTCTTGCAACAGAAGATCACCTTGGATATCCAACTAGTGGGGTTACTTATACTCCTGGTAATTATGCTCCATGGGATTTCTCTACCTCAGCAAACCCATCTAATTCAGATTATACTTTAAAACATTTAATTCATTGGAATCCTGATGAATATTTAAATATTTATGTTGTTGACGAAATAAATGATTTACAAGGATTTTCTTCTAAACCTACAGCTTTATACTCGTTTCCTGATTTAGATGGTGTTGTAATAGATGATGATTACTTTGGTTGGAACGAAAGGACGTTAACGCATGAAGTCGGTCATTGGTTGGGATTAAGTCACACTTTTGGATGGATTACAATAGGTTCTGGACCTTATGGATTTCATGGTGATTGTTCGGTAGATGATGGTATTGATGATACACCAGTATGTGATGACGCATTCTTTTCAACTTTCATTGATGGTTGTCCAGCTCCAAACCAATGTACTGTAGAAAATCAAAGTAATTTTTCCACAGATAGAAGACAAATTGAAAACTATATGGATTATTCTGATAATTTATGTGTTAATATGTTTACACAAGGGCAAAAAGAATTAATGCATGCCACTTTATTTGCCCAAAGACCATTCATATGGAATACTCAACAAGCATCTTGCACTACTCCTAGCCATTGTAACAACGGAATACAAGATGCTGGTGAAAACGATGTAGATTGTGGTGGAGATTGTAAGCCTTGTTTCTATGTGCCACCACCATATGGAGGAGGTTATCCCACTTGTTTTTCACGACTACAGCAAGATGGTTTTTATATTAATAATAGCCTTGATCTTGTAAAGGAAGTTTGTTTACCCTCTATTATCATTTCATCTATTCCTGCACCAAATCCTTATTGTTACAATGGTTTTAATGTTAGTGCTGGGAACAAACTATTTGTTTCTGTAACTTTATGTAACTCAAATCTTGTACCTATCGATCAAGAATATACTAAATGGATATCAATGCCAGGATATTATTCTATTACGAGCTCCTTTGATTTGCTATCTTATTATACTACTCCTTGGGGTTTTATCGTTTATCCAAATTTACCTTCTCAATATATTCATTTTTACCCTGGACAGACATACAGAATAAAAATTGCTACTGCAAGATGGAGTTGGCAAGAGTATACTAAGTATATTAGAATCTATGATAACAACAACCGTTTTATTCAAAATAAGGAAATAAATAGTAGTATTTATGGTGGAAACCAAGTTACTATTCAAAACTCTACGATGATTCCTACTCCAGTAACTCAAGTAACCTTTGTTCATACTATAGAAGCTGTTGCAAAACAATCGATAAGTATTCTTCCAAATACAACTTTGTATTCTGGGTCGTTATTGAGAATTGATGCAAATCTAACTCTAATTTCACCATCTACCCCAACCCCAACAAAGGTAAATTTATTATTGAATTGACAAATAAAACCACCGAAAGCACCACAGAAATTTATGATTTAATGGGCAAAAAAGTATGGGATAAAATTAGTTCAGAAAATAGATTGGAAATTGATATTTCTAGTCAACCCAAAGGAATTTATTTGGTAAAAGTGGTCAACGAAAATCAGGTAACTGTTCAAAAAATAATTTACGATTAGTTGCCTTAAATTGTTGAAAATACGGAAAAAGTTACAATTGGTATAATTCACATTAGTAGGAGAATTGAAACCTTTGCCCCCTCAAAATAAGAATAATTGAACAGTTTTTTTTCTTATTAGATATTCATCTTTTATAAATAACTACATTTGTCGGTTATATGAAGTCATTATGGCATAAAACAAGTTTTGGTTTTATAATTGACTAGTCAGGAATTGAAAAAATATATATAGAAAATGGCAGATGCTGGATTATTAAGTAAAGTACTTAAGGCTTTTTTAGGAAGTAAAACCGATAGAGATTTAAAAGAATTATCTCCAATAATTGGAAAAACGACAGAAGTATATCAAACTTTGCAAACCCTTTCAGGTGATGAGTTAAGAGCAAAAACAATTGAGTTTAAAAACAAAATTGCTGCAAAAACTAAAGAATCAGAAGATAAAATTGTTGCATTAAAAGTTTCCATTGAAGAGGATGTTAATCTGTCGATTCAAGAGAAAGAACAACTCTATAATCAAATTGATGGTTTAGAAAAAGAAATTCTAACAAAAATAGAGGAAGTTTTAAACGAAATTCAGCACGAAGCTTTTGCTGTGGTTAAAGAAACATCAAGAAGATTTGCCGAAAATAAAACCATCGAAGTTACAGCAACTCAACTCGACAGGGATATTGCTGCAAAACACGACCATGTTCAAATTAATGGAGATAAAGCAATACATCATAATACATGGTTAGCAGCCGGAAATGAAGTTACTTGGGAAATGGTACATTACGATGTGCAGTTAATTGGTGGTACTGTTTTACATCAAGGAAAAGTTGCCGAAATGGCTACCGGTGAAGGTAAAACGTTAGTAGCAACACTTCCTGTTTACCTAAATGCTCTTGCCGGAAAAGGTGTTCATTTGGTTACGGTTAACGATTATCTTGCAAAACGTGACTCCGAGTGGATGGCTCCTATTTTTGAGTTTCATGGTTTAACTGTTGATTGTATTGATAAACACCAACCCAACTCACCGGAAAGAAGAAAGGCGTATTTAGCAGACATTACCTACGGAACAAACAATGAATTTGGGTTTGATTATTTAAGAGACAACATGTCTCGAACACCGGAGGACTTGGTACAACGTAAACATCACTATGCTATTGTTGATGAGGTCGATTCTGTTCTAATTGATGATGCAAGAACTCCGTTAATTATTTCCGGACCAACACCAAAAGGTGATAAACACGAATTTCATGAATTAAAACCTAGAGTTGAAAAATTAGTGGCAGCTCAACGAAAATTTGTTACCGAAGCATTAAGCGAAGCCAAAAAATTACTTACCCCATTAATTAATGGAGAAAAAATAAGTAAAGAAGATCAAGAAAAAGGTGGGTTAGCGTTGTTAAGAGCTCATAGAGGATTACCCAAAAATACGGCGTTAATCAAGTTTTTGAGTGAACATGGAATTAAAGCTGTTTTACAAAAAACAGAAAATTACCACATGCAAGATCAAAATAAAGAGATGCCAAAAGCAGATGCGGCACTTTTTTTTGTTGTTGATGAAAAATCTAATTCGGTAGAGTTATCGGAACAAGGAGTTGATTTAATCACCGGCTCCGGTGACGACCCAAAATTCTTTGTAATGCCTGATATTGGCTCTGAAATTGCCGATATTGAAAAATCAAACGCATCAGAAAAAGATAAACTTATTATGAAAGATCGAATGATTCAAGATTATTCGATAAAAGCTGAGCGTATTCATACCATCAACCAATTGTTAAAAGCATATACCATGTTTGAAAACGATGTAGAATATGTGGTAATGGACAATAAAGTGAAAATTGTTGACGAGCAAACCGGAAGGATAATGGAGGGTAGAAGGTATTCCGACGGACTACATCAAGCCATTGAAGCAAAAGAAAATGTGAAAGTGGAAGCAGCTACTCAAACTTACGCTACGGTTACTTTACAAAATTATTTTAGAATGTACCACAAATTGGCTGGTATGACAGGTACTGCTGAAACCGAATCACAAGAGTTGTGGGACATTTACAAATTGGATGTGGTTATTATTCCTACCAACAGAAAAATTTGTAGAGACGATAGAGAGGATTTGGTGTATAAAACCAAACGCGAAAAATATACTGCAGTTATTGATGAAATAGTTTCGTTAGTAAATCAAAAACGCCCTGTATTGGTTGGTACAACTTCCGTTGAGATTTCCGAATTATTAAGCAGAATGCTTAAAATGAAAGGTATACAACACAATGTATTAAATGCTAAATTACATCAGCGTGAAGCAGAAATAGTTGCCGGAGCAGGTAAAGCCGGAGCGGTAACCATTGCTACTAACATGGCGGGTCGTGGTACCGATATTAAATTGGGCGAAGGAGTTAAAGAAGCAGGTGGTTTAGCCATTGTTGGTACTGAACGTCATGATTCTCGTCGTGTCGACCGACAGTTGCGAGGTCGTGCCGGTCGTCAGGGAGACCCGGGTTCTTCACAATTTTTTGTTTCATTAGAAGATGATTTAATGCGTTTGTTTAACTCCGAACGTATCATTAAATTAATGGATAGAATGGGATTAGAAGATGGTGAAGTGATTCAACATTCTATGGTTTCTAAATCTATCGAAAGAGCACAGAAAAAAGTAGAAGAGAACAATTTTGGCATCAGAAAAAGATTGTTGGAGTACGATGATATCATGAACTCACAACGTGAAGTGGTTTACACCAAACGTAGAAATGCATTGTTTGGCGAACGGTTAGGCGTTGAAATTTCGAACATGATTTACGACGTTTGCGAAGATTTGGTTAACGAAAGTCAAGAGGTTCAAGACTATGAATCGTTTAAAATTGAGTTAATCAGATTGTTGGGTATTCAATCTCCTTTTACAGAAAAAGATTTTGCTGATAGTAAACCAGAAGAATTAATTGACGAATTACATGAATTAGCGATAAATAATTATTACAGAAAATCGGCATTAATTGCTCAAATGGCTTATCCGGTAATTAAAGAGGTGTATGAAAATCAAGGGGCACAATACGAAAATATTTTAGTGCCAATTACTGATGGTATTAAGGTTTTAAATGTATCAACACCTTTAGAAAAAACTTACAAAACTGAATGTAAAGAGTTGATTAAAGCCATTGAGAAAAACGTTATTCTTGCTATGATTGATGAAGATTGGAAAGAGCATTTACGTGAAATGGATGAGCTGAAACAATCAGTACAAGGAGCAGTTTACGAGCAAGATTTTTAATGAAAAGTGGTTTGCCTCAACCAAAAGAAGGGCAAGCAGAAATTGCAACTAAAGCTGCTCCGGAACCTGTCAAAAATGATTTAGCCAACTTAAAATTGAGTCGCCCGGATTACACTTCTTCCAATACAGGTTCTCCCGAACAACAAGAACAACCCAAGGCACAACCTATAAGAGTAGAGAAAAAAGTAGGAAGAAACGACGCTTGCCCTTGTGGAAGTGGTAAAAAATTTAAACAATGTCACGGAAAATAATCTTTTAAATAACAACTGGAATGAATCAGTCCCGATAATTATCGGGACTGATTTTTTTTGTACATTCGTATGGTGTTGAAAAATAATCTAAATCATAAAGCCTTTCTTATTGTTTCTGTTTGTTGCTGCATTTTATCACAAGGAGTTGCACAACAAAAAGATTATCGTTTTTTTGAAACCGAGTATTCGGTAGGAAAGATTGTGCCTAACTACACAAAAATATTTCCTAGTTCTTCTGTTCAACAGGCTCTTACGTTAAGCATTGGTAAACAAAGTGCTGACACTGCAAATTGGGGAAGGTATTATCGTTTTCCAGAAACAGGATTTTCATTTTTTGCTTCAAACTTAGGAAATAACAAGGTTTTTGGTAATCAATTTAGTGTGTTGCCTTTCATTAGGTTTAAAGTGCTTAATCAATCCAGACCATTTTATATAAAATTAGCCTTGGGAGTTACCTATTTTACTACTCATTTTGATAGCATAACTAACAGCGGGAATCTTTCGAATGGCTCACCATTTTCGTGGGGTTTTCAAGCCATGTTGTATAAAACCATTTATCAAAAAAATAATTTTAATATTAAACTTGTTGCAGGTTACTCACATCATTCCAACGGACATACTCAAATACCAAATTATGGATTAAATTCAGCACTGTTTGGAATTTCGGCACAATGGGATAAGAATAACGATAACAATTTATCGGATCAAAATCCATCTTATAAAAATCATAAATCTAGTGTAAAAAAATATTTTATCAATTTCAGAGAAGGGTTAGGATTCCACGAATTGGGAGCTACCGACAAGCCAATTGGAGGGACTAAAAAAATGGTATATACCAGTGCAATATCATTCGGTTTGTTGTTTAATAACCATATCAAATGGAAGGCTGGATTTTCGTATAGGTATTACGAACCCATTTTATAAAAAATTTAATATAGATTTTAAGAATGATAATGACTTTCGTTTCGAATTAAAAAAATTGTTTAATGCCCGAATGGGTTTAAATTATTATGTAATAAACACAATAAAAAATCCAACACACAATGTGTTTGTTGGAACTCATATTAATTCCAATTTTGGTCAAGCCGATTTTACTGAATTTAGTACAGGCTATATTTATGTTTTTCGATAATTTAACTTTTAGTATTATCATTTTAAAAATATAACTATTGATATTCTTTTTGTCGGGTTACTTATCAGTAGCATGGCATTTTCACAAACGCATAGTCCAAATTTTCTGGATGGTAGTATTTTGTTTAAACTGAAAACAAATGTTCAAACAGTGGAGACCTTACGTCAAAATAATGCCTCACTTGTTAAAAATGAAAATCTAAATGATTTTCCGTATTTAAAAAGTGCTTTAAGTAGCTTTTCTATTGTTGATATTAACAGGCCTGTTTTTTATACAGGGAAAGATGACCTACAAAAAATTTATCGATTAAAATTTAATAATTATGCTGATGTTGATGCAATCATAAAAAAACTGGCTCAGGTAGAAGGTGTAGTTTATGCTGAAAAAGAACCTATCTACAAAACGGATTTTGTTCCAAATGATCCTCAGTATCCATCATCTACCAGTATCTGGTATCATAATTTAGTAGGTTCTACAGCTGCCTGGGATATTAGCCAAGGAAGTACACAAATTAAAGTTGCAATTGCTGATAATGCAGTATTTGCAAATCATACCGATTTAACAACATTTAAACAATATGATGTTGCGGATAATGATAATGATGCAACACCTCCTGTTCAATATACATCAGACCAAGGTTGGTCCCACGGTACTCATTGTGCCGGTTTAGCTACTGCTGATATCAATAATGGTATTGGAATGGCATCATTGGGTGCTGCAGTTGAACTTATTGGGGTAAAATGTACACCAAACAGTGCACCAAATGGTGATGCCATCTATTATGGTTTTGATGGGGTTTCATGGGCTTGTGCCAATGGAGCTAATGTGGTGAGTATGTCTTTTGGAGGTCCTACTCCTAGTACACCGATGCAAGATTTAATTAACAGTTATCCGGAAGTGGTGTTTGTTGCTGCTGCCGGTAATGATGGTGTTACAACGCTTTCATACCCGGGAGCTTATAACAACGTTATTTGTGTAGGATCTGTAAATGGTAATAATTCTCCTTCGAGTTTTACAAACTATAATGGAGGAACTCAATGGGTGGATATCGCATCACCTGGTGGTGGAGCCGGTTCAAATAGTTATGGTGGTTTATTAAGTACAGTTTATACTTCCGGTGGAAATAGTTATGGTAATATGTCGGGTACTTCAATGGCTTGCCCTTTTGCAGCAGGATTAGTAGGATCTATGTTAAGTATAAACCCTACATTAACCCCAACTCAAATTCTAAATTGTTTAACAAGTACAGGTGTTGCAACAGGTGGAACAAAAAATATTGGACCTAGAATAGATGCAGCTGCTGCTTTAGCTTGTGTTGCCGCAACGGTAACAGGAGATCCTTTAGTACAATTCACAGGTGCTCCAACGTCAATTTATGTAGGGCAATCGGTTACTTATTTTGATCAATCAGTAGATGGCGGTAATGCTATTACTGCATGGGATTGGTCATTTCCGGGAGGAACACCTTCTTCATTTAGTGGGCAAACGCCACCACCTATTACCTATTCTAGTACCGGACAATATAGTGTTACATTGACAGTTACAAACTCTCAAAGTGCACAAATAAAAACGAGAACAAATTATATTAATGTTAGTTTAGAGCCTTATGGAGAATGGATAATTCAGAACTCCGGTTTTGCTGCTGTTTCAACAGGAATAGGGCATATTGATATTGTTGATATCAACACAGTTTGGGCCGTGGCTTATGACGGTTCCGGTGGCGGAGCAAATGTTCAACAATTTACAAAAACTACAAATGGTGGAACAACTTGGACTCCACAAACGATTAATGTTGGTAATACCGGTTTAGGTATTTCTATGATAAGTGCTATTGATGCTACAACAGCATGGTTAGCTGCTTACCCAAATGCTGCTGGTCAAACCGGTGGTATATGGAAAACAGTTGATGGTGGTTCGAATTGGACAAGACAGGCATCTGCTACCTATACCAATGCTGCTTCGTTTACTAATATCGTTCATTTCTGGGATGCCAACACAGGGTTCTGTCAAGGTGACCCTATCAATAATGAATTTGAAATGTACACCACCGTTAATGGTGGTACCAATTGGACATTGGTTCCTGCAGCAAATATTCCTGCTCCATTAAGTGGCGAGTATGGTTATGTTAGAAATATTGAAGTTATTGGAGATACCGTTTGGTTTGGTACCAATTTGGGAAGACTTTACCATTCAACAAATAAAGGGCTTAACTGGGTTGTTTATCAAACACCAATGTCTGATATGCAAGATGCAAATTTCTCTTTTACCAATGGAACAACAGGTTTGTTAACTAGTGCAGGTTTGGTTTATAAATCGACTGATGCAGGTGCAACTTGGAATCAATTAACAACTACAGGCTCTGTTTTTACAGGTGGTTTGTGTTATATTGAAGGAACGGATGTTGCCTTTACAACAGGAACAGGATCTTCATACAGTGAAGATGGCGGAGTTAACTGGAACATTGTGGATACTGACCAACATACTTATGTTGAATTTATTAATCCTACTGTTGGTTGGTCTGGAGCATTTACTGTTAGTGCAGTAGAACATGGTATCTGGAAATGGAACAGCTTAAACTCTAATTTAAATGCCGATTTTACTGCTTCACCTTTAAATGTTTGTATAGGAGATACCGTGCAGTTTACAGATTTAACAACAGGTGGTAATGTTACCAATTGGGCTTGGTCGTTTTATGGTGGTACAGCATCTGATGTTACAGCCCAAAACCCCACTGTTACTTATTCTACAGCAGGAACATATAGTGTTCAATTAACTGTTACAGATAGTATTGGTCAAACAACTACATCTAAAGGAGCTTACATTACTGTTGTAAATCCTCCTGTAGCTCCGGTTGGTATTGGTGGAGCAACAACTGTTTGCCAAGATTCTTTGGTAACTTATTCAGCTATTCCAAGTTCTACACTTTACTTTTATGTATGGACTAAACCTGCTGATTGGTTGGGTTCAAGTATTACTTCAGTATTGAATACTACCATTGGAGCAACATCAGGTACAGTTACCGTAGCAACATCAAATGCTTGTGGTTTAAGTGCCATAAAAACCAAAACAGTTACAGTTAATAATTGTACTGTTGGTCTTGACGAATTAAGTTCATCCATATTTAATGTCTATCCAAATCCGGCTGGCGAATCATTAACAATTTCTGCTGATGCTAAATTGTTAAACAGTACGATTAGAATAGTAGATATGTTGGGTAAAACAGTATTGAATGATAAAGTTTTGAGTACTGTTCATAGAATTGATATCAATTCATTATCAAAAGGAATGTATTTCTTAGTAATTGATGGAATTGATAATCCTTACAAATTTGTTAAAGAATAATTTATTTAAAGAGTAAAATGAAAAAGCCGTCTCAAAATTTAATTTTGAGACGGCTTTTTTCTTTGGAATCTAAGAGGAGCTACTTAAGCCTCAGCTTTCATGTAATCTTCAATTGGGTTACAGCTACACACTAGGTTACGGTCGCCATAACCATTATTAACACGACCAACTGTTGGCCAGTATTTAGCTTCTTTTAGCCAGCTTAATGGAGCAATGGCTTGTTCTTTAGTATAAGGATGATTCCAGTTTTCATCTAAAATTGAAGCTAAGGTATGTGGTGCATTTTTTAGGGCATTATCTTCAGCATTCATTTTGCCTTCTGCAATAGCGTCAATTTCTTTTCTAATGCTAACCATTACTTCAATAAAGCGGTCTAATTCTTCCTTACTCTCACTTTCGGTTGGTTCAACCATTAGCGTGTCGTGTACCGGAAATGAAACCGTTGGAGCATGAAAACCGTAATCCATCAATCGTTTAGAAATATCAGAAACATCTACATGGGCAGTTTTAAACTGATTACACTGTAAAATCATTTCGTGGGCAACACGGTTATTTACGTTGGTGTAAAGTATTGGATAATAGTTCTCCAATTTTGCTTTCAGATAATTTGCATTTAATATGGCAAATTGAGTCGATTTTTTCAAACCTTCAGTACCCAACATTTTAATGTAAGCATAAGAAATCAGACAAACGTAGGCACTTCCCCAAGGAGCCGAAGAAACTCCCGTGATGGCTTGGCTGCCTCCTGTTTTTACGACAGGGTTGGAAGGTAAAAATGGAGTTAAATGTTTAGCCACACCAATTGGTCCAACACCTGGTCCACCGCCACCGTGAGGTATAGCAAAAGTTTTATGTAAGTTTAAATGACAAACATCAGCACCAATGTTAGCAGGGTTGGTTAATCCAACCTGAGCATTCATGTTGGCTCCATCCATATAAACTTGTCCGCCATTGGCATGAATAATTTGGGTAATTTCCATAATACTTTCCTCAAACACACCGTGAGTAGAAGGATAAGTAACCATTAAACAGGAAAGCGTGTCTTTGTATTGTTCTGCTTTTTCTTTTAAATCGGCTACATCAATGTTTCCTTTTTCATCACATTTGGTTACAATAACTTCCATACCAGCCATAACCGCACTTGCAGGGTTTGTTCCGTGTGCTGATGATGGGATTAAAGCAATATTTCTGTGAGTGTCCCCTCGGCTATTGTGGTAAGCTCTTATAACCAACAGTCCTGCATATTCGCCCGAAGCACCTGAGTTTGGTTGTAACGAAACCGAATCAAACCCCGTAATTTCAGCCAAATCTTCAGCCAAATCCTTTAACATTATTTGGTAACCTTCTGCTTGATTAAAAGGAACGAAAGGATGAATGTTCGCCCATTCTGCCCAACCTAAAGGAATAAGTTCTGATGCAGCATTTAATTTCATGGTACAAGAACCCAACGAAATCATGGAGTGTGTTAACGATAAATCTTTATTTTCTAATCGTTTGATGTAACGCATTATTTCCGATTCTGAATGATACTTGTTAAATACCTCATGAGTCAAGTATGCTGATGTTCTTTTTAAGTTTGCAGGAATTCCTTTCTCCGTCTTATTTGGCGAACTAGTTTTACTTAAAGCTGTTGCGAAAATTGAAGCGATAATATCCACATCGTTTTCATCTTCTGTTTCGCCTAAGCTAATAGAGATATTGTTTTCGTGATAGTAAAAATTAACTTCTTTAGCCAATGCTAATTCATTTATCTTTTGTTTTTGTTCGCCGGAAACTTCAAAAGTTAACGTATCGAAAAAGGTGTTGTTTACTCTTTTTAAACCAAGAGCATCCAATTTTGCCGCTAATTTTCCGGTTAACTCATTTATTGTTGAAGCAATGTTTGCAATACCTTCTTTTCCATGATAAACAGCGTACATTCCGGCAATTACAGCCAATAATACTTGAGAAGTACAAATGTTTGATGTGGCTTTATCGCGTTTAATGTGTTGTTCACGAGTTTGTAATGCCATTCTTAATGCCCGATTTCCTTGCTCATCAATCGACACACCAATAATTCTTCCCGGCATGGTTCTTTTATAGTCATCTTTTGTAGCAAAATATGCGGCATGAGGTCCGCCATAACCCATCGGAACACCAAAACGTTGTGTAGTACCAACAACAACATCAGCACCCCACTCAGCCGGAGGAGTTAATAATGCAAGGCTTAATAAATCGGCAGCAACAATTACTAAACTACCGTTTTGATGTGCTTTTGCAGTAAATGCAGTATAATCGTTAATTTGCCCTGTAACATCAGGATACTGAACAATTGCACCAAAAACTTTTTCATTAAATTCAAAAGTAGCGTAGTCGCCTACAATCAAATCAATATGAAGTGGAGTAGAACGTGTTTTTAGTACGTCAATGGTTTGAGGCAAACATTTGTCGGAAACAAAAAACAAGTTTGCTCCGGCAGCTTTAGCCTCTTTACTTCTGTTGGCATAAGCCATTATCATAGCTTCACCTGCCGCGGTACCTTCATCGAGTAACGATGCGTTGGCAATTTCCATCCCTGTTAAGTCTAATACCATGGTCTGGAAATTCAATAACGCTTCTAGCCGACCTTGCGATATTTCAGCTTGGTAAGGTGTGTAAGCAGTGTACCAACCCGGATTTTCAAAAATATTTCGTTTAATTACCGATGGTAAAATGGTGTTGTTGTAACCTAATCCGATATATGATTTAAACAATTTGTTTTTGTTTGATAATGCTTTGATGTGGTTTAAATATTCAAATTCGGTAAGTGGTTGATCGAGGTTTAACTCGTTTTTTAACCTGATTTTTGATGGGATGGTTTGATTAATCAATTCGTCAATGGAGTTTACTCCAATTGCTGATAACATGTCTTTTACATCGGATTCTCTTGGACCAATGTGACGAGCCGAAAATTTTTGTGTAGCCATAGTGCTAATTAGAAATTATTATTGTGATATAAAATTGATAATACTCATAATACTCCCGGTAGCTATCGGGAGAACAAATTTAGTAAAAAAGCATGATGTAATTGATAAAGAATGAATGGAAGCTTTTTAATGAGTTATCAACCGTTTTTTAGTAAGTGAAACAGAAGAAAAACGCTAAAATTGGAACGCAGACTTGCCGATAGGCAAGTACACAGATATTTCTTTCCGTAGGCAAGAAAAAATCATAATAATCTGTGTCATCAGCGTTCTATTACTTTTTATCTCAATTCATCAGGAATTAAACAAACCGGAATAGGACACATTTTGTGTTGGTTGATTCGATTTAATCGGGCATAAATTCCAAATACTTCAGTTTCTCGTTTGGAAAATTTTTTTGGATTAATTTGATCGGTTTCTGCTAACTTCATTGCCCATTCTAATTCAGGGTATGAAGCTCCTATTTGGTCTTCGTCTGTTCTTCCGTCGCCAAATAAACCGTCGGTTGGTGGAGCAACAAGTATTTCTTTAATAATGTTTAATTGTTTACCAATTTCGTAAACTTCGGTTTTTGTTAAGTCGGCAATCGGACTTAAATCAACCCCACCATCACCATATTTGGTAAAAAAACCGATACCAAAATCTTCTATTTTATTACC
>JACPDX010000094.1 GCA_016183805.1 Bacteroidota bacterium
GGAAAGATTATCGAAGATAATCAGGGGTGAGTAATCATACAATAATAAAATATCTAATAAAAAAACATGAATCCATTATTATCTTCGTTTAACACACCATATCAATCAGTACCTTTTTCGAAAATAAAAAATGAGCACTTTAAACCTGCTATTGTAAACGCTATAGCTGAAGCTCGCAAAGAAATTGATGCGGTAATTAAAAATACCGAAGCTCCAACATTTAAAAACACCATTGAGGCTTTAGATTTTAGCGGAATGTTGTTGAGCGGTGTAACATCCATTTTCTTTAACTTAAACTCTGCCGAAACCAACGACGAAATTCAAAAAATTGCTCAAGAAGTTTCTCCTATTTTAACCGAATACAGCAATGATGTTGCGTTAAACGAAGGGTTGTTTAAACGCGTAAAAGCAGTTTACGACAACAACCAGGAACGAAAAGATTTAACTGCAGAACAAACCATGTTGTTGGATAAAACCTACAAGGGTTTTGTTCGAAATGGTGCCAATTTAAATATTACTGATAAAGAAACATTGCGAAAAATTGATGTTGAATTGTCGCAACTTTCCTTAAATTTTGGGGAGAATGTATTAGCGGAAACCAACAAATACGAATTATTGATAACCGATGCGTCTGATTTGGCTGGTTTACCCGAAGGTGTTGTAGAAGCTGCTGCCATTACTGCTAAAAGCAAAAATAAGGAAGGCTGGATGTTTACCCTAGCTTACCCAAGCTTTATTCCGTTTATGACCTATTCGGAAAACAGAAACTTGCGTAAAACGATGTACATGGCAAATGCTACCAAATCGTGTAAGAATGATGCACTAGACAATCAAAAAAACGTACTGCGAATTGTTGAGTTGCGTTACCAACGTGCTAATTTATTAGGTTATAAAAACCATGCACATTTTGTATTGGAAGAGCAAATGGCTAAAACTCCCGAAAAGGTAAAAACCTTTTTAAACGATTTGTTACATAAAGCAAAACCATTTGCTGTAAAAGAAATGAATGAATTAACCAAATTTGCTCAATCGCTTGGTTTTGAAGGTGAATTACAAGGTTGGGATACTGCTTTTTATCGCGAGAAACTAAAACAAAAATTGTTTGATTTAGACGACGAAAAACTAAAACCTTATTTTAAATTAGAAAACGTGGTAAATGGCGTTTTTCAGGTTGCAGGAAAATTATACGGATTGAAGTTTAAAGAAATTACCAACATCGATAAATACCACCCCGAAGTAACTACTTATGAAGTAACTGACCAAAACAACCAACTGGTTTCGTTGTTTTATGCCGATTTTCATCCGCGTGAAGGAAAACGCAACGGTGCATGGATGACCTCGTTTAACGACCAATACATTAGAGACGGAAAAAACAACCGCCCACACATTGTAAACGTGTGCAATTTTACCAAACCAACCGAAACCAAACCATCGTTGCTTACTTTTAGTGAAGTAACTACGCTATTCCACGAATTTGGGCACGCTTTGCATGGCATGTTAGCCAATACCGTTTATCCAAGTTTATCGGGTACAAGCGTTTACCGCGATTTTGTAGAATTGCCATCACAAGTGTTGGAAAACTGGTGCTACGAAGAAGAAGCCTTGAAATTGTTTGCCAAACATTACCAAACCAACGAAGTTATTCCTATTGAATTGATTGAAAAAATTAAAGCTTCTGCCAATTTTATGGAAGCTACCAACATTGTTCGTCAACTCAACTTTGGTATTTTAGACATGGCTTGGCACACCACCAACCCTACCGAAATTACTTCTGTTTTTGATTTTGAAAATACTGCTACCAAGGAAACACAACTAACACCCATAGTAGAAAATACTTGTGTAAGCACAGCTTTTTCGCATATATTCCAGGGTGGATATTCATCAGGGTATTACTCTTACAAATGGGCAGAAGTGTTGGATGCCGATGCATTTTACTACTTTAAAGAACAAGGTATTTTTAACCAAGAAGTTGCCGATAAATTTAAAAACAACGTGTTGAGCAAAGGTGGCTCGGAACACCCGATGGATTTGTACATTAAATTTAGAGGTAAAGAACCCGATAGCAATGCATTGTTGAAAAGAGCGGGATTGTTAGAGGAAAGGGGTTAATAAAATGACTTATTTTTAATAAATTTGTATATCAAACATATGAGCTGGCACATTTATTCATTCTTTAGGCACAAGAAATAAAATGACAAAAATCTCAATTAAAAGAAAAAAAACAATTTATTACAGATTACTAATCTCGACTTCTATTGCAATTTTTCTAGCAATTCAATCTTTAATCAGTAACACTAAGATACTAGGTACTTCTAACTCTTTGGTTATTTTTTTTCTATTTACTCTTACTATTTTATGTTTGGCTTTTTTTATCAATTCAATCGTTCAAATTCTAAAGAAATCACCTGCATTAATTATTACAGAAAATGAACTAATAGATAGCGTAAGTACTTCAAATATTGGGGCAATAAAATGGGAAAATATAACTTACTGTAACATAAAGAAATTCAAAGGCAGTCCGCATTTAGTAATTGGACTTAAAAACTATTCTGAAATTCTATCCAAATTGAACGGGTTTAAGAAAAAAATGACAGAAGTTAAAATAAAGCAACTTGGAACCCCTATTGCCCTGAATACTAAACTTATTGACTTTGACGAAAACGAATTAACAAAATTAATTCAACAACATATAAGCACTTCACAACTTAGTTTGTCAAAAAAATAACTAAGTGGAGTCTTAGCTTCTTCTATATCACAAAGACTTCCTTCGCTATCGCAAGGTTCTACCTTGTGATTCTAAAAATATCCAAACAATATAAAAGATACTTCACTTCATTTTACACCACATAAAAGGTGTGGGTAAAATTTTGTTCACCATGACAACAGAAATCAATTGCAGAAAATAAATTGACAATAATTGTCAATATTAAATAAATATTGACTATATTTGTATTGTAATAATGAAACATGAGCAAACTAATCAACATATTAAAAACATTAAGAACCGATAGAAACCTTTCTATTAAAGAGTTATCCATTCAACTCAACATGGATTACACGCTTTATAGCAGGTTCGAAAATGGTAGTAGAATTCCTAATAAGGAGCATATTATAAAAATTGCTAGTTTTTACCACATTGCCTTAAACGAATTGTTGGTGGTGTGGTTGAGCGAAAAAATTTACAACGAAATTAAAGATGAAGAAATTGGTTTACAAGCTCTTCAACTTGCCGAAAGCAGAGTAGCGTATGGTAAAACAACTTTTGTTAACCACAGTTTAATTGAAGAAATAAACGAACTCAAGCAACAGTTAGACAACATCAGACCTTTATCTAAGAGTCATATTAAAAAGTTATTTGAATACTATAAAATTGAATACACTTACGACAGCAACAGAATAGAGGGAAATACGCTGACATTGCAAGAAACAGCTTTGGTTGTAGAAAAAGGATTGACTATTAGTGGCAAATCTGTTCAAGAGCATTTTGAAGCGGTTAATCATGCCGAAGCTATTGATTTATTGTATGATTTTGTTGAAGCCAACAGTGCTATTACTGAGCATCTAATTAAACAAGTTCATCACTTAATTTTACGTGGTATTGATAAAGAAAATGCAGGCAGATATAGAAGTGTTAATGTAAAAATTTCTGGTAGTAAACATTTACCTCCAGAGCCTTATTTATTGAATAAATTGATGGAAGATTACATTATTTTCTACAATGAAAACTGCAACAAGTTGCATCCTGTAATTTTAGCTGCAGAAATGCACGAACGATTGGTTACCATTCACCCTTTTATTGATGGAAATGGACGAACATCGAGATTAATTATGAACTTGGTGCTTTTACAAGCCGGTTATCCAATCACTAATATTAGTAGCGAAAGAGATAATCGTTTGGCTTACTACAAAGCCCTAGAAGATGTTCAAGTAAATAAGGATAAAAAACCTTTTTACGAATTTGTTGCTTCAAGCACCATTAAAAGTCTTCGTGATTTTATAAAAATGGCAGAATAAGTATTCTGCCATTTATTTATCCAATAACTAAACATTGTTTAATAAAACCGTTCCAACGCTTTTAAAAAGTGTTCGGGAGCCATACATGGTTTTCCGTTGGTTTTACTTACAAAAACTAGTGATGTTTGAGCTTCGTTAATTTGCTCATTTTTTGAATTAAAACATTTATAAGTAAAGTAGATTCTTATTTTAGGCATTTCTGTAATAATGGTTTCAATTCGTATTTCATCATCATAAAAAGCCGGTTTAAAATATTTTATTTGATATTCTAAAACAGGCATAGCAATTCCATCTTCTTCCATTTGTTTGTAGCTCATACCTAATTCACGTAATGCCTCTACCCTAGCCACCTCAAAATATGCGGCATAATTACCATAATAACAATATCCCATTTGGTCGGTTTCCGAATACCTTACTCTCACTTTTGTTTCTGCTTTGTACATAATTTATTGTTTAAACTTCTCCAAAGTTAAAACTTTAGAGAAGTTGAATAGCTAAACCCTTTTCGCTAAATTTGAAACAAATTAAAGTACAATAATTGAATAAAAAAATCTTCCATATCATTTCTTTTGTTGTTGGTATTACCTTATTAATAGGTATTGGCTGTAAATCGGTGCAGGCACCAAGCTATCAATCGAGCCTTATTGTACTCGACTCCAATCAACACGAATTGGAAAATACCTTAAAAATGATAGAACCTTACAAAACAGCTTTAGACTCCGAAATGAATGAAGTTTTGGTTATTTCTGCTATCGAATTTCCTAAAGAAAAAGGAAAACCAGAAACGTTGTTAGGCAATTTAGTTGCTGATTTGAGTTTGAAAATAATCACTGAAAAGTTTCCTGAATCTACTATTGATTTTTGTTTGCTTAACAATGGCGGATTAAGAACAAGTCTGCCCAAAGGAGAAATTACCAGAGGTAAGATATTTGAATTGATGCCTTTTGATAATGAGTTGGTTATTGTTTCCATGAGTTCAGCAAAAGCAAAAGAACTACTACAATACCTTTATAATGTAGGTGGACAACCGATAAGCGGAGCAGTTTTAGATTTTAATTTATCTGTTGATACTGTTTTTAAACAATTGAATTGGGAAGAGCCTATAAATATACTTACCACCGACTATTTAGCAACTGGAGGAGATAAAATGGACTTTTTTTTAACTCCAATACAACTAGAAAATACTCAACTAAAATTGAGAGATGCCATAATTGAATATTGTATTGCAGAAAATAAAAAAGGAAAACAACTTACATCAAAAACAGATGGCAGAATACGTTTTAAATAATAGAAGAAAGTTTATCAAACAGTCGTTAGTGGCTGGTGGAGGGTTGTTAGCATTAAATGCTTTGCCCTTTTCTTCGTTTGCTTTGACGGATAAAAAGCACACCAAAATTACCATTTTACACACCAACGATGTGCACAGCCACATTGAACCTTTTCCGACAAACGACCCAAAATATCCAAATTTGGGTGGTGCAGCCCGAAGAGCAGCTTTAATAAACAACATTAGAAATACTGAAAAAAATGTGTTGCTACTCGATGCAGGCGATATTTTTCAGGGTACTCCCTACTTTAATAAATATTTAGGCGAACTGGATTTTAAGCTCATGAGTTTGATGCAATACGATGCTGCTACCATTGGAAACCACGATTTCGATAACGGCATCGACGGATTAAAAAACATGTTGCCACACGCTTCTTTTCCTTTTATTAATAGCAATTATAATTTTAGCAATACCGTTTTAAGCAACGATATTCTACCCCACAAA
>JACPDX010000099.1 GCA_016183805.1 Bacteroidota bacterium
CCAAAACAAATAGCCACATCGCTACCAGCATTAATTACAGGAAGATTATTAACCGTAACCGTAATGGTATCAGCATTAGCACAACTGTTACCATCTAAAGCATTTACAATATAAGTAGTAGTAACTACAGGCGTAGCAACAGGATTAGCAATGTTAGGATTTGACAAAGTTGCCGATGGAGACCAAACGTAAGAAGTTCCACCCATAGCATTTAATTGAGCCGAAGCACCAATACAAATAGCAATATCAGCCCCCGCATTAATAACAGGAAGTGGATTAACCGTAACCAAAACAGTATCAGTATTCGAACAAGTGTTTCCATCCGTACCAACAACCATGTAAACAGTAGAAACAGCAGGATTAGCAATAGGATTAGCAATAGTGGTATCACTCAAACCAAGCGAAGGAGTCCATAAATAACTAGTACCCCCTGTCACATTTAATTGTACCGAACCACCAATACAAAACGAAGTATCAGCCCCGGCATTAATTATTGGAAGTTGATTAACTGAAACAGTTACGGTGTCTGAAGCGTTACAACCGTTATTATCAGTAACATTTACCACAAAATCCGTTGTAACCGTAGGAAAAGCAAAAGGATTAGCAATTAATGAATCCGAAACTAAATTGGTTGGTTGCCATGAATAACTAATTCCACTAGAAGCTGATAGTTGTGCAGTATCTCCTATACAAATTGCTACATCAATACCTGCATTTGCCAAGGTTAATGGATGTACAACTACCGTAATAGAATCTATAGATGAACAAGTATCGTTGGTGGCTGTTAGATAGTAAGTGGTTGTAACTGTTGGGAAAGCTATAGGGTTTGATGAGGTTGGATTATCAAGTGATGAGGTTGGAGTCCAGCTATAAGATGTTCCTAAAGGAGAGGTAGGACTTCCGCCTAATTGAACAGAATCACCAACACATATCAAAGTATCGTTGCCAATATTGATAGGAACAACATCATTCACAGTTAAAATCATACTATCATTGTTGGAACAACCGTTATTATCAACCCCTGTTACAACATAAGTTG
This sequence comes from Bacteroidota bacterium, assembly GCA_016183805.1. GTDB lineage: Bacteria > Bacteroidota > Bacteroidia > Flavobacteriales_E > Vicingaceae > Vicingus. Next base: position 1,040 of record JACPDX010000099.1, read on the forward strand.
TTGAATTCAAAGGATTAGCAATAGGATTAGCAATTGTGGTGTCCGATAAACCAAGCGAAGGAGTCCATAAATAAGTAATTCCTCCTGTTGCATTCAGTTGAATATTATCTCCAATACATAACCATAAATCTGGTCCTGCATCTATGATAGGTAAAGTATTAACAGTAACCAACACACTATCAGTATTAGCACAAGAATTGCCATCCGTACCAACAACAGTATAAACAGTAGAAACAATAGGATTAGCAACAGGATTAGCAATAGTAGTACTCGATAAACCTGTGGCAGGCGACCAAACATAATCCGTAGCACCAGAAGCATTTAATTGCACCGAACCACCAACACAAAACGAAGTATCAGTTCCGGCATTAATAACAGGAAGTGGATTAACAGTAATCACAACCGTATCATTATTCACACACAAATTGGTATCCGTTCCATTAACGATATAAGAAGTTGTAACTGTAGGGAAAGCCAATGGATTAGCAATAATTGAGTTAGATAACCCCGTAACTGGCGACCAAACATAAGAATTTCCTCCGGAAGCTAAAAGTTGGGTAGTATCGCCAAAACAAATCGCTACATCGCTACCAGCATTAATTACAGGAAGATTATTAACCGTAACTGTAATGGTATCAGCATTAGCACAACTGTTGCCGTCTAAAGCATTCACAATATAGGTAGTGGTAACAATAGGCGTAGCAACAGGATTAGCAATGTTAGGATTTGATAAAGTTGCCGATGGAGACCAAACGTAAGAAGTTCCACCAGTAGCATTTAGCTGGGCCGAAGCACCAATACAAATAGCAGTATCGCTAAAAGCGGTAATGATTGGTAAAGGGTTTATTGTAATTACAACCGTATCTTTAGCCGTACAACCACTTGCGTCAGTACCAGTTACCACATAATTTGTTGTAATAATTGGGCAAGCAATAGGATTTCCGATTGCTGGATTTGAAAGACCAGTGATTGGCGACCAAGAATAAGAAACACCACCAGTAGTATTTAATTGAATACAATTTCCAATACAAACTGCCGTATCGTTATTAGATTGGATAACAGGAGAAGGGTTTAAAGTAACAATTACAGTATCTTTATTCATACAAAGATTTACATCAGTTACCGTAACGATGTAAGAAGTTGGACTACTCGTAGGTGTAGCAATAGGGTTAGCAATATTTGGATTGTTTAAAGTTGCTGTTGGAGTCCAACTATAAGCTGGAGAGACTGAAGGAGTTGTAGGGCTACCTCCAATCGTAACGGAAGTTCCGGTACAAATTGAAGTATCATTACCGGCATTAACAATAGGAAGAGGATTAACAGTTACAATTACGGTATCTTTTTTAGTACATCCATTTGTATTTACAACAGTAAGCTCATAAGTAGTTGTTACAAGAGGTGTAGCAGTTGGATTGGCAATTGCACCATTATTTAAAGATGCAGCAGGGGTCCAACTAAAAGTTGACCCGGCCGGACCAGAAGGAGTACCACCAATAACAACTGAACCATTGATACAAACAGACTTGTCAGGACCTGCACTAACAACAGGTAAGGGATTTATTGTAATTACAACCGTATCTTTAGCCGTACAACCAGTTGCATCAGTACCAGTTACAACATAATTGGTAGTAATAATAGGACAAGCAATAGGATTTTCGATTGCTGGATTTGAAAGTCCTGTGATTGGCGACCAAGAATAAGAAATTCCACCAGTAGTATTTAATTGAACACAATTACCGATACAAACTGCAGTATCGTTATTAGATTGGATAACAGGAGAAGGGTTTATGGTGATTTTTACACTATCGACACTTACACAGTTTACAGCATTTGTTACTGTTACTAAATAGGTAGTTGTTACTAAAGGACATGCAACCGGGTTAGGGATGTTTGGATTAGACAAGCCTGTTGTAGGCGACCATTGATAAGTTGTTCCACCACCCGCTGTTAATTGAACACAAGTTCCTAAACAAACAGTAGTATCATTATTTAAAGTAATGGTTGGAGGGTTTGTAACAGTAATTTTCACAGTATCAGTACCGGAACAACCTAGTGCATCAGTAACAGTAACTAAGTAAGTTGTAGTAGTTAATGGAGTGGCAATTGGGTTCGCAGTATTAGGATTTGAGAGACCTGTTGTAGGTGTCCAGCTATAAGTTGTGCCACCGGTAGCATTTAATTGAACTGAACCTCCAGAACATATTGTTGTGTCGTTTCCTGCATCAATAGAAATAGAACCAACAGTAACTAACACAGTATCGTTTGCCGCACAAACGCCATTATCTACATTTACAAAATAGTTGGTTGTAATGGTAGGCCAAACCAAAGGATTGGACGAGGTAGTGTTGTTAATATTAGTGGCAGGTGACCAAATAAAAGAAGAACCCGGCGGACCGGTTGGACTACCTCCAATTTGAACGGTATCGCCCAAACAAATAGTTGTGTCAATTCCAGCATTTGCAACAGGTGTAGCCATAATAGTTACACTGGTGTCAATAATTGCCGATGGACAACCACATGTACTCACACTATTTACAGATATGGAGCCTGTTCCTGCACTTCCCCATGTTATACTTATGGAAGTTGTTCCTTGTCCGGAATTTATTACACCCCCTGTAACATTCCAATTGTAGGTTGAACTAGGAACTGTATTGGTGGTATAAGTTGTAGTGGTATTTGCACAGACTAGATTTGAACCATTAATTGAAGTTGGAGGTGTATGCGGATTTATGGTAATTTCATAAATAACATTGGTGGTTTTTGGAGGGCAACCATTATCGGTAACTGATATGTTAAATAAATAAGGTAAAGCTTGAGCTGTTCCACAAGAAGGTTGCCAATTAAAACTTGCTGTTACCGTAGAGTCTCCTAATACTAATGAATCAATAGTAGCTGGTGGATTTACAAATGAAGGATCGAATATTTGGCCCGATGCAGAAAGTGTGAGGCTATCGCCATTTGCATCGGTAAATGTGATGGGAAAATTTAAATTAGTACATTCTGCAATAGTGTATTGTGTTGTTCCACTACCACCTGTTGCAGATAGGTTTGGTGGAGGATTTGGTGGGCAATTAATGACTAGAATTTGGATGTCTCTCCGGGTTATTCCTATTAAATTATTGTTTCTAAATTCTCTAATTTCAACAGCAACCACAAAAGCACCGGTTGTAGGTGACATGTATTGGGTAAGACCGGTTGAACCGTTTATAAAAGCATAACCACCGGTTCCAAAAGGTGTATTTTGGTTATACGTTGCGTTAGTCCAAATTACGGGAGGAATAGGCCAGGTTAACGGATTTGGTAATGGAGGTGCAGGGTTTCCGGAAGTACCAAACCCTCTGTAAGGATTAACAAACGAAAAAATTAATTGGTCGCCATCAGGGTCTATGGCTGAATTTAATATACTTACGGTATCTCCTGCACATAAAAATGGTACAGGAACATCAGTAAAAACAGGAGAGCTGTTGTTTACTAATGATGGAGCAATGTATGCGTGAAATGCCAATCCTTGATCTCCGGGGTTTAATAAATTAATAGTACTTCCATTTCTACAGCACCTGTCGTAAAACAGATGATAACCTTGAAAGCTCAAAGGTAAATCTACTGTACCTTGGTAGGTTGCCTGATACATACAAACACTACCTCCAACAGCACACCCACTTACAGGTACAGGAACAATAGAACTGCTGTCAATTAGGGGTAAGTTTACCGAAGTAACAAAAGGTAAATTTGAAGCAGGATTAGAAGTACCTTGGTACACACCCACCGATAAATTGGTCTCCGGAAAACCAGCTAACCAAAAAGGGGAATTACAATCTAAAAAGGTTTGAAAGGTAATTTTGTAGCGATAATTGGCACCAACTTTTCCCATGTATTCGTAAGCCAAATTGCCACCTACAATATGTGTAGCAAAAACACAATTTCCTATTGAAAAGAATATTAAAAGCCCTAATAATTTTTTAATCATTGGATGTTGATTTTTTTAATGATTTCACCATTATCAGAAATGATAGTAAGAAAATATAATCCTTTGGGTAATTGATTTACGTTTAATTGTAAAATAGTGTTGTCAACTTGCACTTGTTCTTGTAACACTACTTGACCAATGGTATTAACAAGTGATAGTTGCTTTATTTTTAAAATGCTATTAGTTGATGATTTTATGTTGATAATATTGGATGTAGGATTTGGAAAAACAATATAATCTACTAATTGTTCATCTAAATTGTTTACTCCTACAGTATTACAATACCAATTTAATTCAAAGCCTGATGCTGATATTGAAACATCCGATTGTTGCTGAATGGTAATAGTTCCTCCTGAAGATATCACTTGGCTTGGCAAAACATTTCCGGTAAAATAACCAATTATCGGACTTGCTGTTGAAGGTCCGTCATAAACAATTAAAAAGTCAAAACTATCTTCAAAATCGAAAGAAACAAAATTTAAAACTATTGAGGTTGCACCAGCAGGTTGAATGATTAACACACCATCAGTATTATCCGTATAATTTGCAGATGGACCACCACTATCATATAAAGTTCCGCTACAATTGGTATCGGTAACTATCCCTGTAGTTGGCATCGTAGTAGGGCAATTGGTATTAATATAGTTAGTAAATGCTATCGAGTCTTGGCCAAAAGCATTGGTAACAACTAAACTCACTGTATAAATATTTGGCAAAGCATAAAAATGAGAAGGGTTTTGCAGACTACTAGTTGTACCATCACCAAAATACCATGTCCAGCTTGTTGGTGAACCGGTAGAAAGGTCTGTAAAATAAATAGTATCAGTACACGTTGACGTTGGGGTTCCACTAAAATTACTAACAGGAGGAGTTGTGTTTAGCAATATGACAACCCCATAATCTTCTGTTTGACCAAAGTCGTTGTTCGTGCAACCATTTTGTGCAGTCCCAACAACATCAGAAGATACTCTCATCCGTAGCGGTGTATTTAAAACTGCACCAGTAGGAACTAGATAATTAATGGTAGGATTAAATGAATTTGGAGCATCCATTACCAATTCGTTGGTATTGTTAAAGATGCCATCATTGTTAAAATCAATCCAAACTCTGGTATCTTGAGCATTGCTAACTCCTGTGGTAATAGTTAACGGGTAAACATTACCCTCACTAATGGTGGTTTGATATGTACATGAAAAATCTTGATAACCTTCAATTGCATCCACTGTAGAATTATTTATGGTATTGAAACTCACATTAGTGATTCCGTACCCACAACAATAGGCAAGTGTGGATGGATTGCAACTTGGAGTAGTAACTTGTGCCGCAGTATTTACTGTAATATAGTTGATTTTGATAATGGTGTCGCCACCATTTACGTTAGTTGCACTGAGGCTAACCGTATAAGTGCCGTCAAAGGCATAAGTATGACAAGGATTTTGTAGAGCTGAAGTTTGTCCGTCTCCAAAATTCCAAAACCAACCTGTAGGTACATTAGTGGATAAGTCAGTAAAACAAACTGTTCCGTTGCAAGTTGTTGTATTTGCAGCAATAAAATCTGCAACTGGAGGATTGGTGTTTTGGGTAATAATAATGGTGTAATCTTCTGCTTGACCAAAATCTAAATCTGTGCAAGGTAGAGGTGCAGCACTGAAATCGTAATCGGCAGACACTCTCATTCTTAGAGGTGTGTTTAATGTGACTCCTCCTGGAATAACAATGTTTCCGGAAGTGTTTAGAACTGAAGTAGCTGTAAATACTCTTTCAGTGGTATTACTAAAAATACCATCATTATTATAATCAATCCAAGCCCCATAGTTTTGAGTTGATTGAGCAACAGTTTGAATACTAAGAGTGTATGTTTGTCCTGCAAAAACAGTAGTTTGTGAACAAGTAAAATCACTATAACCCTCCACACCATCTCCGGAAGTATTATTGATGGTGTTAAAAGTAACATTGGTAATACCAAAATCGCAACAATAAGTTAAAGTAGAAGGTGTACAAGATGCAGCAATAGGTAACTGAGGCGATAAATTAACGGTTATCATGTTGTTGTTAACTAACGTATCACACCCATAAGCGTTGCAAGTAATTAATCTAACGGTAAATGTCCCTCCAGAAGAATATGTATGAGTAGGATTTTGAGATGTTGAAGTATTTCCATCACCAAAATCCCAATTCCAGCTTGTTGGAAAACCATCTGATAAATCATAAAACGAAACAAAACCGGAACAAGTCATGGTGGGGTTAGCTGTAAAGTTGGTTGTAGGAGGTATTGCTGCTGCATTCCAATCAAAAACCATATTTGGTCGGGTAAAAGAAGCACCAGCAAAAGATGTTGAGCCACAAACACCTGATGCGTCTTGTATATTCCAAACAGAACTTTGAAAAGAAGTGGATGAATAATACATTAAAGCATTGTTGGTATATGCTGTATTGTTAAAACAAGTTTCGACCAACAAATTTGATGTTCCATCCCAATAAAAAGGAGTGGAAAAAGTATGGGTATTTAATCCTGTTGTTTCAGTATAACTAATAGGATTAAAAACAGTTGTTAATCCGGTTTCAAAATTTGAAGCACTAGAAGAAAGAGTATTCTTCATCGCTATTGTAAAACCTTGTAGAGCAACCCCATTTATTGTTTGAACTTTAAAAGCCAAACTATTAATATTTCCGGCAGTCATTCCTGCGGCATTTAATTCAGTAGCTAAAATTAAAAATTGATGTTTTGCACCAAAATACCAGTTACCATATGGTGCCGGATAGCTGGTATTAGTATTAGTGGAAACACCTGTACCAATGGTTATGGTAGTAGCAGTTGAAGAAAAAAAATAAAGTACTGCTGCTATACAAAAAACGAAGTATTTATTTTTCATAAAAAATATTTTTTAAATAACCAAAATTGATGACTGTAAAGACACGATATTTTGAAGAAAAGTTGCATACATAAACAATAAAATAGACTGTAACAGTGTGTAATACATGTGCAAATTAGTTTAATTTTTTTATATAAAATATGATATTCCTCTTTTTTTTAATTTATGTTGCATTTATTTTTTTAACGGTATGTTTTTTACCGAAAATGTGCATTTTACAACTATTTTTTACCTTTTATGCAATTCTGTTTTAATTCAATAATTAAACTGTTAATTTTACGCTATGGATATTTTACATGTAAAAAGAGTTTATAAAAATTATGCTTCGCATACAGCTTTGTATAATATTTCTTTACACGTTCCTCAACAAAGTATATTTGGATTGCTTGGTCCAAATGGAGCAGGAAAAACGTCATTGATTCGAATTATTAATCAAATTACAGCACCCGATAAAGGCGAGGTTTATTTTGAAAGAGAAATCTTGTCACAAAAGCACATCAGCCAAATAGGATATTTACCCGAAGAACGTGGGTTGTACAAAAAAATGGGGGTTGGAGAGCAAGCGTTGTATTTGGCTCAACTCAAAGGAATGAATAAAAATGAAGCTAAAGTTAAACTAAAAAAATGGTTTCAAAAATTTGAGATTGAAAATTGGTGGGACAAAAAAGTGGAAGAATTATCGAAAGGAATGGCACAAAAGGTTCAATTTATTACCACCGTTTTACACGAACCTAAATTATTGATTTTAGATGAACCTTTTAGCGGTTTTGACCCTATCAATACTAACTTAATTAAAAAAGAAATTTTAGAGTTAAGAGATAAAGGTTCTACCATTATTTTTTCTACACACAACATGGAATCAGTAGAAGAAATTTGTGACCACATTGCCCTCATCAACAAATCAAAAAAGATTTTAGATGGCAAAGTAAATGAAATTAAAAACACGTATCGTTCCAACAGTTACGAGATAATTTTTGAAGGAAATATGATTGCTTTTTCTAATGCTCTATGGACCGGTTTTGAAATTCTTTCCACAACAACAGAGCGAGGTAGAACAACCGTAAAAGTAAAAGGAACTGACGACAGAATGAGTGTGAATTTATTAATAGGTGCTTTAATTAAAGATGTAAAAATTATTTCAGTACATGAAATTACTCCAAGTATGAACGATATTTTTATTCAAAAAGTAAGTGAAATTAACCCTGAAGATATTAGCGAAGGAGGTTCTGATGAATAAAATATCATTAATCATAAAAAGAGAATATTTAACACGAGTTAAGAAAAAATCGTTTGTAATAATGACCATTTTAGGGCCACTTTTAATGGCAGCTTTAATGATTGTTCCTATTTGGTTGAGTACACAAGATCAGGATTTTCAAATCATCGAAGTAATTGATGAAACAGGCTTGTTCATCAACCAATTTGAAAATACCAAAACATTACGTTTCGAGCATCAGTTTGTAAATATTGAAGCAGCAAAAGACTCCTTTTATAACTCGAAATACACTTCTATTCTTTATATTACTGGAATTGGCAAACAATCTACTGCCAAAATGTATTACAAAAAACAACCCGGGTTAAATACCATTTCTAAAATTGAATCGACCATAGAAGATGGAATACGAAACATTGAACTGAAAGAACAATTTAACATTTCTAAAGAACAATTAGAGCAAATTAATCCTATAGTTAATGTTGAAACCATTTTTAGAAATGTTGATGGTGGCGAAGAAACCAAAAGTTCAACAATAAGCTCTGTATTGGGTTTCGGTGGAGCAATTATTATTTACATGTTTATTTTCTTGTATGGCGTACAAGTCATGCGTGGTGTTATTGAGGAAAAAACCAGCAGAATTGTCGAAATCATTATCTCCTCAGTAAAACCATTTCAGTTGATGCTGGGAAAAATTGTGGGTATAGCTTTGGTAGGATTAACTCAATTTTTATTGTGGATTATTTTAACAGGAATTATTATTTCTATTGCTCAAGTGGCATTACAACAAAATATTGAAGTAGCCGATACTGCTGCAATAGAAGAGGTAATGAAAGCCCAAGGTGCAGGCAATGTTGATACTACAAATATGGGTAATCAAATACAAGCTGTGATTGATGAAATTCCGATTTTTACGTTGTTAATTTCGTTTTTGTTTTACTTTTTAGGGGGTTATTTATTGTATGGGGCATTATTTGCTGCCATTGGTTCTGCGGTAGATAGCGAGGCAGATACCCAGCAATTTATGATGCCCATTACCATTCCGCTTATTTTCGCCTTTGTAGTAGCTCAAACAGTGATACAAAACCCCGATGGTTCGTTGGCTTTTTGGCTATCGTTATTTCCGTTAACTTCACCAATTATAATGATGGTTCGAATTCCTTTTGGTGTAGAAACGTGGGAATTGCTACTATCCATGTTTTTATTGGTATTAGGTTTTATTGGAACCACTTGGGTAGCGGGGAGAATTTACCGCACAGGAATTTTAATGTACGGTAAAAAAGTAAACTACAAAGAGTTATGGAAATGGCTTTTTTATAAAGGATAAACTAATTTGAAAATTTGAAAATGTGTTAATTTGAAAATGTAAATATTCAGCACGGTTCTCATCACACATCACCCAACACTCATCACATAAAAAATGGCAAACATATTAATCATAGACGACGAACGACCAATACGTAATACCTTAAAAGAAATTTTAGAGTACGAAAAGTATAAAGTTGATGAAGCTGAAGATGGTCCTTCGGGATTGGAAAAAATTAAATCGGGCAAATATGATTTAATCATGTGCGACATTAAAATGCCTAAAATGGATGGGCTGGAAGTACTCGAAAAAAGCATCGATTTTGGTATTGATACACCCATTGTCATGATTTCTGGTCATGGAAATATCGAAACTGCTGTTGAGGCTATTAAAAAAGGAGCTTACGATTTTATTTCCAAACCGCTCGATTTAAACCGTTTGTTGGTTACCGTTCGGAATGCCATCGACCGAAAAGAATTGGTTCAGGAAACCAAAAAATTGAAAAGAAAAATTAACGAAAAAATTGGAGGGACACAAATCATTGGCGAATCGGAAGGAATAAAACGCGTAAAAGACATGATTACCAAAGTTGCTCCAAGCGATGCCCGGGTATTGATAACTGGAGCAAACGGAACAGGAAAAGAATTGGTGGCTCGTTGTTTACACGAACAATCGGAACGCTCCAAAGCTCCATTTGTTGAGGTAAATTGTGCAGCCATTCCATCAGAATTAATAGAAAGCGAATTGTTTGGGCACGAAAAAGGGGCGTTTACATCTGCCATAAAAGACCGAAAAGGTTGTTTTGAGCAAGCCGAAGGAGGCACACTTTTTTTAGATGAAATTGGCGACATGAGTCTTTCGGCACAAGCAAAAGTGTTACGTGCTTTGCAAGAAAGCAGAATAACTCGTGTGGGTGGCGAAAAAGAAATAAAAGTAAATGTGCGTGTATTGGCAGCAACCAACAAAGATTTATTAAAAGAAATTGCTCAAGGAAATTTCAGAGAAGATTTATACCACCGTATTGGCGTAATTCTTATTCACGTGCCGTCGTTGAACGAACGCAAAGACGATGTGCCTATTTTAGCCAACTATTTTTTAGAGCAATTGTGCCAAGACCACGGCATTGCCACCAAAACATTTGATAAAGCTGCTTTAGAAGAATTGAAGAACGTAAACTGGACGGGCAACATTCGAGAACTTCGCAACATTGTGGAGCGATTAATTATTTTGTGCGACAAAACCATTACGGCTGCCGACATAAAAATGTATGCAAATCCAAAAGGCTAGAAAACGTCATTGCGGGCTTGACCCGCAATCTCAAAAACAATTAATCCAACAAACATCAACTATTAGCCGTACCTTTGCCACTTAATACCGAAATGACACAAAAAATTTAAAGTCATTTCTTAATAAATTTATATGTCATTTAATTCATTAGGTTTGTCAGAATCCTTACTAAAAGCTGTCAACAAAAAAGGATACACTCAACCATCACCCATTCAACAAAAAGCAATCCCACTTATTTTAGAACGAAAAGATGTTTTAGCATCAGCTCAAACCGGAACCGGAAAAACGGCAGGATTTGTTTTGCCTATTTTACAAATATTATCAGAAAGTGCACCGTTGAGCCGCCGACCAATTCGTTCATTGGTACTAACTCCAACCAGAGAACTGGCTGCACAGGTTTATGAAAACGTAAAAGAATACAGTGAATTTGTTGACTTCCGTTCTACTGTTATTTTTGGTGGAGTTAATCAAAAACCACAAGTAAATACCATTCGTAACGGAGTGGATTTATTGGTGGCAACACCTGGTCGATTGTTGGATTTACACAATCAAAAATTGTTATCGTTGGCTAGTGTCGAAATATTTGTGTTGGACGAAGCTGACCGTATGCTTGACATGGGTTTTTTAAAAGATATTCAACGCATCATTGCTTTGTTGCCGAACAAACGACAAAACTTAATGTTTTCAGCAACGTTTTCTCACGACATTAAAAAACTAGCCAACACCATTTTAAATCATCCTGTAGCTGTTGAGGCTACTCCCGAAAATATCACTGCTGAAAAAGTTGAACATCGGGTAATACGTGTCGATAAAGGACAAAAAACCGAATTAACCATAAAATTGATTACCGAAGGCAATTGGAAACAAGTATTGATTTTTACCCGAACCAAACACGGTGCTAATAAATTGTGCGAAAAGTTGACTAAAAGTGGAGTTTCATCTGCTGCAATTCATGGCAATAAAGCCCAAAATGCTCGAACTGCGGCATTAGACGGATTTAAAAAAGGAACGATACGCGTATTGGTAGCTACCGATATTGCAGCTCGTGGTTTAGACATTCCGTTGTTGCCACACGTGATAAATTTTGAATTGCCCAATATTTCTGAAGATTATGTACACCGAATAGGTCGTACCGGTAGAGCAGGAGCAAGTGGTGAAGCATTGTCATTGGTTGACCATGAAGAATTAGATTATTTACGAGGAATTGAAAAATTGTTGAGCCACAAAATACCTTCAGAAATTGTGAGCGGTTTTGAACCAAAAGACATACCAAGCGAACCAAAAGATAATACCAGAAATTTTAGACGACCACAAAACAACAACAGTGGTAACCGACCGAAAAGCAATAACAACAGGCCTAACGATAGAAGAAGGTAAGTTTTTAAACGTCATTGCGAACGAAACGCAGTGAAGTGAAGCAATCTGCATCTACTAACGAGCAGATGGCTTCGTCCTACCGTCCTCGCAATGACGAAACATCATTAAGATTTCTCATCCATTCCAATCCCTTCCAACATGTGAGCCAAAATGGGTTCACATTTTTCTTTGCAAGCGGGGTAAAAATGCCCATGTTTCCAAAAATCCGATTTTGGCGACAATCCCCACCAAAATTCTGCCATAGCAATCGGTTTCATGCCATTTAAAAAAGCATACTGTAACAATTTAGGTGCAGCACATTCTCCTGCCCCGCTGGGTGGTTTGACAAAAATTTCGCGTAAACTTTTTTCTTTTCCGGCTTGGTTGATGAAATGATAATGGTCAAATATTTTATCTTGCAAGGCAATAGAATTGGTTCTTCGGAGTGTTTTTAGTTGCTCAATTTTAGTGGAATTGCCCGATTTGTTTTGTTCTTCCAAGTCTTTAATTTCTTGGTTAATTCTAGTCAGTTCTAACATCCCAATATTTACAAAATTGCCTTCTATTAAACCGTCGTAAATTGGAGGCACAAACTTACTGTGTTGGTTTGCTCCTGCCAACTTGCCCGAAAATGCTGCTAAATATCCTAGTTTATTATCTTGGGTTTGCACCACCAACACACCAAACATTTTTCCAATAATTATACCTTCTTGGGTTGTGTCCAAACCAAAGTTATGCTGCCATTCCTGTTGGTTTTGCAAGTGTTTTTGTAAGTTGTTTGCTGCCAAAACACTTATAGGATGGGGTTGATGATTAAACGGAGAGGTAAACTGTTTGGGTAATGAATCAACAGCGATAGTTTCTTCAAAAGGAGTAAAGTAGGTGTGGTTTAGGTTGGCCAAAGTGTTGTTAAAAAGCTGATGCGAAAATAAGAATAAATACGGGTTGTTTCGTCATTGCGGGCTTAACCCACAATCTTTTGTCAGCAATCTAATAGCTACCGAGAGCGTCTCGCTCGTGGTTCTTTAACCACAAGGCAGAGCCTTGCGGGAGCTGGGAGAGTTGGGGAAATTAATAATATTCAATTACTCGATTAACGACACTATTGTTGTAAGGAGAATATTGAATTGTGGAGGTTATAGATTCCTTTATCCAATTTTTGTTGTTGTCATAAATATATTCTATAATAATTTTTTCTTCTAAAATACCATTTCTAAAAAATTCTGTTAATACTGAATTACCTTGATTGTCATAAGAATATTTGTAATGTGAATTAGTTTTATGACCTTGAACTTCGATGATTAAACTATTGTTGTATGTAGTAGTGGATTTAATTTCAAGACTATCGTTAATTCTATACTCTTTTACAATCATAATATTATCTTTAGGGTAATTGTAGTCATATTTTGACGTTATATTTCCTAATGAATCGGTTATAGTATATGAAATAAGATTGTTTTGATTGTATTTGTATGATTCTTTACTAATTGTTTTTTCATTAGGTTTAAGACAATGTCTCTCGATTAATTTGTTGTCCTCATATAAATACTCACATTTCACTGGAGTTGTAGTATATTCATAATTAGTAAAAAACGATTCAATGATTTTGTTTTTATCATATACAAATAGATATTTATATAGTGGTTTATTGTTTTTAATAAAGCTAGATTTTTCTATTAAACTATCATTTTCATCATATTTATAAATTTCCTTAAAATGATCACCGGATGATTTATATTCTATTAATCTATTTTTAGAATCGTATTTGTAGGATTCCCTACCACTCATTTTCAATTTGTTGTTGTTATATGAAAAGTATAATGTCTCAATTTTATTGCCTAATTCATTATACTTTATAATTGTTTTATATGGATCAATTAGTTTAGGGTCAATTGTAGTAATAAGCTTAACTTTTCCATTTAATTTTATGTTAGTTAAATCATTTTTTTGTTCATACTGTGCAAATAATGATGAACAAAAAAGGAGTATGGTTAATCCGATTAAATTTTTCATAAGATGGGTTAAGAAAACAAAGTATTTTAATTAATGTTAAAATTAGTCAAAATTGATTAATGAAAGATTTTAATTTTATTATGCTTACATAATATATTTTTTATACATTTGCTAAGCAAACATAATAAATGGTTCAAAAATCAATCGATTATCAGATAAAATCCACTTGGCATTCTATATTTAGAATGTACAATCAGGTGGCTGCAAAGCATGGCTCATCGCAGGCAGTAGGTTATTTTTTATTGACCATTACTAAAGAAGGAACTCCTGCAACCAGCATAGCACCACTGATGGGCATGGAAGCAACGGGCATGAGCAGAATCATTAAAAGTTTAGAAGAAAAAGGGTTAATTTTCCGCAAACAAGACGAAAAAGACAAACGAATGGTGCGTATTTTTTTAACCCCCGAAGGTGTTGAAAAAAGAAAAATAGCAAAAAAAGTAGTAGAAGGATTTAATGAATTAATTTTAGAGGAAATTCCACAAAGTAAACTCAATGTTTTCTTTGAAGTAATGGAATCGATAAACAAAACAGTAGAGAGGTATAAATTAGATAATGTGAAAATTTGAAAATGAAATAATGTAACAATTTGAAGACAATCAATGAAAATTGAAGTAAATTAATGAAATATATTTAGCCATCTTCTCCCTCCCTTTGGGAGGGTCGGGGTGGGATAAACTCAAAAATATGAATAGAAAAATTAACAAAGTAGCGGTTTTAGGTTCGGGAGTAATGGGCTCTAGAATTGCTTGCCATTTTGCCAATATTGGTGTTGAGGTGTTGTTGTTGGACATTGTGCCAAAAGAAGCAGCCGAATTGAAAGATAAAGCAGCTCGCAACAAAATTGTGAACGATGCTTTACAGTTTGCTTTAAAATCGAACCCATCACCTATTTACAGCAAATCGTTTATTAGCAGAATTTCTACCGGAAATTTTGATGATGATTTAGCTAAAATTGCGAATTGCGATTGGGTAATTGAGGTAGTTATCGAACGTTTAGACATTAAACAACAAGTTTTTGCCAACGTAGAAAAATACCGTAAACCGGGCACATTAATTACGTCAAATACTTCGGGTATCCCTATTCATTTAATGTTGGAAGGCAGAAGCGAAGATTTTCAAAAACATTTTTGCGGAACACACTTCTTTAATCCACCACGTTACTTAAAATTGTTGGAGTTGATTCCTACTCCAAAAACCGACCCAGCTGTAATGGCTTTCCTGGAAGATTACGGACAACGCTTTTTAGGAAAAACTACCGTAGTTTGTAAAGATACTCCGGCATTTATTGCCAACAGAATTGGCGTTTACAGCATCATGTCGTTGTTTCATACCGTTACCGAAATGGGGTTAACCGTTGAGGAAGTAGATAAATTAACAGGTCCAGTTATTGGTCGACCAAAATCGGCAACCTTTAGAACGTGTGATGTGGTTGGTTTAGATACATTGGTACACGTTGCCAATGGAGTTAAAGACAACTGCACTAACGATGAAGCCAATGCAGTGTTTACCATTCCAACTTACATCAACAAAATGGTGGAGAACAAATGGTTGGGTTCAAAAACCAAACAAGGTTTCTTTAAAAAGGTAACAGGCGAAAATGGCAAAAGTGAAATTCTGACGTTAGACCTAAATACGATGGAATATCGTGCAGGCGAAAAAGTGAAGTTTGCTACGTTAGAAATGGCAAAATCGATTGATGATTTAAAACAACGAACCAAAGCATTGGTTAAAGGACAAGATAAAGCAGGAGAATTTTACCGTAAATCGTTTTTTGGTTTGTTTGCTTATGTTTCGAACAGAATACCTGAAATTACCGATGCCATTTATAAAATTGACGATGCCTTGAGTGCTGGTTTTGGCTGGCAGTTAGGTCCGTTTGCTACTTGGGATGCCATTGGCGTGGAAGAAAGTTTGCCTTACATGGAAAAAATGGGCATTACACCAAACGCTTGGATAAAAGAAATGTTGGCTGCCGGAATTAAATCGTTTTACAAAGTAGAAAAAGGCGCTAAATATTTTTACGACATTACCAGCAAATCCTATCAAATAATTCCGGGTTCTGATAAAGTACTTTCGTTAGAAACGCTTCGGGCAGAAAATACCATCTGGAAAAATTCAGGAACAACTATTGTTGATTTAGGCGATGGAATCATCAACTTAGAATTCCACACCAAAATGAATACCATTGGTGGTGAGGTTATAGAGGGAATAAACAAAGCCATTGATTTAGCAGAACAAAGCTATAAAGGATTAGTGATATCAAACGATGGCGATAATTTCTCTGCTGGCGCCAATGTCGGAATGATATTTATGATGGCTGCCGAACAAGAATACGACGAGTTGAATTTTGCCATTCAGGCGTTCCAAAATACCATGATGAGAGTTCGTTACTCTTCAATTCCGGTAGTGGTTGCTCCTCATAATTTAGCTTTAGGTGGCGGTTGCGAAATGAGTATGCATGCCGATAAAGTGGTTGCTCACGCAGAAACATACATGGGATTGGTTGAGTTTGGAGTTGGAGTTATTCCTGGCGGTGGAGGAACAAAAGAATTTGCCCTACGTGCATCTGATGAATTTGGTGATGGAATGCGATTGAACATTTTAAGAAACCGTTTCTTAACAATTGGTCAGGCACTAGTTTCAACTTCTGCTCAAGAAGCTTTTGAATTGGGCTATTTAAGAAAAGGAATTGACGAAGTCGTCGTAAGTAGAGCACATCAGTTGAGCTATGCAAAACAAGCAGCTTTGAATATGGCAAACAAAGGTTATACTAAACCTCTTCAACGAAAAGACATCAAAGTTTTGGGTAACGAAGGTTTGGGAATTGTATACGTTGGGGCTAACTCTATGAAGTCTGGTAATTACATGTCGGAACACGATCAGGTAATTTCTGAAAAATTAGGTTTCGTGCTTTGTGGTGGTGATTTATCAGGGCCAATGGAGGTTAACGAGCAATACTTACTAGACATGGAGCGAAAAGCATTTTTAGAGCTTTGCACCGAACGAAAAACATTGGAACGTTTACAAAGTATTATTACAACAGGGAAAGTATTAAGAAACTAATCCCAGCCTTCCCAAAGGGAAGGAGTTCCCCTCTTGAGAGGGGTTGGGGTGTGTTAAATTAAAACGATAGAAACTAAGAAATAACAGCTTACTTGCTCCCTCCCTCTGGGAGGGTTGGGGTGGGAAAAAAATAAAAATATGGACGCATATATAGTAGCAGGTTACAGAACAGCAGTAGGTAAAGCACCACGAGGCTTGTTTAAATTTACAAGACCAGATGATTTAAGTGCAGCTGTCATCAAAAGATTAATAGAGGATTTTCCTCAGTTAGATAAAGAACGTATTAATGATGTTATTGTTGGGTGTGCCACACCTGAAGCAGAGCAGGGTTTAAACATTGGCAGAATGATATCGATGATGGGGTTGGATTCTGTTAAGGTTCCGGGAATGACCGTAAATCGTTATTGTTCTTCAGGTATTCAAACCATAGCCATTGCTTCAGCACAAATTAATGCAGGAATGGCCGATTGTATTATTGCCGGGGGTGTAGAAACCATGAGCCCTATTCCTTTTGGAGGTTGGAGAATTGTTCCAAACGCAAAATTGGCTAAGACCAATCCTGATTATTATTGGGGCATGGGTTTGACTGCCGAAGCTGTTGCAAAGGATTATAAAATTTCGAGAGAAGATCAGGATGCTTTTGCTTTTGAATCGCACAACAGAGCATTAAATGCCATTGATAAAGGGTTTTTCAAAGATGATATTGTTCCGATTGATGTAGAAGAAATATTTGTTGGAGAAGACAATAAAAGACATTCAAAAAAATTCATTGTTGATACGGATGAAGGGCCGAGAAAAGGAACAACTGTTGAAGCGTTATCTAAATTAAAACCAGTTTTCGCTTCTGGCGGTAGTGTTACTGCAGGTAATTCTTCTCAAACTTCTGATGGAGCTGCATTTGTTATGGTGATGTCAGAACGAATGGTAAAGGAATTAAACATTAAACCTATTGCACGATTAGTTTCTTACCAAGTGGTTGGTATTGAACCAAGAGTGATGGGAGTTGGGCCGTTAGAAGCAATTCCGGCAGTACTAAAACACGCAGGTTTAAAACAAAATGATATTGATTTGTTTGAGTTGAACGAAGCATTTGCTTCGCAATCGTTGGCCGTAGTAAGAGGTTTAGGGTTAGATACCAACAAAGTAAATGTAAATGGCGGAGCTATAGCTTTGGGGCATCCTTTGGCTTGTACAGGGGCAAAATTATCTGTCCAGATTTTTAATGAATTGAAAAGAAGAAAACAGAAATATGGTATGGTAACCATGTGTGTTGGTACCGGACAAGGTGCAGCAGGAATTTATGAGATGCTTTGATAATGTGAAAATGTAACAATTTGAAAATGAAAATGCTTGAAGTTGGGATTATTTCTGCAAAAGAAACTTATCCTCTTCGCTTAAAGGTTTTGTGGCAACATAAAAATAGTTTAAATGAATGTGGAATTGATGTAGATGATTTATCAGGTACATTTCATGTTGGAGCATTTAAAAATGGCGAGTTGGTTTCGATAGGTACGTTTTTGATTCAGAAAAATGAAAAATTTAAAGAAAAAATACAATATCGATTACGGGCAATGGCAACTTCACCAGTAGTAAGAGGTGAAAATTTTGGGAAAAAAGTAATTGATTTTGCTTTAGTCGAATTGAAAAAAAGAAAAGTAGAATTGTTGTGGTGCGATGCAAGAGAAGTTGCCTTGGGGTTTTACGAAAAAATAGGATTTAAAACACTAGGCGATTTTTATGATGTTCCTATTATTGGAAGACACAAATTGATGTATAAAAAAATAAATTAATTCAAAGTTTGAAGTTCGATGTTTGAAGTTAAAATTAATTCAAACATCGAACTTCAAGCCTCAAACCTTAAATTATGATAAAAATGGAAACCAACAAAACAATCAAAGGCGGAGAGTTTTTAATTAAAGAAACAGATCCAAGAAATGTGTTTATCCCAGAGGATTTTGATGAAGAGCAACGAATGATTGCTGACACTTGTTCGGATTTTATTAAACAAGAAATACTACCTAATTTAGAAAGAATTGAAAAACAAGAAGAAGGGTTATCTAAATCTTTAATGGAAAAAGCAGGCGAATTAGGAATTCTTGGGGTTTCTGTTCCTGAAGAATACATGGGTTTTGGTAAAAACTTTGTAACTAGTATGCTTACTGCCGAAATTATTGGTGGAGCACATTCATTCGCTGTTTCAATTTCTGCTCATACAGGAATTGGTACTTTACCAATTTTGTATTATGGTACTCCTGAACAACGTCAAAAATACATTCCAAATCTAGCCACAGGCGTTTGGAAAGCAGCATATTGTTTAACTGAGCCAAATTCTGGTTCTGATGCAAACTCCGGTAAAACCAAAGCAGTTTTATCCCCTGATGGGAAACATTATTTGGTAACTGGTCAAAAAATGTGGATTACTAATGCTGGTTTTGCTGACATTTTTACTGTTTTTGCTAAAATAGATGACGATGAAAATTTATCAGCTTTTATTATTGAAAAAACATTTGGCGGAATTACCTTGAATCCTGAAGAAAAAAAATTAGGAATCAAAGGTTCTTCAACTCGTCAAGTATTTTTTAACGATTGTAAAGTTCCGGTTGAAAATTTGCTTGGCGAAAGACAAGGAGGTTTTAAAATTGCATTAAATATTTTAAACATTGGTAGAATAAAATTGGCTGGTTCAGCCATTGGAGGTTGTAAAAAAATAATTGACAAGTCGGTTGAATACGCCAATGAAAGAAATCAATTTGGTCGTCCAATTTCTAAATACGGAGCCATCCAATTTAAATTGGCTGAACAAGCACTAAAAGTTTATGCTTCTGAATCTGCAATCTATCGTTGTAGTCAAAACATTGATGATGCCATCCAAGATTTAATGAATAATGGAGTGGATAAACAAAAAGCAACATTAGACGGGATAAGCCAGTTTGCGGCAGAAGCTGCTATATTAAAAGTACACGGTTCCGAAGTGTTGGATTATATAGTTGATGAAGGGGTTCAAATTTATGGTGGAATGGGTTATTCTGCCGAAGCACCTATGGAAGCTGCTTATCGTGATGCCCGTATCAACCGGATTTTTGAAGGAACCAACGAAATTAACCGAATGTTAATTGTTGATATGCTTTTAAAGAGAGCCATGAAAGGTGAATTAGACTTAATGGGGCCAGCTCAACAAGTTGCTAAAGAATTGATGAGTATTCCAGATTTTGGTGCAGGTAGCGATGATATTTTTGAACAAGCACACGAACAAGTGAAAAAGTTTAAAAAGGCTATATTAATGGTTGCAGGAAGTGCTGCTCAAAAATTGATGATGCAATTGGCAAAAGAACAAGAAATATTAATGAATATTTCGGACATGATTATTGAAACTTACGTTGCAGAATCAGTATTATTAAGAGTTGAAAAATTAGCTTTAACCAAAGATAAAGCTGCATTACAACAACAAATAGACATGATGAATGTTTACATATATGATGCGGCTGACATTATCAATAAAGCTGGAAAAGATGCCTTAAACTCTTTTGTTGAAGGAGATGAGTTGAGAATGATGCAAATGGGATTGAAACGGTTTACCAAACAAGCTAATTTGAATGTAAAAGATGCAAGAAGAAGAATAGCTAATAAATTAATTACAGAAAATAAATATTGTTATTAATTTCGCACAAAAATATAGTGTGCAAAAATTAGTAATAAAAAATACCTTAAAAAGCCCCAGCATTGATTTTAATCCTGAAACAGGAATATTTGAAATGTCTGGGGTTTCTTTGATAGAAAATACCTTAGATTTTTATCGCCCAATTTTAAAATGGTTGGAAGAATACCTCAAAACACCTTGTCAAAGTACTACATTTGTTTTTAAACTGAAATATTCCAATACCAGTTCATTACAATTTATTTACGATATCATTAATCTTATTTATTTGGAACATAACAAAAAAACTGTTCTATCTATTATCTGGTATTATATATCTGACGATATCGACATGAAAGAAGTTGGTGAGGATTATCAAGATTCTTTCGACATCAATTTTACCTTTAATCAGATTGAGGTTTAAATAAATTTTTTTCATTAGATTTGAAAAAAAATAACGTATGAAAAATATTTTTTACAAATCGATTTTATTAGTAATTATCTCCCTTTCATCAACTCATTTATTTTCTCAAGCCTTCGAAAAAGGAAACATTAACTTTGATTTAGGTTTGGGTTTTGGTGCTTATGGAACAAAAGTAACTTATAAGGATACCAAGAATAATTTTGAAGTATCTAAAACTGATGGTGCAGCGAGTACTATTATTCCTTTGTCATTTGAATATGGTCTCTCAAATAAAATTGGTTTAGGGTTGCAAATTGGTTCGTCAAATTATTTTATCGAGAACAAAGATTCTAACGATGTTACCGAGAGTGTTAAAAGTATCGACTTTGCATTAAGGGTTAATTTTCACTTATTACAAGCAGAAAGAAATGATTTGTTTATTGCTTTGGCCTTGGGTGGTTCTTCTGTAAATTGGACGTTTAAAAATACAACGGAAACTTATTCTGGTTCTGGAGCTTATTTCGGTTTAAGTTTGGTAGATAGAATATTTTTTGGAGAGCATGTTGGTATCATGTTTAATTTAGGATACACAGGTTATAATTATAACAATATGAAAACATCTAGTGGTAATCCAATTTTAGATAATCTAACTTGGAGCGTAAAGGGAGTTAACTTTGGTACGGGTCTAGCAGTTAAATTTTAATTTATAGTGTCCCAACAACCGTTTCTTTTAAATTAATTAAGTATTTGTTGGCTAAATCCTTTAGCTCTTCTGCTGTTATCGATTTAATTTTTTGAATGTATCGATTATAAAAATCATAATCTAAACCATAGAAATAAACGTTTTCGAACATTTCAGCTATGTTAAATGGCCCGTCGCACGATTTAAGTAATTTTCCTAAAAGATAGTTTTTTACCAGCGTTAATTCTTCTAAGCTAATTTTTTCAGTCTTTAATAGTTCTATTTCTTTATAAATTTCAATCAGAGCATCACTGGTAACAGCACTCCCTACTTCTGTTGAAATGAAGAAGAAACCACCTTTTTGTAATGAAATTATTCCGGAACCAACACCATACGTGTAGCCTTTTTCTTCTCTAATATTTTTCATTAATCGGGAGCCAAAATAGCCACCTAAAATGGTATTTAAAATCTGTAATCCGAAGTAATCGGAGTGTAATTTATTAGGAAATTGTTTCCCGATTCGAATAGCCGATTGCAACGAATTTTCTTTTTTAATAAAAATTTTTTCGGGCTGTTCGTTTGTTTTATTTTCTAGTGGTATATTGGCGTGTGTTGTTTCTGATGGTACTACATCTCCAAAGAAATGATTGAGTAAATCGATACATTCAGTAGTTACCTTTCCGGCAACAATAATTTCACAATTGCTTAGTCGATAAAAGTTGTGATGAAACTCAATAACATCTTCTCTGGTGATTTTTTCAAAATCTTTAATTGTAGCATTTGCTCCATAGGGGTTATCTGATCCAAAAATTTGTTGCATTGATTCTTTTCGAGCAACGTATGATACTTTTTCCATAGAAACTTTAAACTTCTCCAAAGCATTATTCATGTAGATATTAAATTCATTTTGGTCGAACGCAGGAAGGACGACAACTTCTTTAAAATAATCTAATACACTTTTTAAATGCATATTTAAAGTGTATAAAGTAATTGTCGCATCGTCAAAATCTACATTGGTTTGAAGATAAGCTCCATATTGATCAATTCCGTCGGCTATCTCGAAAGCAGAATAATTTTTTG
The DNA here is from genome assembly GCA_016183805.1 of Bacteroidota bacterium. Lineage (GTDB taxonomy): Bacteria > Bacteroidota > Bacteroidia > Flavobacteriales_E > Vicingaceae > Vicingus. Next base: position 23,920 of record JACPDX010000099.1, read on the forward strand.
TACCTTCTTTTAACAAATTGTTTGTAGCACTTGCTACCAATGGTTTTGTTTGGTGGTAAGTTCCTGCTTTAAAAATAAAATCGATTTTAACAATTTCCTGACTACCGCCGGATAAAACATTTACTTTAACACCATTTGCTAAAAAATGCGTTTCAGGATGAATAAAAGTTAATTCATCAAGTTCGTTGAATTGAGGTGCTTTTGTTCTGTCTAAAGTTATCATGGTTAATTGTTATTTGTTAATCGTTATTTGTTTCCCTACTTCGGTCTTCCAACTTCAGTCTTCATCGCATAAATTAACGTTGAGCAGTTCGATGGAATTAAAATCTGGTTGGCAACGCGATGAATATCTTCCGGAGTAACTTTTGCATAGTTGTCGTTCTCTAAATTCACATCATTTGCATCACCTAAAAGTTCTGCAATAGCAAGGTTCATGGCTTTGTTTAGCACACTAGTTTCAGCAAATTCATGAGAGGAAATAATTTTGTTTTTTACCTTGGTGAGCTCGTTTACGGCTACAAAAGTTTTTTTAATTTCATTAAGTTCTTTTTCAATAGCTTTTTCGGCTTCTTCAAAAGAAATATTTTCCTGAAGATTTCCGCTTATAACAAATATGCCTTCGTCAAAACTACCCATTACATAAGCACTAATTTCGCTAAAAAGATTGTTGTTTTTTACCAGTGCTTGGTATAATCTGGCACTATTTCCGTTCGATAAAATATCGCTTAATAAATCAGTTGCGTAGAAATCATCATCAGTTTTCTTACACATTCTGTAAGCTTTGTAAATGGCATTTGCAGGAACATCTCGTTCTACCCGTAATCTTCTTTCTTCTGTTTGTTTAGGTTCTGTTGGAAGGTTTCTGAACCACTTTTTACCAGAAGGAATGTTGCCAAACCATTTTTCAGCTAAAGTTTTTATTTCTTCGGTAGTTACATTTCCGGCAACACAGAGAATAGCATTGCAAGGCAGATAATGTTTAAAGAAAAAATCTTTTACATCTTGCATTGTTGCATTCTCAATATGAGAAATCTCTTTTCCAATAGTTGCCCATTGATAAGGGTGTTTTTTGTAAACCAAAGGACGAAGCAACGACCATACATCACCATAAGGTTGATTAAGGCTGGTTTGTTTAAATTCCTCAACCACTACTTGGCGTTGAACTTCAAGGCTTTTCTCAGTAAAAGCCAAACTCAACATTCGGTCGGAATCCAACCAAAAAGCTGTTTCAAGGTTGTTTTTAGGGATAGTAATGTAATAGTTGGTAATGTCGTTTGAGGTAAATGCGTTGTTATCTCCACCAACAAACTGCAAAGGTTCATCAAAATTAGGGATGTTTACAGAACCACCAAACATCAGGTGTTCAAACAAATGAGCAAAACCTGTTTTAGTTTCATCTTCGTCTCTTGCACCAACATCATACAACAGGTTAAAAGCTACTATTGGTGTTGTTTCATCTTGATGTACAATAACTTTTAAACCATTTTCTAGTTCAAATTTTTCAAATTTTATCATGTTTAAAAATTATATTTTACTGAGTTTATTTCTTTAATAGCTTGATAATATTCATTCATTATGTTTTCAATGATGGTTGAAACCGGTTCAATAGAATCAATTAATCCTGCTACTTGACCTATTTCCAGTTCTCCTTCGTCTAAATCACCTTCAAACATTCCTTTTTTTGCTCTTCCTCTACCTAAAAGTGCTTGTTGCTCTTCTACCGTAGCACCATTAATAATGGCTTCCTGAATTTTATTAAAAAATTTATTTTTGATTAAACGAACGGGAGTAATTTCCTTTAATGTAAGCATGGTAGCTCCTTCTTTTGCGTTAACAATTTCATTTTTAAAATTTTGATGTGAAGAAGCTTCTATTGATGCTGCAAATCTGCTCCCCATTTGAACACCGTCGGCACCTAAAACCATCGCGGCTAACATTCCTTCGCCTGTAGCAATTCCGCCAGCAGCTATAATTGGAATAGAAATTTCTTTTTTTGCCATTGGAATCAAACAAAAGGTAGTGGTTTCATCCCTGCCGTTATGCCCACCGGCTTCAAACCCCTCTACTACAATTGCATCAACACCTGCGTTTTGTGCTTTTAGGGCAAATTTTACTCCGGGAACCACATGGGCAACTTTAATTCCATTTTCGTGAAAAAAACTGGTGTATGTTTTTGGATTGCCTGCTGATGTAAAAACAATTTTCACTTCCTCCTCAATAATAATCTGAATAAGTTCATTAATCTGTGGGTATAGCATGGGCAAATTAACTCCAAATGGATTATTTGTAGCTTTTTTACATTTTTGAATGTGTTCTCTGAAAACTTCGGGATGCATGGAGCCTGCTCCTATTAAACCAAGTCCACCTGCATTACTAACCGCAGAAGCAAATTTCCATCCACTATTCCAAATCATCCACCCTTGAACGATTGGATATCTAATATTAAATAGTGAACATATTTTATTTTTCATAAATTTAAAAATGTTTTTTTGTAGCTTTGTTTTTTTTTACGAAAATACAAATTGTATAAATTAAATAAGTAGAAATTTCTGCTTAATGTGTTTAAGTTTGTATAACTTTTATATATTTGCCATAATGCAAAAATTATTATTATCAATTATTACCATTTTCAGCCTCACGTTTTCTGCGTATAGCCAGTATCGTATAGATTATGGCTTCTCCGTGGGTGCTTCAAACTATTTGGGTGAAATTGGCGGTGGTATTGGAGAGAGGAGAAGTGGTCCTGCAGACATGAAATTAAACTATACCCGTTGGGATTTGGGTGGGTTTTATCGTTATCGTATTTCAAATATGTTTGGGGTAAAAGGAACGTTGAACTACATTAGATTATCTGGAGATGATGCTCAAACACTTAACCCTGCTAGAAGGGGTAGAAATTTGAATTTTAAAAATGATATGATTGAAGCGGCAGCTCATTTAGAATTATACTTGTACAAAGTAAACGATGTTGGAGGTACAGGTCGATATTCTTCTGATTTTAATTTATATGCTTTTGGAGGAGTTGCTGCTTTTTACAGCAATCCACAAGGCGAATTAGATGGTCAATGGTATGCTTTACAGCCTTTACAAACAGAGGGTGTTAATTATAGTAAATTTAATATAGCAATTCCTGCAGGTATTGGATTTTACTATACTATACAACGAAAATATAGATTGGGATTGGAGGCTAGTTGGAGAACTACATTTACTGATTATATCGATGATGTGAGTGATAAATATATTGAACATACAGATCCTTTAACTGCCCAATTAGCTAATAAGACTAACCAAGAGGTTATTACGCAAATTCATTTAGATAATCCAGATTTGAATAATGGATCTCCACAGGTTACAACATATCAACCGGGTAAGAAAAGAGGTGACCCAGAACATAATGATAGTTATGCTACAGTTACCGTTAATTTTAGTTGGGCTATAAGAGGAAGAAGTAATTTTTACAAATCTAAAAATAGTTGGGTACTTGGTAAAAACAAACGTAAACGAAGAAAATCTAGAGCTAAGTTCTAGTTCTTAAAATCATAAATAAAAAAGAGCTTGTAAAACTACAGGCTCTTTTTTTTATGGTAAAAAACAGAATTATTACCTTTGACAACAAATTATTATTATGAAATCGTATAATTTAACCCATTTACAAGAATTAGAAGCTGAGGCCATTTATGTTTTACGAGAAGTTGCTGCTCAGTTTGAAAACCCTGCGTTGCTTTTTTCGGGAGGAAAAGATTCGATTATTGTTGCACACATGGCAAGAAAAGCGTTTTGGCCGGCACGAATTCCTTTTCCTTTGGTACATGTAGATACTGGGCACAATTTTCCAGAAACCATTGAATTTAGAGATGATTTTGTAAAAAGGTATGATGCAAATCTGGTAGTTGGTTCTGTGCAAAAATCTATCGACGAAGGAAAAGTGGTAGAAGAAAAAGGATTTAATGCCAGTAGAAATGTTTTGCAAACGGTAACCTTGTTAGATACTATTGAGCAAAATAAATACGATTGTGCAATTGGTGGAGCAAGAAGGGATGAAGAAAAAGCCAGAGCTAAAGAACGTTTTTTCTCACACCGAGATGAGTTTGGACAATGGGATCCAAAAAATCAACGCCCGGAATTGTGGAATATTTTTAACGGCAGAAAACACTTAGGAGAGCATTTTAGAGTGTTTCCAATCAGTAACTGGACGGAAATGGATGTTTGGCAATATATTTTACAAGAAAACATAGAAATTCCTTCGATTTATTTATCTCATGAACGAGAGGTGTTCATTAGAGATGGAGTTATCATGAGTACTACCGATTTTATTCAACAACGAGATACAGAACCCACTAAAAAAATGATAGTTCGTTTTAGAACTATTGGTGATGCAACTTGTACTGGAGCTGTGGAGTCGGATGCTGATACGGTTGAAAAAATTATTGAAGAAGTGGCTGCTGCAAGAACCACGGAAAGAGGAACACGATCTGATGATAAACGCTCTGAAGCAGCCATGGAAGATAGAAAAAAACAAGGATATTTTTAATTGATAATGATAAATTGAAAATGAATAATTCGACAAAAAATCAAACCAATTCTTATTTAGACATGGAGTTGCTTCGCTTTTCAACAGCAGGTAGCGTAGATGATGGTAAAAGTACCTTGATAGGAAGATTACTGTACGATTCTAAATCAATATTTGCTGACCAATACGAAGCTATTGAAGAATCGAGTAAAAGAAAAGGTGAAACCAGTGTAAATTTGGCATTACTTACTGATGGATTAAGAGCCGAACGGGAGCAAGGAATTACCATTGATGTTGCTTATCGTTATTTTGCGACACCAAAACGTAAATTTATTATTGCTGATACTCCCGGTCATATTCAATATACGAGAAATATGGTTACGGGTTCTTCCACTTCTAACTTATCAATTATATTGGTAGATGCCAGAAATGGATTGGTTGAACAAACTTCAAGACATACTTTTATAGCTGCGTTGTTGGGAATTCCTCACGTGGTATTTTGCATCAATAAGATGGATTTGGTAGATTATTCTGAAGAGGTTTTTTACAACATCAAAAAAGAATTGGAAGCATTTTGTTCTAAGTTAGATGTTAAGGATATTCAATTTGTACCGATTTCAGCGTTAAATGGTGATAATGTGGTAAATAAATCGGAAAATATGCCTTGGTATCAAGGTTCTACGTTAATGTATTTGTTAGAAAACATCCATATAGGAAGCGATTACAACCACATTGATTGTCGTTTTCCTGTTCAATATGTAATTCGACCACAATCAGAAAAATATCATGATTACCGAGGTTATGCGGGAAGAATTGCTGGTGGAGTTTTTAAACCGGGTGATGATGTTGTGGTGTTGCCTTCCGGGTTTACATCAAAAGTAAAAACCATCGATACTTTCAATGGTTCTTTAGATGAAGCATTTACTCCAATGTCAGTTACCATAACCCTTGAAGATGATATTGATATCAGCAGAGGAGATATGATTGTTAGAGAAAATAACCAGCCTTATGTTAGTCAGGATATAGATGTGATGGTATGTTGGTTTAATCCTAAAAATTTAATCCTTAACGGTAAATACGCTATAAAACATACCTCAAACGATGTAAGATGTATTGTCAAAGAAGTGAAGTATAAAGTTAATATTAATACTTTACACCGAATTGAAGATGATAAAGAAGTAAAAATGAATGATATTGCAAGAATATCATTACGCACGACCAAACCGTTGTTGTACGATAAATATGCTCGAAATAGATTTACCGGAAGTCTTATTTTAATTGATGAGGCGACTAACGAAACAGTCGGTGCAGGAATGATAGTAGAGTAATTCTGGTTATATTTTTTTTAAAATCTTAAATCTTAACTCGTAATGGGTTAAGATTTTTTGTTTTTGGTTTAAAAACATCCTTTTTTCATATCTTTGTTACTTGTCTTTAACAATTTTTATGGTCGAAACAATCGAGAAAAGTGTGAGAAAAGAGCAAGTGGTGTCAAAAGAAATTGCATTAGAGGCATTTCGATTAATGGCTATAGCTAAGTCGTTGACTGAATTGTACGAAGAAAATAAAGAAGTTACAGCTAAATATGTTCATGCAACATCTCGTGGTCATGAAGCTATTCAAATTGCAACGGGTTTACAATTAAAACCACAAGATTTTGTTTTTCCATATTATCGTGACGACAGCATTTTGTTGTCGATTGGAATGACTCCTTTTCAGCTAATGCTTCAAGTTTTAGCCAAACGAAACGATCCATTTTCAGGCGGCAGAACATATTATTCGCATCCAAGTTTAAATGACGCTGATAAACCAAAAATTCCACATCAATCATCAGCCACAGGAATGCAAGCTATTCCAGCAACTGGTGTGGCTATGGGGATTCAATACAAAGAAAAAATTGGTATTGCTGAAGATTACAAAGGAGAAAACCCGGTAGTGGTTTGTAGTTTAGGCGATGCCTCGTGCACCGAAGGAGAAGTTTCGGAAGCATTTCAAATGGCAGTTTTAAAACAAATGCCCATCATTTATTTGGTACAAGATAACGAATGGGATATTTCCGCAACAGCTAAAGAAACCAGAGCTCAGGATATTACGTACTTTGCAAGAGGTTTTAAAGGTTTGGAAGTTAGAACCATTGATGGGAGTGATTTTATCGAATCGTATTCAATCCTAAAAGAAGTGATTGATTTGGTTCGAAAAGAACGACGACCATTTTTAGTTCATGCTAAAGTTCCTTTACTTAACCATCATACTTCTGGTGTTCGTAAAGAGTGGTATCGTGATGATTTAGCCGAAGCTGCTAGTAGAGACCCATTCCCAAAACTAAAATCGAATTTAATAGAGTTAGGAGTTGAAGAAGCTCAGATAGTCGAAATAGAAAATAAAGCAAAAGAATTGGTTGATAATGATTATCAATTGGCATTAGCTGAAGAAGACCCACGACCTGAAGATTTAACCTTACATCATTTTGCCCCAACCCCAATTACCGAAGAAAAAGGAGAGCGTGAACCCAAAGGTAAAGAGAAAACGGTAATGGTCGATTCTGCACTTTTTGCAGTGCGTGAGTTAATGACCAAACACAAAGAATGTTTGATGTACGGGCAAGATGTTGGAGGTCGTTTAGGAGGAGTTTTCCGTGAAGCAGCAACGTTGGCTCAACAATTTGGTGATGATAGAGTTTTTAACACACCCATACAAGAAGCTTTTATAGTGGGTAGCACAGTTGGTATGGCTGCGGTAGGATTGAGACCAATTGTTGAGGTACAGTTTGCAGATTACATTTGGCCGGGATTGAATCAATTGTTTACAGAGGTGAGCCGTTCGTATTATCTCTCCAACGGAAAATGGCCTGCGAGTATGATATTAAGAGTGCCGATTGGAGCTTATGGTTCCGGTGGACCTTATCACTCTTCAAGTGTGGAATCGGTGGTAACACAAATTCGTGGTGTAAAAGTGGCTTATCCTTCAACGGGTGCCGATTTAAAAGGTTTGTTAAAGTCGGCTTATTATGACCCAAACCCTGTGGTGATTTTTGAACACAAAGGATTGTATTGGAGTAAAATTAAAGGTACAGAAGGAGCCAAAACTGTTGAGCCTGACGAAGATTATGTGATTCCTTTTGGAAAAGCCAGAACAGTGATTGAAGCTGATGCGGACAAAATTGAAGCAGGGGAAAGTGCTGTAATTATTACTTACGGTAGAGGCGTTTATTGGAGTTTAGAAGCTGCCAAACAGTTTAAAGGACAAATCGAAATTATAGATTTAAGAACACTAAATCCGATTGATGAAGAAGCGATGTACAACGCTACAAAAAAACACAACAGAGTGCTATTGGTTACCGAAGAATCGGTAGAAAATAGTTTTACTTTAGGTTTGGCTGCTCGAATTCAAAAAAAATGCTTTAAATATTTAGATGCACCTATCGAATTGGTGGGTTCAATTGATACGCCGGCAATTCCTTTAAACTCCATTTTAGAAGCAACCTTATTGCCTAATGCCGATAAAGTGGCAAAAGCTATCGGGAATTTGTTGGATTATTAGTTTATTGAATTCCTTTGGAATTAAAATATAAGTCATGAAAACCAAGGTATTATCAGTTATTATCATTGCTCTTTTTAGCATTGGTAAGTTTAATGCTCAAACTCAAAAAGTTGATATCTTAAAAAGTAAATTGAACTGGCAAGGTTCACCTGATATTGCAGGTCACAACGGTACCATTTCAATTAAAGAGGGTTTTATCGAATTAAAAAACGGTAAAATAATTGGTGGAGAAATTCTGCTAAACATGAATGAAATTTCTATTTTAGATGCTGAAGATAAAGAACAAGAAAAAAGTGTTCTTCATGAAATAAAAGATGCCAAATTTTTTAATGTAACATCATTTCCAACAGCTAAGTTTAAAATTACCTCTTATGCTAATGATTTGTTGACTGGTGATTTGACCATTGTTGGCATAACAAAACCCATAGAATTTAAGGCTACTACAACAAAAATTGGTAAAAAATTAATAGTAGAAACCGTTAAATTTACTGTCGATTTACAAAACTGGGGATTAAAATTTAGCAAGTGGTTTACTAGCAATAAATTAGATAATGCTTTAAGCATCCAAGTTCATATGGAAACCTTATAATTATGTTAAAAGTTTATTCGCCTTTCGATAATTCGTTGCTAAAAGAAATTCCGTTCAACAATGCTACCGATGTAGAACATGCTTTAGCAAAAGCAACTTTATTAAATAAACAAAACCCTCAAGGATTGCCAGCTTATCAACGCATTGAAATTCTTGAAAAACTTGCTTTTTTAATTTCAGAAAGACAAGAAGAATTAACCAAATTGGCAACTCAGGAAGGAGGAAAGCCAAATCAGGATTCGAAAGTAGAAATTATAAGAGCCATCAACGGGGTAAAGATTGCTGCTCAAACCATCAATCAAATTCATGGCGAAGAAATTCCGATGGGATTAACTCCGGCTTCTGCTAATCGAATAGCATTTACCACCAAAGAACCAATCGGTGTTGTGGTGGCTATAAGTGCATTTAATCATCCATTTAATTTAATTGTGCACCAAGTGGCTACGGCTGTGGCTGCAGGTTGTCCGGTAATTGTAAAACCGGCTTTAACAACGCCTCTTTCATGCATTGAGTTTATCAATTTATTGAAAGAAGCTGGTTTACCCGAAAATTGGGCTCAAGTTTTAATTTGTGAGGATGTTTTGGCTGAGAGGCTAGCAACAGATAGCAGGGTTGCTTATTTAACTTTTATAGGTTCTGCAAAGGTAGGTTGGCATTTGCGAAACAAAATTGCTCCCGGAACTCGAATAGCTTTAGAACATGGCGGAGTAGCCCCTGTTATAGTGGAAGAAGATGCTGATTTGAAAGAATTGATTCCAGCTATTATTAAAGGCGGGTTTTACCATGCAGGACAGGTTTGTGTTTCGGTTCAACGCGTTTTTGTACACGAAAAAATACTTGCTGATGTTGCTGAAAATTTGGTTGTTGAAGCAAAGAAATTAATAACCGGAAATCCTTTGGATGAAAAAACACAAGTTGGTCCACTCATTTTACTCAAGGAATTGGACAGAATAGAATATTGGGTTAATGAAGCTGTTAGCGAAGGAGCTAAATTGTTGTGTGGTGGAAAACGAATTTTTACTACTTGTTACGAACCTACTATTTTGTTGAACCCAAACAAAAATTCTAAAGTTTCTACCCAAGAAATTTTTGGTCCGGTAATTTGTTTGTACGGATATACTGAAACTAGAGAAGCGATAGAACAAGCTAATGCTTTGCCTTTTGCCTTTCAAGCAGCAGTCTTTACCGCAACTATTGATAAGGCTTTTTTTATAACCAAACAATTAAACGCTGCTGCGGTAATGGTAAACGACCACACCGCTTTTCGTGTAGATTGGATGCCTTTTGGCGGACGAAATGTTTCTGGTATTGGAGTAGGTGGTATCCAATACACGATAAATGAAATGTTACAAGATAAGTTGGTGGTAATTAAGACTAAATAATAGTTCTAGTATAAACCACTCCTCTTTCTTCCAAATACTTGATAAAATAGTTAAAACAAGCTTCATGTTTTCCAACCAACTCGGGAGGAAAAACTCCTTTTTCTTGAAACAAACCTTCTAAAAATAGATTGGCAGCAGCAGTTGCCGTGTAGCCTGTTGTTCGTGCCATTGATGAGGTATTAGTCGTAGGATTGTACTCGTCGTATAAATTGTAAACTATGGTTTCTTCTTTTCCTTGTGGATTGATGCCTTTTACAGTAACTCGCATTACGGTTAGTTCTTCTTCGGTTTCACCCAATTTCCATTCGTTAAACAACACTCTGCTGGTAAAATCTAAAGGAGCAATTTTTTGTCCGTTAACCTCAATGGCTTCGGTGTTAAAAAAGCCACTTTCTTTCAACACTTTTACGTATTCAACATGCCCGGGATAACGTAAGGTTTTCTCTTTCATATTTTTGATGTGCGGCATCGTAAAAATGATGGAACGTAAACCATCACTATTAAACGATTCTAAGGTGCCTACTTTATCAAATTCAATGTATTCGCAATCGGTTAAAGCTTCTTTTACCACCACATGTCCATTCTCAACATATCTTGCTGGGCGGGTGTATTCTTCAATTACATCCATTGGGGAGAAGGGTGCTTTGTAGCAAAATGGCCATTTTTTTACCTTTGGCAAACCGCCCACTAAACATTCAAAAAAGTTTAGTTTCAGTTTTTCGTTGTAATAACCCAAAATAATGTTATCCATACCCGGAGCAACACCACAGTCAACTATTGCAGTTACATTTTTTTGTTTGGCTAAAGCATCTAAATCCAATGAGTTTTCCGGGAAAAAAGAAATGTCGATTACATTTTTCTCGGCCTCAATAATTGCTCTTAAGGTATTAAAACCCAAAAATCCGGGAACTGCACAAACTACCAAGTCGTAATTTTTTATGGTTGACTGAAGGAGTTTAGTGTTGGTTACATCAAGTACAAAAGTTGATAAACTATTACATTTTGCTTTTACTTTATCTAATACTTGCTGACTTCTGTCGGTTAACATTACTTGGTGTTTTTTAGCTAAATCAATAGCCATTGCACTTCCAACCATTCCCGAACCTAAAACAATTATTTTACTCATATCGTGTGAATTTTTTTTGTGAAAATAAACAAAAAAAAGCTTTAGAAAAATCTAAAGCTTTTGTGGAGAATATCGGAATCGAACCGACCACCTCTTGCCTGCCAGGCAAGCGCTCTAGCCAAATGAGCTAATTCCCCAAGTTATTATAATGAATAATAGGAGCAAAGATAAAAAAAATAATAGAGAATTGTTAATATAAGAAACTAAACTTCATTTTTTAAACAAGTTTACTTTCCACCATTTAATCTTAAATCGTTGATGCAATTATTGTCAAGTTCTGGAATGTTTCCTCCAATTAAATTACCAATGATATCAGAAGTTTCAACTTTGTAATACATCAAGCAATTTTCGTCTGTACAATGGTGACCATGAGTTAAATCTTGATGATTATTGAGCATTTTTGAGCCATTATTTACCAAGCCTAAAAGATGTCCAAACTCGTGATTCATTATGGTGGTTTCAAGAACTTCTTGTGTAGGTTGAGCCAATCCACCCGAATAATCTACAATAGTTTTTTCAAAAATAGCGGCAGATGTTGCTCCATAAGCTATACCTAAAATTTTTGTATTCTCAGTATCCTCAATGTATCCACCGTCGGCAAAGAAAATGTAGGCAGTCAATATTTTATTAGTTGATTTGTATTGTCTGTTAAGTTTTTCAAGATATCGAATATCGGTTAATGAATAAGATGTCCGACCTTGAGATGTTAGGCTGCTTGTAACTATTGTTATTCCGTCAGGTTTATTTAAACGAGCAGATAAAAAATTCTTTAGATTGTCTAACGATTCTTGAGTGGGGCTATAACCTTCTATATATTTTACCTCAATAATTAGTGATGTATAGTTATCGGCTGCCAAAAAGCTTTGAGGAGTAATAAGTTGTGATGAAGAGTTGGTGTTATCGTCTTTTTTACATCCTGTAATAATGGTCGTTAGAGTTAAAACTACTATTAGACCTAAGTTTACTATTATTTTCATGGCTATTCTTTGTAGTTATCATTAATATGTTTTTTAATCCGATTTTATTAAAAAGTTACCTTAATTCCTAAACCCGGATCAAGCGATATCCATACACCTCCTCTCGAAATAACTTCTATAAATGGTTTCATGTCTAAACTCAATGCAAACGGAATAGCCTGAATTTTATATTCAATGCCTATCAATCCATCGATTCCTAAGCCGACGCTTCCATCATGATATTTATCATAACGCCCGTTTCTGTAGTAATATACAGTTCGACTTGTTTCAAAGGCAACGTGCCCACCTGCACCATAATACCAATTCAATCCGCTAACATTAAATGCAGGGGTATATTTTTCAAACAGTATGGTAGTACTGAGTCCATGACTCCAGATACCAACAATTCCTTCAAGTGCGGTGTTGCTACCAATAAATCGTTTAATGGTTAACCCTGATGTTTCTCCGGCTCGTAATCCTATAGCGGTTTTGTAGCTCGAAGTGTTTATTGCTAAAGAAGGTGCTTTATCATTATCTTGAGCATTTACATTAAAAACACATACTAAAATGGTTGCTAATGTTAATATCATTTTTGTTGTTTTCATGACTTTAATTTTTTGGTTCGTTAAACAATATTCCAAATACGTGCCTATGATAACAATTTAATTTAATTTATTGATAATTAAATATTTACGATAAATTATTGTGTGTGAAATTTTTCATAATTGAAATATTTTTTTTCAAAATGAAAATGAATTAACTATTGTTTTTTGCAATAAACGCCCCAAATCCAAATTCCGCTTTGATGGATGGAAAAACTTGCAGTACGTTTATTGATGATTTTTACCTGATTAGGTTGTTGATTTTGTTCAAACAATACTTCCATCTTCGGAACTTTAAAACCTTTAAATTTCAGCAGATAATTATTTTCTAAAACTTCCCATTTTCCTTTAAATTTATAGGTTTTATTACCATCTACTTCATCAAACACAATAATAAACCGACCATTGCTTTTTAATTCCAATGAAATATATGCCAAGTCATTTGCTTCCGAAATGTATTTAACAATTTTTTCATTGTTGCCAAAAATGGGAGACAAGGTTGCCAAGAATAAACACAGCATATAGATTTGTTTTGTTATCATTTCTGTTGGGTTTAAGTGAAATCGGGTTGCTTTAACAACCCGATTTCTATTGATACTACCGTTTCACTATTAATTCTCTTGTACAAATACCTAATTCTTATTCGCGTGTGGCTATCACCATGTATTTAGTGCTTTCCCAAAACAACTCGGGATCGCTGATTTTAATCCACTTAATTTGTTGGTCTTCAACTACCCACTCATAACTACTACTGTTATGTTTTGTTACTAACTTTGCTTTTTTGCTGAATACCGGTATAAGTGTATTCCGTCTTTTGTCTATTTTAATAAACTTACTCCTATCAAAGTCGTCCTTTAATATTCTGGTTGTACCAAAACCAAGTAAGCCACCTTCTTTTTGTACTACTTCAGCATCTTCTAAGTCACGATAAGAACTAACTGTGTAGAATACGGTATGTATCAATTCTTCTTTTTTAATGATGTCTTCAGTTTGTTTGTTAATTACTTCTGTTTGTTCGTCAATCTGACGTTCTTTTTCTTCGTTATTAAAGGTTAATACTATGTTTTCGTGTTTAACTTCTATCAAATCTTCTGATAGTGAATCGTTTAATTGTTTTAATTCATCAGCCTGAATTTTATATTGTTCTATTTTTTTATTAAGTCCATTGATACGATAATTATACTTGATTAATTGTTTGTCCTGATTACCAACTTTGGTTTGCAGGCTTGCAATTAGATGTTGGTTTTCATTCATAAGACTTTCAATATGTCCTATTTCTCTATTAATTCTTTCTTCCGGTGATAATATTCCTTCGACATATTCGCCACTCAAATCCATTTGTAATTGTCCTTCATGGGCAGTTATTTCAACAAGATTTTGTTCTATTTTTGCGAAAGAATCAAACAAATATTGTTCTATCTCAGCTTCTTCTGTATCAATTTGTCTTTGTATTTGTTGTTTCTCGGTATATTGGTCGAGAGCCAAATAACCGGCAACAAGAGTACTTGATGCAAAAAATAATATGATAATGTTTTTTGCAAATCCGGTTTTATTTTTTCCTTGAGTTTCCATGACTATTCCTCCAAATTTTTATTTTCGATGAGTTGAGATTCATCTTTTAATACTTTTTGCAATATTGCTCCAATCCTGTTGTTTGAATTTATATTCTTATCAACATATTCATAAATACCTTGTTGCAGTAATTGAGTAGTAACATTTTTATTTTGTTGAGCACTAATCATAATTATTTTGCAATCGGTACAATATTTATTGGCTTCAATTACTATGTCTGCACCTGTAAGTACATCGGTTTCTTCTTCATTAATTAAAAAATAATCCAAAATCATAATATTGGTATCGTTTTCCAATTCTTCAATACATTCGTGTGCGTTTGAATATGATTTTATATGAAAATCAAGATGTGGATAAATAGCAGGATTACATATTGTCTGAACGTATTTAGTAAGTGCTTTTTGGAAATACAAATCATCTTCCACTATTACAATTTTTATTATTTTTTTGGTATTCATGGTGTTAGGATTTTAAGTTCATGAACACTTATCCTAAAGTCATACCATTAAAAAAATAATTTGTAATTTACAGAAAATCAATGTCTTGTGGTTAAACCATGAAAGACATTATTTTCAAATAGAATAATTTTTTTTCAAAATGAAAAAAATAGCAAAGAGTTTAGGCTTTTGAAGAAAAGGAGTAGATAAAAAAAAGGATTGTTACAGGTTATTTTCTACTTCCTGATTTTCTTTTAATAAACGATAAACAGTAGTTTGTCCAATCCCTAATTTTTCGGCAACCAGTTTTGTGTTGTCATTACATTTTTCCATGTAATGATTAATTATTCTGCGATTGTATTCTCGCAGGGTCATTTCCTGAGTTAAAACATTTGGCAAGGCATCTGTGGTGCTGAGTGAAATATCAGATTCTACCAGTTCTTTTTCTGAAGACATTACTATTGCCAGTTCAACAATTGACTTTAGTTCTCTTATATTTCCGGGCCACCGATAACTAAGTAGTTTTTTTCGGGCACTTTCAGAAATATTTTTAATGGGTAATGAATTTTCTTTACAAAAATTATCAATAAAATATTTAGCAAGAAGTAAGGTATCATGGTCTCTTTCACGTAAAGGAGGTAAATGTATTGGTAATCCAAACAGTCGGTAGTAAAGATCTTCTCTGAATTTTCCTTTTTTAACTTCTTCCAACAAATTCCGGTTGGTTGCAACCATTATTCTACAGTTAATTTTTATAGGTAAATTACTCCCTACACGTGTTACCTCTTTCTCTTGTAAAACCCTCAATAATTTGGCTTGGAAATTAATATCCATTTCTCCTATTTCATCCAAAAATAAGGTGCCGCCTTCAGCTTCTTCAAATTTTCCTTTTCTACGAGCATCAGCCCCGGTAAATGAACCCCGTTCGTGACCAAATAACTCACTTTCAATTAATTCTGATGGTATTGCTGCCATATTTATGGCAATAAATGGTTTGTCTTTACGGGGCGAATTGTAATGAATAGCTTTGGCAACAACTTCTTTTCCTGTTCCGGTTTCTCCAGAAATGGTTACTGTAATATTGGTTTCGGTAGCTTTAGCGATTAATTCGAATACTTTTTTAATGGCAGGACTAGTTCCAATAATTGTTTTTTCAAAGGCATATTTACCCTGTACTTCTTTTTGAAGAGAAACAATCCGTTTTTTTAGTCCTTCATTTTTACGGATGTTATTTATAGTGTTAAGTAATCTGTCGCGTATGTCTTTGGTTTTTACCAAATAATCGTATGCCCCTGCTTTTAATAAAGCAACAGCCGTTTCAATTTCTTCTTGTTCTGAAATAATAATTACCTCGATGTTAGCATCAAATTCTTTTATTTTTTTGAGAAGAGTTTCTCCATCTATATCAGGTAATCTGTAATCGAGAGTGACAACAGCAGGTTTTTTTGATAATGAGTTTAAGAGGTCTTTTCCATTAAAAAAACTTTCCACTACAAAGTCTGGATTTAGGGATAGATTATGAACAAGTAGTTTATTATACCACTCATTGTCTTCTACTACATAGATGGTAAATGGTGTGTCGCTCATTACTTGGTATGAATTGAATAACAAATTTAACGATTAATACATGAATTTTTCATGTCCGTTAAAATAAGCTTACCGACAGCAATCGCAATTTTACTGTTTAACAGGATTATTCAACTCATTTTTTACTTCGTCAGCCACCAATTCAAATTCTTGTTCTGCAATAGTTATCAGTTTTTCTATGGTATCTAGTTGTTCGTTGTTTCTACATTTTGCTTCAATTTCTTTTAAATAAGAATAAAGAACATGTGCTGACAGATGATGACAAGGTGAACTTATTTTATGTGCGAATTCTGCTATCATTTTCCAGTTTTTAGTTGCAAGTGCAATTTGCATATCACTAAATCCTTTAGTGGTGGTATCTAAAAATGTTTGCAACATTTCGTTATAAAATTTTTGATCTCCATCGCTTATGCTTCGAAGTTCAGTTAAATTAATTTTTTGATTGAGCATATTTTCTAAAGTTAGTTTTTGTTCATCTTGTTTTATATTATCTTTTACAGTTTCTTTGGTTTCTAATACTTTATTAATTTCGGCTAACAATTCACGTTCTTTAAAAGGTTTAGCTAAAAATCCATTCATTCCTGCGCTAAAATATTCTCTTTTGTCGTTTTCTGTAACTGCAGCGGTTAATGCTATTATAGGAATTTGTCGTTTGGTAAGATTCGGCAAAAGCCTAATCTTTTTTGTTGCTTCTATCCCATTGAGTTCCGGCATACGGGCATCCATTAATATTACATCATAATTGTTTCGTTTTATTTCTTCAATGGCTTCTTTTCCATTACTTGCTTCGGTATGGATAACGTGATATTTTTTTAATATACTAATTAGTAATTTCCTGTTAAATTCAACATCATCAACAATTAATATTCTTGTATTTGATGGTATCGATGATTTTTTTTTAAATTGATTGTCTTCTACCAGTTCAATATCCTTTTCTGTTCCAATATCGTAAGGAATTTCAACAGTAACTGTTGTTCCTTTTTGTGGAACACTTTTAAATTCTATCGTTCCATGATGTAGTTTAACCAATTTATCAACAATAGAAAGCCCTAATCCTGTACCACCATAGTTACGGGCTGTACTGTTATCTGCTTGTTCAAATTCCTGAAATATTTTTTTTAAGGCTTGTTCATTTATACCTATTCCGGTATCCATCAATTCGATTCTTAACCACATCTTTTCGTTATTTTGCATAACCGGATTTACATGTATTGAAATAGTTCCTTTTTCTGTAAACTTGATGGCATTACTGATAATGTTTAAAAGTATTTGTCGTAATCTAAAAGGGTCGCCAAGTAAAACCAGCGAATCTTCAGTAATTACATTACACATTAATTTTAACTCTTTATCGTTGGCTAAGGGCTGTATAAATGTTACCACATCATTAATCACCTCTTTAGGTTTAAAACCAATAATTTCCAGATTTAGTTTTCCTGCTTGTAATTTGGTAAAATCAAGTACATCATTAATCAGGTACAAAAGATGTTCAATTGATTTTCTTACCATAGTAAGTTGTTCTCTTTGCTCATCGTTAAGCGGACCTTCGGCTATTTGTTCTGTAAAACCGGCTATTGCATTCATGGGTGTTCGAATTTCATGACTCATGTTGGCTAAAAAATTTTCTTTGGTTGTTGCATGATCTTCTGCTTCAGCTTTTGCTTTTTTTAATGCTCTTCTGTAACGATTGTTATTTCGCACGTAATCAATAATAATATACGACATAAATAATAAAAGTATTGCTATGGCTATGCAAAACAATGCGATTTGCCGGTTGGTGTTTTTCATCGTAATTTTCGCTTGTTCTGTTTGCTGGGCAATTGACAAAAGCTCGGCAGATTCTATGTGGTCGAGTATCGTTTTTATTTTTTTAGATACCCTTCTGTCTGCCATGATGAGGTATAATTCATTGTTTTTAAGCGATGCTTCGATATTCCCTTCTTCTTTCTTTACTTTTTGAATCTCTTTTGTTATTTCATTAAGATTAATGATATCAGTATCGTTTACACCTTCTTTTTTGCTTTTGCTCTTTTTATTAAATAACCAAATAAGAACTCCTTTTTTTTCTGATTTTATTGAATTTTTGGTTGGTTTATCACTATCAGTTTTATTTTCCGAAAGTGTTTTTACAGACCCATCTTTTTCTACTTTATTAATAGCTTTATCGAGTTTAATGACAACCTTTTCGAGAGCTGCCTGAACTCGAAACTGGTCTTGTGAGAGCAATAATTGGTTTAATATTTTAAATTTTTGAATAATTAATGTGTCTAAATCATCTAATTCAAAAGTTGTTGTATTTTTCTTCTCCACCAAGCCATGTAATCTTGCTAACCGCATATTCGTATTTTTTGCGGCCAAATAAAACTGATCGAGGTATAGTGTATCTTTGGTAAGGCTAAATGATTTTACGCTGTTTTCTGCATCCGCTAAATCGTTCATTAACGATTTTGAAGTTACTAATCGCATATCGGGACGAGCATCATTACTTATACTTGACACAATTGCAGAAAATTGTTTGTAGGCTGAGATTCCAATTATGCTCACAAAACCAAGTGCTATAAGCATAATTATTATTATTTTAAATTTGAATGTAAGTCGTTTTAACATCATGTTATGCTTTTATTTTGATGTGATTCATTTATGATTCGTTCAATAAATCCTTTACACAAAATAGTTAATAAATCAACCGAATAATTATCTTTAAGCAGGTGTTCTCCAAAAAATGGCTGACCTTGTTGTTCTAATTTTTTTACAAGTTCATTTATTTGTAAACCTCCTTTATCATCTATTAACAATACCAATAAACATTCAGGATTGTTATGATGTAAACTGGAAATTAACATATTTTTATCGTCTATAATTAAACTATAATCTATAAAAGCTAAATTGAAAGTGTGTTCACAATAAGGTTTTACATGTTTTGAATGACATGCAGGAAGTACCCGTAATTGAATATGATCATATTGTTCCGAAATCTTATTTAATACATCACACAAGCGTCTCATGAAATCTGTATCAATATCAGCTACCAATATACGATATATTTTTGCATTTTTCATGAGGTTTATTGTTTATAAAAACTTTTTACTGATTTCGTGTTCTACAAAAAAACATGTTTTCGCCAATGCATTTTTGTCTTTTAAAATAAACGCAGAGGCTCCATTAGAAAGTGTTTTAATGGTTGTTAGTTCATTTCTTGCTTGAGAAATAATAACTACTTTACAATGTTTACACTTTTTATTAATGACCTGTAACACGTCAAAACCTGTTACTCCTGACCCTAAATAATAATCTACAAAAGCAATATCAATGTCATCTTTCAGATTTCTTAAGAAATCATCAGCATGTGCATAAGACTCAATATTGAATTCAAAATTTTTTTCTAACGACAATCCTTTGGTATAACTTTCCAATTGTCTTGTAATCATTCGATTGTAAAAATCACTATCATCCAGAATGGCAATTTTTAATAAGTTTTTTTTAGGTTCCATTTTGTTTATTTTATTTCTATAACTAAATACTTGCTTGTTTTCCAAAACTGTTTAGGATCAATAATATTTAAATAACTAATTTGATTGTTCTCTGTTATAAATTCATACGTTTCATTTTTGTGTTCTGAAAGCAGTTGTGCCTTTTTACTAAAAATAGGTATTGTTGTATTTTCTTTGATATTGATAACGGTAAAATCGGTTTCTTTAAAGTTTTCGTTCATTGATTTTGTTCTTCCAAACCATAGAACCCCACCCTCTTTTTCAGCAACACCTTTTTCTTTTAACTCTTTGTAAGATCCAACAATGTAATGTCCGGTATTTAATTCATTCTCTAAGTCAGTAATAATGAGCTGTAATTTTTCGTCTTGAAGTTCCAGATAGGTTAGCTTTGTATTTAATTCATCTATTTCAAAATTCTTATTACTTAATTGTTCTTTTAAATAGTTGATTTGCTCTTCCTGATGGATTAATTTTTCATTTACAGCATCAGTCAGTAAATGCATTTGTTTGTTTTCAGTCTCACTTTTATTAAGAGCTGTTTTTAAAGTTTCAATTTTAGCCCTGTTTTCATCCATTAAGGAGTTAATAATCTGAATGTTTCGTAATATTTTTTCTTTGGTATTTATTCCTGACTCTAAATCACTGCCAGGTCCAAGTACAATTAACCCTTCTTTTTCTCTTATCATTTTAAGGTTAGATTCAATTTCATTTAGTGTTTGAATAAACATAAACTCCAACGAGTCTCTCGAAATTTCTCCTAACTCCTGTTCGGTTAAATACAAATCTTCGTTAGAATCTTCTTTACAGCTACCTATAAATAGTGATGCTGCTATTAATATTGAAAGTAATTTGATTGTTGTTTTCATGGCTATTTTTTTTTACTATAAAGCAGGAGAAATTCTTACTAACACCTGCTTTATAGCAAGATTTATAATAATTAAAAGTTAATGATACCTATATGTTTAATTTCTCCTTTTGAAATCAACACATTTTCTATTCTTTGTTCTTGAGGTAATTCAGTACTAGTTGTTTCAGGAATAACTACTAGATTATAAACACCTTCGTCAACACCTCTTATTAAAAAGTTACCAGAGGCATCTAAATAAGTACTTAATTCAGTTGATTCATTTGTAATAATTATAGCTGCATTTGCAGTACCTTGTACCTCACCCCTCAAGCCTGTGCTGGCATCTTTAATTTCGGTAATTACAGGGTTAATAATATACTGTTGAGCTATTTCTTTAATTGATTGTACAACTTGAAAATCAAGTAGTACCTCTGCCTCTGAATTTGCAAAAATTTGCTCATTTATCTCAATGATTACTTCTCTTGGTCCATCCCATAACAATTGAACTGTAGCCGAGCCATTACCAGAAACTCCACCAACGCCTGAACTTCCACTAAGTGTTAACCTATTATCATTTCCAAAAGTGATTCTTAATTTAGAATATGTACCCACTGTTGCCATACCTTTATAGGCTAATAAAGTTTCAACACCATTTGTTAGGCTTAATACACTAACGTGTTGAATTTCATTATTCAACGATACCCATCCATCATTTTCTAGATAAGCATCAATTCCTGTTATTTGAACATCTAATGCGGCATAATTTCCCGGAGCATCGGTCATTTTAACTTTAAATGTACCTGATTGTGTGCTGCTTGAGTTTGAATTAGAAGAAGGATATGTGTCTTCTTTTTGACACGAGGTAAAAACAAATAGTAAACTTGCAATTACCATGGATGTTAATTTTAGTGTTTTCATGACTTTAATATTTTAGTTCGACATTTTTTTAACTTTTAAAACTGAATTCAAACGGCATACCATGAAAAAACAAAAGAACAAATAAAAACAAACCCCTTGCAATGACAAGGGGTTGTGTAAATTAAAAATATCTTAGAATTAATATGAGAGGGGGTACTATTTTTTCAAAATGAAAATATGATATTCATTTTGATAAAAAACAATCCATTTCAAAGAGGAAAGAAAAATACTGATTTAATGATATTAGAATGTAGGTTTTATTGGAGCATTATTTAAAATTTTCTCAATTTGTTGTATGACTTCTGGTGTCAACTTGTTTTTAGCTTCCGAAGCTTTAAAATTTTCTTTGAGTTGAGCTGTTTTGCTTGCACCAAGAATAACTGTACTTACATTTGGGTTTTTTAAGCACCAGGCAATAGCCAAAACGGGCAATGTCATTCCCAAATCTTTTGCTAAAACAGTTAATTTTTCTGCTTTTTTAATGTTTTCTTTTTCCAGTACATTTTTCTTTAACCAATCCATACCTTCCATGTTTAAGCGGGTATTTTTCGGGTTTTTGTTTTGGTTGTATTTTCCTGTTAAAACCCCCGATGCCAATGGCGACCATATCGTTGTTCCCAATCCAACTGTTTTGTAGATTTGAGAAAATTCTACTTCAACTTTTTGGCGGGTAAGCATATTGTATTGAGGTTGTTCCATGGTTGGAGCAATTAAATGGTGTTGTTTGGCGACCATGTGAGCTTCCATAATTTCCTGAGCACTCCATTCTGATGTTCCCCAGTATAAAACTTTGCCTTGAGTAATTAAGTTATGCATTGCCCAAACAGTTTCTTCAATCGGTGTATTTTTATCGGGTCGGTGACAGAAATAAAGGTCTAAATAATCTACTTTTAAGCGATCTAATGCCTGATGACAAGCCTCAAAAACATGTTTTCTACTCAATCCGTTTTGATTGGGTTTGGTATTTTCTGTCCCACGAAATCCGAAAAAAACTTTACTCGAAACACAATAAGAATCCCTGTCCCATTTCATCTTTTTTAATACTTTCCCCATTACTTTTTCCGATTCGCCTCGTGCATATATTTCGGCATTATCAAAAAAGTTTACCCCATTATCGTAAGCTATTTTCATCAAATCTTCGGCGGTGTTGTTTTCAATCTGTTTACCAAAAGTTAACCAACTTCCTAACGATAATTCGCTTACTTGTAAACCTGATTTTCCTAATCGTCTGTATTCCATGTTTAAAATTCTATTTGTATAATTTGCATTAAAGGTATTAAAAATTCTAAATTTGATGACACAAAAATAAATTATGTCAGATAAAATTAATACGAATAAAGCACCCAAACCCATGGGACTTTACCCTCATGCTCGAAAAGTGGGTAATTTATTGTTTTTGTCGGGAGTTGGACCGAGAGCAGCAGGTTCGGGAAGTGAAGAGGCTAATATCCCCGGTTTAAAATACGATAACAATGGCAACTACGAAAGTTTCGATTTTGAGGCTCAATGTCGTTCGGTATTCGAAAATGTTCGGGTAATTTTAGAAGAATCAGGCTCTAGTTGGGAAAACATGGTAGATGTTACGGTTTTTTTAACCGACATGAAACGGGATTTCAAAACTTATAATAGAGTTTACGCCGAGTATTTTAAAACCAATCAGCCTTGTAGAACTACGGTTGAGGTAAATGCACTTCCTTCACCTATTTGTATAGAGTTGAAGTGTATTGCAACTATTTAATCTAAAAACTGTTTAGCCCATTTTATTGCTTCTTCTTTGGTGTTAAAAGCTTTCATAGGGTGCATTTTCTTGTTGAAGTTGATAAAGAAGTTGGCAATAATACGTTGACCTAAGTGTTTTACAATTATTGCCATTGCTTTTCTGTTTACTATATTTCCATCATTGGCTGAAATTTCTCGTGCTTCTTTAGTTACGGTAGTTTCGTCTCCAGCATCGTAAATCGAAACATACGCTTTTCCACTAGCTAATTCATGAGTTATATTTCTAATTTCTATAACATCTTCCAATTCAATTTCAACTTTTGGCTTATACGTAACAAGAATAACGCCTTTTTCAATAAGCTCACAGGTTGCTTTATTTAGCTCAATTTTATTCATGTCGGTTCAAATATATAAAATTTAGATAAACCTACAAATAGGATTGGAGTTGTTTCTTAAAAATCGTTAATTTCGCATTCTTCGAAATTAGAGGTAAAATGAGTAAATACACAGAATATAAAGGATTAAACCTACCCAACGTAGCCAAAGAAGTATTGGATAAATGGGAGCAAAACAAGGTATTTGAACAAAGCGTGTCGATTAGAGAAGGAAAACAACCTTTTGTTTTCTTTGAAGGACCACCTTCAGCAAATGGTTTGCCTGGTATTCATCACGTAATGGCTCGTGCTATTAAGGATATTTTTTGCCGTTACAAAACTTTAAAAGGTTATCAAGTAAAACGTAAAGCAGGTTGGGATACACACGGTTTGCCTGTAGAACTTGGCGTGGAAAAAGAATTGGGAATAACCAAAGAAGACATTGGTAAAAAAATTACCATTGAAGAATACAACAAAGCTTGTCGTGAGGCAGTAATGCGTTACACCGACATTTGGAACGACTTGACCAAAAAAATGGGGTATTGGGTGGACATGAACGACCCTTACATTACTTACGAAAACAAATACATTGAATCGGTTTGGTGGTTGTTGGGCGAGTTGTACAAAAAAAACTTATTGTACAAAGGCTACACCATTCAGCCCTATTCACCAGCAGCGGGAACAGGTTTAAGTTCACACGAATTAAACCAACCCGGTTGTTACAAAGATGTTAAAGATACTTCGGTTGTTGCTCAGTTTAAGGTTAAACCAAATGCTATTTTACCAGAGAATTCTTACTTTTTAGCTTGGACAACTACTCCTTGGACGTTACCTTCAAATACAGCTTTGGCTGTAGGACCAAAGATTGATTATGTGTTGATGGAAACATATAACCAATATACTGGTCTAAAAATTAATGTTGTTTTGGCTAAGGAATTAATTGGTAAATATTTTACAGTTAACGTTAAATTGAATAATGATACCATAGATATTGCAGCAGGAATTGATGATAATGGAGAATTAATTGAATTTGATGAAAAGTTTTCACGTTCAATATGGAAACTACTAAAAGGATTCAAAGGCTCTGATTTAGTTGGAATCCAATATGAACAATTGATGCCTTATGCCTTGCCTTATGAAAATGCAGATAAAGCTTTTAGAGTAATTTCTGGCGATTTTGTTACTACCGAAGATGGTACGGGTATCGTTCACATTGCACCAACTTTTGGTGCCGACGATGCCAAAGTGGCTAAAGAAGCAGGAGTACCGCCAATGCTGGTGTTAGACGAAAATGGTAACGCCGTTCCGTTAGTAGATTTACAAGGAAAATTCCGTCCGGAAATGGGTGAGTTTGCAGGTAAATTTGTTAAAAATGAATATTACAATAAAGGTGAAGAACCTGAAAAATCAGTTGATGTAGAAATCGCCATTAAACTGAAAGAGGAAAATAAGGCGTTTAAAGTAGAAAAATACGAACATAGTTACCCACACTGTTGGAGAACCGATAAACCGGTATTGTATTATCCGTTGGATTCTTGGTTTATTAAGTCAACTGCTGCAAAAGACCGCATGATTGCGTTGAACAAAACCATCAACTGGAAACCTGAAAGTACCGGAACAGGAAGGTTTGGTAATTGGTTGGAAAATTTGAACGATTGGAACCTTTCACGTTCACGTTATTGGGGAATTCCAATTCCTATTTGGAGAACTGAAGATGGGGTAGAGGCAATTTGTATTTCTTCGGTTGAACAATTGAAAAAAGAAATAGAAAAAGCTATTGCCGCTGGTGTTATGACTAAAAACCCGCTAGCAAATTTTGTGGTGGGCGACATGAGCAAAGCCAATTACGATACCTTCGATTTGCATAAAAATTATGTGGACGAAATTATTTTGGTTGCTGCATCAGGAAAACCCATGAAACGCGAAACCGATTTAATTGATGTGTGGTTCGATTCTGGTTCTATGCCTACAGCTCAGTTGCATTATCCGTTCGAAAACAAAGATTTAATTGAAAAACAACATTTAGGTGTAGCCGATTTTATTGCCGAAGGCGTTGACCAAACGCGTGGTTGGTTTTTTACCCTGCACGCTATTGCTACCATGGTTTTTGACCATGTTGCATACAAAAATGTAATCTCCAATGGTTTGGTTTTAGACAAAAACGGACAAAAAATGTCGAAACGTTTGGGAAATGCTGTTGACCCATTCCAAACTTTAGATAAATACGGACCGGATGCTACACGTTGGTACATGATTACCAATGCTCAACCTTGGGACAATTTAAAATTCGATTTAGAGGGAATTACAGAAGTTCAACGTAAGTTTTTCGGAACACTTTACAACACTTACAGTTTCTTTGCTTTATACGCCAATTTGGACAAATTTAGCTACAAAGAAGCAGAAATTCCGTTAGAAAAACGCCCCGAAATTGACCGTTGGATTATTTCTAAACTCAATTCATTAATTAAAGAAGTTGAAAATTCTTACGAAACATACGAGCCAACTAAAGCCGGTAGAGCAATTCAGGATTTTGTAAACGACCAGTTGAGTAATTGGTACGTTCGTTTGTGCAGAAGACGTTTTTGGAAAGGTGATTATTCTGACGATAAAATTGCTGCTTATCAAACGCTTTACACGTGTTTAGAAGTGGTTGCCCAATTAGCATCACCTATTGCGCCTTTTTATGCTGATTTATTGTACACCGATTTGAGCAAAATAAGCGGGAAAGGAAATGCTACTTCGGTACATTTATCCGACTTTCCGTTGGTAAACGAAAAAACCATTGATTTAGATTTGGAACAACGTATGGAAATTGCACAACAAGTTTCCTCCATGGTATTGAGTTTGCGTAAAAAAGAGCAAATAAAAGTGCGTCAACCACTTCAAAAAATAATGATTCCAACTTTAGATGCTAAATTTAAACGTCAGTTGCAAGACGTAGCCGATTTGGTTTTGTCGGAAGTTAATGTAAAAGAAATTCAATATTTAGAAGATACGGCTGGAGTTTTGGTAAAAAGCATTAAACCAAACTTTAAAACCTTGGGTCCGAAATACGGCAAAATAATGAAGCAGATTGCCGCAGTGGTAACCCAATTTAATCAAAACGATATTCAAGAGTTTGAACGTAACCAAAGCGTAACTTTTAACGTTGAAGGAGAAAAAGTTATTTTAGATACAAACGATGTAGAAATTTCTACACAAGATATTCCGGGATGGTTGGTGCTAACCGAAGGTTCAATTACAGTAGCATTGGACATTGTTATTTCGAAAGAATTAAAAGAAGAAGGAATAGCAAGAGAATTTATTAATAGAATCCAAAACTTGCGTAAAGACAGCGGTTTTGAGGTAAACGATAAAATTACCCTTGAAATATTGAAACACAACGAAATAAATGAAGCAATACTTAAGAATAAAAATTATATTTGCACCGAAATTTTAGCAACCAATTTAAGTTTGGTTGATGAGTTAACACAAAAGAACGGAGTACTTGTTGAATTGGATGAAAATGTTTCTACGCGTATAGCGATTGAAAAATTGAATAGTGAAGCAATTACGCATACCGTTAATAATAAATAGATTGAGTAATTAAAATAGAGTAAATTATGTCAGAAAAAAACAGATATTCAGACGAAGAATTGGCAATGTTTAAAGCCCTTATTGAGAAAAAAATTGTTGCTGCAAGAATTGATTTAGATGGATTAAAAGCTTCATTATCTCATAAAGACGATAATGGAACAGATGATACTATCCATTCATTTAATATGATGGAAGACGGTGCAGGTACTTTAACCAGAGAAGAAATTTCTCAATTGGCTCAACGTCAAGAGAAATTTTTAACAAACCTTGAAAACGCATTAATGAGAATTCAAAATAAAACCTACGGAATTTGTAGAGTTACAGGTAAATTAATCCAAAAGGAACGTTTATTGGCAGTTCCTCATGCTACACTTAGCATGGAAGCTAAAGAAGCACAAGGGTAAAGAATTAAAAATTAGAAATTTGAAATTAGTGATAATTTCAAATTTCTAATCTCTAATTTTTAATCTCCAATTAAATCCAATGAAATTTCGATTTTTAACTCATCCTGTATTTATCATCTTTTTGGTGTTAACTATCGACCAATTTTCCAAAATTTGGGTAAAAACCACCATGTATTTGGGGCAGGAATTTCCTGTGGTTGATAATTGGTTTTTTATTCATTTTACTGAAAATCCGGGTATGGCATTTGGTATGGAGTTCGGTGGGGAGTATGGCAAACTAGCATTAAGCTTGTTTCGTATTGTTGCTGTTTCTGCAATAGGCTATGTGTTATTTACCTTACCAAAAGAAACACCAAAGGGACTTAGAGTTTGTGGAGCTTTGGTTCTTGCAGGAGCTATTGGTAATATTATTGATAGTGCTTTTTATGGAGTAATATTCAACGATAGTTTTAATCAATTGGCAACTTTATTTCCTGCTGAAGGAGGTTATGCTTCTTTTCTTCATGGTAGAGTGGTTGACATGTTTTGGTTTCCACTTTATGCAGGCGTATTTCCTGATTGGTTCCCAATTTGGGGAGGTGAAGATTTTCTGTTTTTCCGACCTGTTTTTAATATTGCAGATGCTTCCATTTCGGTTGGTATTGCGTTAATTTTTATTTTTTATCGGGATTTTTTTAAAAGTCCATCAAAAGAAACTAAGGAAAAAGAAACCTTGTCGTAAAAATTTCGTTTACCCATTCTCAGCCTTAACATACAAAAATCATTTATTATGATTAGAAAATACTTTTACGGCATATTTCCAATAGTTATTGCCATTTTTTTTGCAGTTCCATTAGTTGCACAAACCAATTTTAACCAGCCAAATAAGTTTATTGCCCCAAAGGTTAAAACCAATTCGGATGTAAATAAAGCTACCAGTTGTATCGATATTATTCAATACCCACAGTCAAAAGCCAGCAATATTTTATTAGACACGATGGATTATATCACTTACATTGGTGCAGTTTCTCAAACCTATTATTATGCAGGAAATGGACTAGTACATGGTATAAATGTGTACATGACGTTAGATTTAGATGGTATTCCCGGAAACAAAGATTCTGTAAAGATGGTAATAAGTGTTAGAAATATTGATGCAGGTAATGTGCCGACAACTACCTTAGGTTCAGATACGGTTTTTTTACATGATGTGGGGTTTACTACACAGGATTTAATGTTTTCCTCACCGATTGCTGTAACCGATTCTTTTGCTGTAGTTGTAGAAATAGATACGTTGAATCCTTCAAATCCATATTATGCAACCAATGATTATGGAGATGGAGCAGTCGAACAATTAAGTGCATTGGCTTATACAGGTATTTGGTATAACTTATACCCAACTTGGAGCGGAACTTGGGATGTGGACATGATGTTATCTCCAATTTTTGAAGATTTGGTTGTGCCAAATTATTCAGTTGATACAAATAGTGTATGTATTGGAAATCCAATAACATTTACCAATAACTCTTCTATTGTTTATAATACCATGTTTAATACTGGTAAAGCTACATTTAGTTTAGATATAGATGAGTTTCCTATTATAGCAAATTTAGATTCGAATTACACTCATGTATATGCTAATGCTGGTGTACACAATACTAATTTCGAAATTATACAATATGGATATACTTTGAACTGTATAATTGATTCAACTATGCCGGTAACTGTTTTAGATACGTCATCAGCTAATTTTAATTTTAATAATTTGGGTAGTGGAGCATATCAATTTACTGATGCATCATTAAATGGAACTACTTATTATTGGGATTTTGGTGATGGTGACACTTCTACAACACAGAGCCCTACTCATACCTTTTTATTACCAGCAAATTATAATGTTTGCTTAACAGTTGTTAATGATAGTGCTTGTGGATCAAGTCAGTATTGTCAAACAGTTTCGTTTGTAATTGGTCAAAAAGAAATGATAGTAAGTAACGAAGTAAAAATATACCCAATTCCTGCTAAACGATTTTTTACGGTTGAAATTCCAACTACTTTTTTTGAGCCAACAATTGTTGTAACCGATATTGTAGGTAAAAAAATAATAGCAATGGAGAATATCCAACAAAGTAAAGTCAAAGTACTTACAGAAGAATTAAATTCCGGGGTATATTTTGTTTCAGTTTCTTCAAATGGACAAAAAGTATTTACCAAAAGAATTGTGGTAGATAAATAATTCTATTCAACACAATTAATCTTCAATTTTTTGTGGATTATTTGGAAGATGAAATCACCTTTTATTTTGTTTACGACGTACTATTTTTTGTGTGTTTAATAACATAAAAAAATAGAATTTTTGTATAACAAAAAATATTAATTTTCGTACACTATTATTAGGTATTAAGTAAAAAAATTAATTTCTTTAG
>JACPDX010000095.1 GCA_016183805.1 Bacteroidota bacterium
CATACGTAATAAAAGCCTTGCAACAAAATAAAAATGTGTTTGTAGAAAAACCCTTGTGCCTAACCAAAGACGAATTAGAAGAAATACGAGAGGTTGAGAGTAAAAGTACTGGTCAATTGATGGTTGGGTTTAATAGAAGATTTGCTCCTCAGATTATAGCATTAAAAAAAGAACTAAACAACCTTTTGCCCAAAGCCATTAATTACAGAATAAATGCCGGTAAATTACCTGCAAACCATTGGACACAAGACCCCGAAATTGGTGGAGGAAGAATTATTGGTGAAGCGTGTCATTTTATTGATTTGTGTTCGTTTATTGCAGGTTCGTCCATTGCAAAAGTAGAAGCCAATGCGTTAAAAGATGCCAATAATCTTATCGACACGGTGAGCATGAGTTTATCGTTTGAAAACGGTAGCGTAGCCAGTATTTCTTATTTTTCGAACGGAAGTAAACAATTAAATAAAGAATATCTGGAGGTCTTTTGTGGTGAGCAAACCATTGTTATTGATGATTTTAAAACAATGGAAATATTTGGAAAAACTAAAAAAGGGTCTAAAAATCCATCGCAAGATAAAGGGCATGCAACGGAGGTTAATTTATTTTTAGAAGCGTTAAAATCAGGTAAATCTTTACCTATTTCTTTCGAAGAATGTTACCAATCCACCAAAGCAACTTTTGAAGTAATGGATAAAATTAAAGGACAATAAGTTAGGTAATTATTAAAAATTAGTTTCCTAACCTACTGGGTTATAATCATCATTTTCTTTTTCTATCATCATATGTTATCTAAACAGTTTGTTTTTTGATGTCATTATTAATATCACGATAAACTTTAAACTAAAAAACTTATTTTAGAGGTCTTAAAAAACAACACTATGCCTGAAAATACAAAAAAACTCTTTTTACTCGATGCGTTTGCACTAATTTATAGGGCTTATTTTGCTTTCGGAAACAACCAACGGTATAATTCCAAGGGATTAAACACCTCTACCATGTTGGGGTTTACCAATACACTAATCGAGATATTAGAAAAACAAAAACCTTCGCACATTGCAGTAGTTTTTGATGCCCCAGTGGCAACAAACCGATCATTAGAATTTGCTAATTACAAAGCCAATCGTCAAGAAATGCCCGAAGACATTCGAAAAGCATTGCCTTACGTGAAAAAAATTATTGAAGCATTTAAAATCCCTATTTTATTAAAAGATGGATTTGAGGCGGATGATGTAATTGGCACGATGGCAAAACAAGCCGAAAAAGATGGATACACCACGTACATGATGACTCCCGACAAAGATTTTGGTCAGTTGGTTTCAGAAAACATATTTATTTATAAACCTGCGGCTTTTGGTAAACCCGCCGAAATTTTAGGAGTAAAAGAAGTTTGTGAAAAATTTGAAGTAGAAAACCCCTTACAGGTCATTGATATTTTAGGCTTGTGGGGCGATGCAGTTGACAATATTCCGGGTATTCCGGGGGTCGGTGAAAAAACTGCTAAAATATTAATTAAACAATATGGAAGTGTTGAAAATGTAATTGCTCATGCCTACGAATTAAAAGGAAAACAACAAGAAAATATCATCAATTTTGCTGAACAAGGCTTACTTTCTAAAAAATTAGCCACTATTATTTTGGATGTTCCGGTTGAAAATAAATATGATGAGCTGGTTTTAGAACAACCCGACGAAGAAAAAATCACCGAACTTTTTGCTGAACTCGAATTTAGAAATTTAGCCAAACGGGTATTAGGAAGAGAAATTCAAATTGCACCAGCTAAACAAGTTGCTGTTGCACAAACAGGCGGACAAATGGATTTGTTCAGCACTCCTACAACATCCTCAGAAGGAGAACAAATACATACCCAAAACACTACTGAAGATTTATCGGTTGTGGAAGCTGGAAAGAACATTGAAAATGTTCCTCACTCTTATTTGTTGATTGACACCCCACAAAAAAGAACAGCATTAATTAAACAACTTGTTGTACAAAAATCGTTTTGTTTTGATACCGAAACTACAGGGCTAAACCCTTTTGAAGCCGATTTGGTGGGGATGTCGTTTGCATTTAAACCTCATGAAGCGTTTTATATTCCTTTTCCAGAAAACCAACTAGAAACAACCCAAATTTTAAGAGAATTTGTTCCTCTTTTTGAAAATGACAAAATCGAAAAAATTGGACAAAACATCAAATACGATATTAACGTATTGTACAAATACAGTATTCATGTAAAAGGCAAATTGTTCGATACCATGATTGCTCACTTTTTGTTGCAACCCGATATGCGGCACAACATGGATCTTTTAGCCGAAGCATATTTGGGCTACAAACCTGTTTCTATCGAAACCTTGATTGGAAAAAAAGGCAAAGGTCAATTAAACATGCGTGATGTTCCTATCGAAAAAATTGTTGAATATGCTGCCGAAGATGCCGATATTACGCTACAACTCAAAAACTATTTCGAACCAAAATTTTCAAAAGAAATTAAAGAGGTTTTCGAAAAAGTAGAAGCCCCTTTGATTTCGGTATTGGCTGCTATGGAAAACGAAGGCATAAAATTGGATGTTGAGGCTTTAAAAGGATTCTCCAAAGAATTAGAAATTTCAGGAGCTAATCTTGAAAAAAATATCTTAGAATTAGCAGGAACGAAGTTCAATATCGATTCGCCAAAACAGTTGGGAGAAGTATTGTTTGAGTACCTTAAAATAATCGACAAACCTAAAAAAACCAAAACTGGGCAATACGCTACAGGTGAAGATGAACTGCAAAAATTGATGGGAAAACATGATATTATTCCCAAAATATTGGAATATCGTTCGGTTCGAAAATTAAAATCGACTTATGTTGATGCGCTACCGGAATTGGTTAGCCCAAAAACAGGCAGAATACATACCAATTACATGCAAACCGTTGCTTCTACTGGACGGTTAAGTTCAACCAATCCGAACTTACAAAATATTCCTATCCGAACTGAATTAGGAAGAGAAATTAGAAAAGCATTTATAGCCAAAAACGATGATTTTACCTTGTTGGCTGCCGATTATTCGCAAATAGAATTACGTATTATTGCTGCGTTGAGTGGTGACAAAAACATGCAGCAAGCTTTTGTAAACAAAGAAGACATTCATGCTGCTACTGCTGCAAAAGTTTTCGGAGTTGCATTAGCTGATGTGGACAGAGAAATGCGAAGCAAAGCCAAGGCTGTAAATTTTGGAATTATTTATGGTGTTTCTTCGTTTGGTTTATCTCAAAACTTGAATATTTCGAGAAGCGAAGCCAAAGAAATTATAGATGCTTACTTTGTTCAATACCCCAACGTAAAACAATACATGGACAACAACATTGATTTTGCGAAAGAGCATGGTTATGTAGAAACCATTTTACATCGAAGAAGGTATTTAAAAGACATCAATTCTGCAAATGCCGTTGTTCGTGGCCATGCCGAACGAAACGCCATAAACGCACCCATACAAGGCTCGGCTGCCGATGTAATAAAAATTGCCATGATTAATATTTTTAATGAATTTGAAAAACAACAATTTCAATCCAAAATGCTTTTACAAGTACACGATGAGTTGGTTTTTGATGTGTATAAACCAGAATTAGAAACCATCAAATCTATTGTAAAAGATAAAATGGAAAATGCTGTAAAATTGAGTGTTCCGTTAGAAGTTGAAATGAATTCAGCAAAAAATTGGTTGGAAGCACATTAAGGATGAATAATAGAAAAGCCTGTAAGAATTTTTCTTACAGGCTTTTCACTAATTAACTCTATTTAACTCTATTCTACTATACTAAAACTAACTATCTTTCTTTTAAATATCAGTAAATTGGAAATTTAAAGTAACCCTAACAATGCTTTTGATACTACTACCGCAGTAATAAGGGTCTGAAGCAGTGGCACCTGCTAAAAATTCGAAGTTTCCTTTAAAACAATAGTACCATTTTGCAGCTGTTCCTCTGGTGTATAAATAAGTGAAATATACAGGTATAGTTGTAGTAACACCTCTGTAAGTAAAATCTGCTTGAGCAACGTAACCATCACCATAACGAGTGATGCTTCCGGGAGCAGCAACTAAAGTAGCCCAATCTGTAGAGTCTTCAACGGTATAAATTGGTGCAGTAATGGTATCATACCCTGTTGGCTGAGCTGCATTAATTCTATAAGTAGAATCTGTACCGGTTTGTGTTGAAACAACACCCATTGAAGTCCATACACAGTGACCAAAACCTTCTCTACCAGGTTCAAACGTATTAGTTGTTGACAATTGAACTTTACCATCAAACTTCATGTTGGCATGGTTTGCTTCGTCAAATAATAAATCTATATCACTTTTATCAAAACCACCGGCAATGTCCATGTAATCTCCTTTATATGCAGCTTCCCATCTTACTTTAGAGTGAGCTTCGTATACTATCGAAGTATCACTATAGCTATCAAAAGCCAATGTTCCGGGAGTAGCAAAATCTCCAAAAGTGATGCTATCAACCGAATAGGTTTGAGTTTTATAATCTGCACCGTTGTTTTGGTGAAGAATTATGTTTTTTTGTGCTAATCCGATATTAGCTGTTACAGCTAATAAGAAAATTGCTAAAATTGTTTTCATTGTTTTCATAATTTATATTTTTAAATTAAAAATTTTAGTTTATTAATTTTTTACTATTTTTTTGGTGATTACATTATTGTTACTGTTAATTATCATCATGTAAATACCATTGTCGAATGATGATAAATCAATTTTTTCATTCACTACATTTCCTTTATAAGTGGTAGATGAAATAAGTGAACCGGCAACATTGTAAATGTTAACTACAACTCCTTTGGTATTATCATTAATGTTTAATGTAATAACACCAGAAGTTGGATTTGGATAAGCAACTACAGAAGAGTTTAAAAGTTCTTCGTTGATACCGGTTGATAAATCTGCACCAAAAGTAATTTTTGATACATCGCTCATGGTATAAGGAGCACCAATTCCGTTTACCACAACATCAGTAGTTGTAAATGTAACAGTAGGAACTAAATCCACGTCGTGACCATTTATCCCTCCTGAATTATACACATTCATGAAGGTTTGAGCGTTTGCTGAGATAACAGCTCCTCCGATACACAACATGAAAAGAAAGATTGTTTTTTTCATAACTTTATTTTTTTATTAATAATTAGATTTTTTTGATTGTTAATAGTTAATTTTCTTTTTCCTTTCATAGATAGTTTTTAGGTTAATAAATTTCATTTTTTTGATACTTATAATTACTCTACAAATGTATGTGGCATGTTACTTTGGTGAAATGATAATAATCACAAAGAATATTGTGAATGCACAAAAAAAACAATGAGTAGCATTAGCATTAAAGATGCGAAGAGACAAAAATAATTGTGAGTAGTATCACAAATAAAAATGTGGATTGACAAAAAAATATATGTTTGTCGTCATTTTATATTGAATAGAAATTGTATAACAAAAAGGCGCTTTTTGTTTAATAAAAAAAAACCCCTGTAAGAATTTCTTACAGGGGATTGTAATTAAAATTAACTCTACTAAAACACTATTAAATATCAGTAAACTGGAAATCTAATGTTACTGTAACCATACTTTTGATGTTACCTCCACAGTAGTAAGGGTCAGAAGCTGTAGCACCTGCTTGAAATTGGAAAGTTCCTTCAAAACAATAGTACCATTTAGCAGCTGTTCCTCTGGTGTATAAATATTTGAAATATACCGGTATAGTAGTAGTAACACCTTGGAAAGTAAAATCTGCTTGTGCAACGTAGCCATCACCATAACGAGAAACACTACCTGGTGCAGCAACTAAAGTAGCCCAATCTGTGGCGTCATCAATAGTGTATTGAGCAGTAACAATGGTATCCCAACCAGTAGGTTGAGCTACATTTTCACGGTAAGTAATATCGTCAGCAATTTGGGTGGTAGCAACACCAAGTGAGGAAATAACACAGTGACCAGGACCTTCTCTACCAGGTTCAAAAGTATTAGTTGTTGATAATTGAACTTTACCATCAAATTTAATGTTGGCAGGATTTGCTTCGTCAAATAATAAATCTATATCACTTTTATCAAACCCGCCTGCAATACCTATGTAATTACCTTTGTAGGTAGCAGCCCATTTAACTTTAGAGTGAGCTTCGTATACTATGGAAGTATCAGTATAACTATCAAAAGTTAATGTTCCGGGAGTTTGAAAATCTGCAAACGTTATGCTGTCTACAGAAATAGTTTCTGTTGTATAATCTTTACCATTGTTTTGGTGAAGGATCATATTTTTTTGTGCTAATCCGATATTAGCTGTTACAGCTAATAAGAAAATTGCTAAAATTGTTTTCATTGTTTTCATGATTTTTTATTTTTTAAATTAAAGTTTTAGTTAATTAATTTTTTACTATTTTTTTAGTGATTACAGTGTTGTTACTGTTAATAATCATCATATAAATTCCATTGTCGAATGATGATAAATCAATTTTTTCATTCACTACATTACCATTGTAAGTAGTAGATGAAACTAGTGAACCGGCAACATTGTAAATGTTAACTACAGTTCCTTGAGCATTATCAGTAATATTAAGTGTAATAACACCAGAAGTTGGATTTGGATAAGCAACTACAGAAGAATTTAAAAGTTCTTCGTTGATACCAGTTGATAAATCTGCACCAAAAGTAATTTTTGATACATCGCTCATGGTATAAGGAGCACCAACTCCGTTTATCACAACATCAGTAGTTGTAAATGTTACCGAAGGAATCAAATCCGTGTCGTAACCATTTATTCCTCCTGTGTGGTGAACATTCATGAAGGTTTGAGCGTTTGCTGACATTACAGCTCCTCCGATACACAACATGAAAAGAAAGATTGTTTTTTTCATAACTTTGTTTTTTTATTAATAATTAAATTTTTTGATTGTTAGTAATGGTTTTATTCCTTATTTTTTATTTCATAATTTTTAGTTGAGTTTTTAGTTAATTTTTATTTACTCTACAAATGTATGAGGGTAAACATATTTGTAAAATGACTATAATCAGATTTATCATTGTGAATTGACAATAATTTAGATGATAAACAGCATTAATTATAATGATTATTATCATGGTTTAAATAATAACCATTAAATTTTATAAGCTTATATCAGTAATTTATGGTAGTTCAAAAAATAATAAATATCAT
Organism: Bacteroidota bacterium; assembly: GCA_016183805.1. GTDB lineage: Bacteria > Bacteroidota > Bacteroidia > Flavobacteriales_E > Vicingaceae > Vicingus. The sequence goes on from JACPDX010000095.1 coordinate 7,177, forward strand.
CATTAAAAAAAAAATTGGAACAATTTGATGGATACGTGTTTAATAGCCAAAATGGTTGAATCAACTAGCCGTGTTTCTCAAAATGATTATATGGTAAAGGTCAATACCTTGAAGCGGATTATTATTACATAATTTCTAAGGAAAGTTGCATTATTCACAGTTTTACTTGTGAAATGGAAGTTTGATGTAGAGTAGAGGTTAGCTTAGAAATAATTTTGAGATGCCTTCAAAACAAAATTATGTCTTACTTAAAAAAAGTATTATACTACTTGTATTGCAACAAAATTTCTTTGGGCATTCCAGTAATTTTTGAGAAATTTTTTTCTTGTTGGTGGAGGTAATTTTAGTCATGCTTTTTTGGTTTAGATTACCCAGATATAACTAAAAAATAAAAGTGAAATAGGAATTATTTTTTTAAACTTTTCGCCTCTTTATTAAAAGCAATTGCTTTTTCTATCCAAAACATCAAATCTTCGTTTGTGTCAAAGCCCTCCGGATAAACAAAAACTAATCCTTTCATGGGTCTGCCGGTAAATTGCATTTCTTTACACCCTTTTAATTTTAATGCTGATGAATATTCGTTAGCACCAACCCGAACCATTAATCGATCTTCTTTTGTTTTTTTATCCGAATCAATCCCAACACACATTTTATCGTTTACCATAAAAATCAATCCTCCCATCATTTTCTTTTCTACAAAAGCAATGTTTTTGGATTGAAATACTTGTTGAACTCTTTCTACTAAATAAAGGTCGAAAGCCATTGTTGTATTATTTAGACGGTGCTATTTTAAATTTATATTCGTTTATTGCTGAATGTAAAATTTCTAATGCTTTATCAGTATTGTCAAACCCTTTTGATTTCATTTTGTTTGGACCTTTATAATTGGTAAACCAAGTTTGTATAATGGTTGAAATCCCAATATAGTTACTATCTAATTCTTCCAACGAATTAACATGATATAGTGAGCTTCCCGATTGAACGGCAATCAATTTATCATCTTGTTCTCCCCTATCCAACAAATAAAGTACTCCAATTAACTTACATTTTATAACAGTACCCCTTTCAACAGGAGACCCTAAAACTAAAACATCTAGTGGGTCGCCATCTCCACCTAATTCTTTAGGAAGAATGGTTTGTGGTATCATGCCGTAATTTCCTGGGTAGCCAATATAATCTACAACACGTGGTTTGTTATCAACCATTTCCCATTTTACTTGCCCATCAGTTTTGTCAACTTCCCATTTGTCAACGGTTCCAGATGGAATTTCAACCACAACATTAATATCACCATCGTCGAATAAGGGAACAAAATCGGTAAGTAAGTTTTTTCTATTATTTTCTAGAAAAAGAGAAGAGGTATCTGACTTAGAAATGTTTTGGTTAACTTGTTCATTACTGTTATCAGTACAGGAATATGTGATAAAAGTTAAGGTAATAAAAATGTAAAAAATTATTTTTTTCATACTCTTAAGCAAATAATTTTTTTAATTCGGTAGCCTCAGCAGGTTTCATTTTGCCGGCTAAAATTAAGCTTAGTTGTCGGCGGCGGAGAGCACCTTCAAAACGGTCTTTTTCTTCTTTAGTTTCTGCTATTACTTCAGGCACACTAATCGGGCTGCCAATTTGGTCAACCGCCACAAAGGTATAAATGGCATTGTTACATTGTTTACGAACTCCTGTTCGATGGTCTTCTACAAACACATCAATATAAACCTCCATCGAAGAGTTAAATGTTCTGGAAACTTTGGCTTCGAGTGTAACAATATCGCCCAATTTTATGGGGTGAGAAAACGATACGTTGTTTACCGATGCAGTAACAACAATTCTATTAGAACATCGATGAGCTGAAATGGCAGCACAAATGTCCATCCAATGCAACAATTTACCTCCCATTAAATTACCAATGGTATTGGTGTCGTTAGGCAACACTATTTCTGTCATAATGGTTTTGGTCGATTCTGCTGTTTTTGTTTTGCTCATGGCTTAAGTATTTATTTCACAAAATTAACTACAATTCACTAACAAACAAGGTTAAAAGCTTAAAACAATCGTCAAACTCGGTGAGTAGTAAAATTGCCTGTTTTTTTACCACATAGGCACATAGTGTTTAATTTTTTTCAAAGCTCATTTGGGTAGTTGCACAATAGCTACTTCTCCGACCTGTCGGAGAAAACTATGTTTGGTTTATGTTTTCTTTGTGTTAAAAAAACTATGTGCCTATGTGGTAAATTTTTCTTGCTAGGCTCTTGTTAAGTTAACTAAAAATCATCTACAAAATCTTTTATCAATCGGAAACAATCTTCGAATTTTGTAAGTGGCAAGGTTTCTGATTTGTCAAAAACATCGTGGTAGGCAGTTATTCCGCCAAGGGTATAAATAAAAAAGGCAGGAACTCCTTTTTCAGAAAACCAGTAATGGTCGCTGTTGGCAGCTTTTCCTCTAGTTTTTATTTGAGGTAAATAATGCTCTTGTTCATTAATTTCAACCAGTTTATCAAATTGCGATTGAAATACCGAGCCGTTCACTACTTGTACGCCTTCAATACCTGTTCCCATCAAATCAAGGTTAATTAAAAAGTTGATGTGTTGTAAAGGAAACAACGGATTTTCGGTAAAATATTTAGAACCAACTAAACCCGACTCTTCTGCCCCAAAAGCCATAAATACCATCGTTTTTTTAGGAGGGTCTTTATGAGTGTAGTGGTAGGCTAAATTTAACAACATAGCAACACCACTCGCATTGTCGTTTGCACCGGGAAAATAAACGTCTTTTCCCATTCGCCCCAGATGGTCGTAATGTGCACTAATAACAACAATTGAATCCGGATATTCAACCCCAGTTACTTTACCAATTACATTTTGCGAAGTGTATGTAGGAAGAAATTCTTGATCGATTTTAACTGAAATGGTTTTTGAAAAACTATTTAAAGCTGTTCGCATTACTAGGAGAGTTACGTAATCGGTAAGTTTGGTAGAAATTCGATGAGTAAGTTTTGTTTCTTCCAATAAAACAATTCCGGAAGCTCCAACGGTATTGAGTTTTAAGGTTTCAAATTCTTCTTTTTTTGTAGTAGAATTTAAGTCATCAACCACCACAAATTTGTTTTCGAAAAAACGTCGGTTGGCTAATTTTTTCAATTCTTTTTTTGTGGGGATGTTCGATTCGGAATACCAAATCAATTGAAATTCTCCTTGTATTTTACACGATTGTGGAAGAACCAGATAATCTGTTCCGGCATGTAATATTTTGCCATCCACTTCTACACTTAACTCTCCGGGAAAGGTATTGATGGAATAATTAAAAGGTTGAAAAAAATCGTCACCAATAGGAGTTAATCCCATTCTTTTATATTGTTTAACGATAAAATCAGCGGCTTTCTTTTCTCCGCCATTCACAGCACCTCTACCGCCAAAATGGCTGGAAGTGAGTGTGTCAATTATTTGTCGGGCATAGTCAATGTTTTGACCATAACTATTTTGGAAAAAAAGTAGGGTTATGCAGATACTCGCTGCAACATATTTTTTTGGATTAACCAATGTGTAAAAATCTTCTCTCTACCAACTGATAAAAACTAATTACCCGTTCATTTTCAGCATCCCAGTTTAAAGTTGTTTTGGATTGATGTAAAACTTCTTGTGCTTCAATTAGATTTTTGCAAGAATCAATTGTTTTAACAGTTTCGTTAAATAAAGTCATGTCTTTTTTAAACAATTCGTTGGCAAACAGATAACGGTCGTTTAACGAAAAAGCATCTTTTAAGGAAGCAATAGGCGTATGTAAAAATTTGTCGCTTATGGATGTTTTAATTGTGGAAGTTGGTTTAGATTCAGTTTGTTTTTCAGTAATTGATTCTTTGGTTTCAACAACAATTTCAACCGATTTTTCAACGATTAGTTCATCTTCTACCGCTTTTATTTGTTTAACATCTTCAGATAATTGCTTGTCCGTTCCGGTACGGGCTGTATTTTCGATATTAATTTTTGAATCAGCTTTTTGAAATGAACGTCTTTTTTCTTCTTTCGAATGAATAGTATGTTTAAGTATGGCGGCAATTTCCTGCAATTTATTTATTTTCGACATCATCACACTCACTTCTAATGCAGGCAAATGGTCTCTGTTTGTAAATCGTTCAGAATGTTCAGCAATGTTAGCCAATACTTGATTAAATTCTTTACGTAATTGTTCAATTTCCATAAGAGGAGAGTTTAAAAAGTGTTATTTTTGAAAACAAATTTAACAAGTTTAACGCATGTTTTTAGAAAATACTACAAATCCGATTAAAAAAAGAGGTTGGATAGAGGTAATTTGTGGCTCAATGTTCTCCGGAAAAACCGAGGAATTGATTCGTAGAATGAAACGTGCAAAGTTTGCAAAACAACAGGTAGAAATATTTAAACCCGAAATTGATACAAGGTATGATGCTGAAAAAGTAGTGTCGCACGATGCTAACGAAATTCACTCAACACCGGTTCCTTCATCTTCAAACATTATTTTATTAGCCAACAATGTGGATGTGGTGGGTATTGACGAAGCTCAATTTTTTGACGAAGGTTTGGTTAATGTTTGTAATCAATTAGCAGCAAGTGGTGTTCGCGTTATTGTTGCCGGTTTGGATATGGATTTTAAAGGCAATCCGTTTGGCCCGATGCCCGGTATTATGGCGTGTGCCGAATACGTTACAAAAGTTCATGCCATTTGTATGAGTTGTGGCGAATTAGCTCACCATTCACATCGGATGGTTGCCGAAGAAAAGTTGGTTCATTTGGGCGAATTAGATGCTTACGAACCGTTGTGCAGAAGTTGTTTTAATAACGCCAACAAAAAAAGGACTTGAAAAAATTACATTACGATACCACCCTCGAAATCAATTCAAAAAACTTGATTTCAAATTTAAACTATTTTAGGTCTAAGCTACAGCCATCTACCAAAATTATGGTTATGGTTAAAGCTTATGGTTATGGTTTGGGCCCGGCAGGTGTTTCTAAATTAATGGAATCCCAAAAAGTTGATTATTTAGGTGTTGCCAATATTTTGGAAGGAGTTGAGTTACGAAAAGCAGGAATAATACTTCCTATCATGGTAATGAAACCCGAATTAGAAAGTTTTGATTTAATTATTGAACACCAACTAAGCCCGGTTATTTTTTCTTTTCATTCATTACATGCTTTAGTTAAAGCTTTAGATAAACATCCAGTAAAGTTTAAATCGTATTTAATCAACTTAAAAATAGATACAGGAATGCATCGTTTAGGATTTAATCCTGATGAAGTTCCAGAATTAATTCAACAACTTAAAAACCATCCCAATATAAAAATTGAAGGTGTTTTTTCGCATTTGGCAGCATCCGACCAACCAGAACATGATGAATTTACAAAACATCAAATTAATTTGTTTGATGAATTAATGGTAGCATTCGAAAAACAGTTTACCTATAAATTCGACAAACACATTTTAAATTCAAATGGTGCATTACGATTTTCAACTGCACAACACGATATGGTTCGTTTAGGAATTGGGTTGTATGGTTTTGTTACCGCTGTTGAAGATGCCAGACACATTAAAAATGTGGCGGTTTTAAAAAGTAAAATTGCCCAACTTAAAACCATTCCAAAAGGAGATACAGTTGGTTATGGAAGAAGAGGGCTGGCAACAAAAGAAATACAAATTGCTACACTCCCTATTGGTTATGCCGACGGAATTAGCCGAAGAATTGGTAATGGCAACTGGCAAATGAAAGTGAATGGTAAGTTTGCTCCAACCATTGGCACAGTATGTATGGACATGTGTATGATTGATGTAACAGGCATTAACTGCAAAGAAGATGACGAGGTGTATGTTTTTTATGACCAAAAATCAAC
>JACPDX010000096.1 GCA_016183805.1 Bacteroidota bacterium
AATGGCAACGCCTAATTCGGTAGCTTTTTCAAGTTTACTTGGTCCCATGTTTTCTCCGGCAACAATATAGCTTTTTTTTACCTTCGTTTGTGCCCCACAAACAAGCAAACTACTTTACAAAGCCGAAAAATTGGTTTGTGAGGACAGAAACCGAAGCGTAAATAAACATACGGAATCTACTCAATAATCATAATCATTTTTCCATCCTGATGAACTTCCACCGCATCTTCTTTTTCGATAATCATGGTGGGAATACCATCAAAATCAGTTACTTTTCCTTTTACAATAATTTCATTGCCCATAAATTCGGTAAGCGGATTGTAGCTATAATTGACAATATCTTTTGCCCAAATAATTACACTAAAAATTTGATTGGGATAACTCTTATCTAAATTAAAAAACAAATGACCTCCTTTTGTTTCTCTGGCATTTACAACAGTTCCTTGTACCGAAATAGTTTTCCCCGATTTAATATGATTTTTAGCCACAACAGTATTAAAAGTTCCGGGAGGAAGTGAAGGTTGGTAAATGGGGTCAACATCATTTTTTTGTTTTTCGGGCAACCAATCGGCAATAACTTTTTGGTTTTCCAAGACCTCTTCCAACGAATCAGTAAGTTGGTAAAAAAAGTTAATTCCGGTAACTTTCTCTATATCGTTTATGGGTAAAGCATAAGAAGAAATAGGATAATCCATTTTTTTGTTTGGCATTATAAAACCAATGGCTTTGTGGTTGGTTAAATCCAAAGCCACCTTGTAATAAAATTCCGGAATGGTTACTTTGTTTGTACCTCGTTCAATTTTTGGCAAGGTATCGTACAAAATTGGTCCTGTAACAATATAAAGTTGCGTTTCGGTATGATTGGTAACGTATTCTCGAAACATGGCTTCTAAATCCGCCCATTTAAGTCGGTTAAAATCTGCTACTTGTGGCGACATGTTAGAATAAAAATAAGATTCCGACAAGGCTTTTTTCGACCACTTAAAATCTGCAGAAGGAGCTAAATGACCTCTGTCAAAACCAAAACCATCGTATTTGTATTTACCATCAGGCTGTTTAATTTTTAGAGCATAATCGTTGTCTTCCGAACTTCCTGTTTTTATCAGCATATCTTTTCTAAAATTGTTAGAGCGGCTTTCTTTACCTTTTACAATATCGGGCAAAATAATGTGAGCCACCCATTTGGCTTGTTCGTGTGGTTCGGAATACACTAAGCACATAGCTGAATGGCAAATAATTTCTTCGGTAGCAATGGTTTGCGGCATACCGATTAAATGCAAATCTTCTCTTATTTTTTCTAATTTGAGTTCATTGAGTTGATTAACTAACACTGAATTTTTGGTGTCCAACAACTCAATTTCTTGTTCGAGTTTGTTTATTTTCTCGGTAAGCGATTGCGAAAAAACAACAAAAGGAAAGAGAAATAAAAAAGTATAGATTAAACGCATTTGATTCGATTGGTTTTATCAAAAATAAGATAAATTCGCTGAATGAAGAGTAAGTTAAATCATCTTCCTCAATTAAGGCTTTTAATTCCTTTTATTATTGGAATTATAAGTGCTGTTTATTACCCTTTAAACCAACACTATTCTATACTTATTTTTAGTAGTTTTTTCATCAGTTTTGTTGTTTTATCAGCCATTAAAAAAATAAACTCAAATTACCAAATTCGATGGGTTTTTGGTTTACACATTTATGTGCTTTTTTTCTTATTGGGGACAATTTTAACCCAACTAAAATCTCATCCCGTATTTAATACGGGACAAAACCAACATCACTTAAGCAATTTAAACGAGCAATTAATTATTGGTGAAATTGCAGAACCGCCCGTTAAAAAAGATAAAATTGTAAAATGTGTTTTAGCCATAAAAGGAACAAGAACCCAAGAACATTGGAAAAATGTAGAAGGAAAAACGATTGTTTTTCTTGAAAAAGACCACTTATCTGAAACCTTAAATATGGGCGATTACATTTCGTTTCAACCCGAATTTAAGGATATCCCAGAACCCAAAAATCCTTTAGAATTTGATTATAAAAAATACTTGTCATTCCATTTAATCAATCAACAAACCTTTTTAAAAACAACAAATTGGACGTTGCTCGAACATCCGGAAACATACAACATTTATGCTTTTGCCGATTTGGTTCGACGAAAAATGATTGCTACGCTCGAGCAACTTGGCTTAACCAATAATGAACTTGGAGTTGCTTCTGCTCTAATTCTCGGTTACAAAAACAACATCGAGGCTCAACTAAAAAGTGCATATTCTAGTTCTGGAGCCATGCACGTTTTGGCTGTTTCAGGGCTTCATGTAGGTATTATTTTCATGATTTTTAATGTGTTGCTCAAATTTTTAGATAAACTAAAACATGGTTCATATTTAAAAGGTATTTTGTTGTTATTC
>JACPDX010000097.1 GCA_016183805.1 Bacteroidota bacterium
ATTAGCAAAAATAATTTAACCATATTGGCAATTTACTTGTTAAATAAAATATGGTAAAGGTAAACTTAAATCATACTCTTATTTTGTTGCCGTGCCATGAGAAATTAGAAAAAGTTTGGAATGAAGTATTTCCATAATAATGTCTAAACTAATTGGTGTTGAGAAAAAGGAATCTTTAGGTGCAAAGGATATTATTAATATAGATTGGTTTAATAAAAAATCAATTCAATAAATTGATATTTGAAAATTAATTATAGGAGGACTGTAAAATGAAAAAATTAATTTATATCGTAACTTTTAGCCTTTTATTACTTTCTTCATGTGAGGCTCAGAGTGAAAAAGGCATTCCAAGTGGTAAATCCAAAAATAAAATAGAAACATTAGAACAAGAGCCAAGGTTTAATATACGAGTGAATAAAAAATATGATGAATTTGGGAATCAGATTGGTTTTGATTCTACCTACACTTTATATTATTCTAATATTGAAGGTGATACAACATTAATGGACAGTTTATTTAATCAGTTTAATCCGTTCTTTAAAAATTATTATTCTGATGTTTTTAATAAACAATTTGACAAATTGTTTTTCAATGACTCATTGTTTTATGATGATTTCTTTCACACAGATTTTTTTAGAAAAAGATTTGAAATAAATGATGAATATTTTAAGAAAATTATGGAAGATATGGATTCTGTAAAAAATGAATTTTATCAAAAATATGGTGAAATATGGTCACCAAAAAAGAAATAAAAATAAGTTGAACCTATAAATTAAATAGCTATGAAAAGAATATTTAAACCAGGAGACAAAGTACAACTTAGAAGTGGTTCCCCAATAATGACAGTACAAAAATATGCTCGTGAATATAGTAGCTGGATTGGATGGCATGAAAGCAATGTAATTGTTGAATGTACATGGTTTGATAAAGATGGATATAAACAAAGAAATTTTCATCAGAATAATTTAATATATGCTACTCGCAATTACAATTATATGAATAAAAATGTAAAAATTGGGAATCGTTCAGCAGATGAGTAGTAAATCTACTCATCTTCATTTTTTTACCTTGTTTTTGATTGTTAATCCCTATATTCCAATAAATTTTCAGACTAGGTTGTAAATCATTTAGTCCACTTATAATTTTTTAAAAAGAAGGTGTAAATGAAAATGTATTTTTTTATTGGATAGGTATTAGTTTTATGTCCTCCGATTCCTCATAAACTAGTGTAGGAAAGGGAAATTTTATAAATCCAAAAGTGTTAAAAACAGCCGAAAGGAATTGATTTTTGGTTTTTATTCGGGTTAAATCAATATCTAATGACAAGTAAAATTGTTTTTGGCGTTTAATGTCTGAATAATCAAAATACTCATTGTTCGAAATAAATTTATTATCACGCCCACCCAACATTCCGTCAGCACCATAACCAACAGCAATATTCAACCATTTTGGGAATTTTGATTCTTCATTTAAAAATGAAGCAACATTTACACTTAGCCAATAGGTTTGCCCATTGTAATCTTTAAGTGTTTGTTGTAAAAATTTTTCACCTAATAAATTTGGACGTTTTGCTGCATAATCGGTAGGATAAAACGAATATTTTAACAGAACCCGTTGTTCTTTCCAACCCAACTGTTGACCAATAAATAACCCCGAACCAAAAATATTTGCTGCCATATCCCCGGTAGAAAATCCCCATCCATTGGAAAAACCATCAAATACTTCTACTGAAGTTAAAAATGCTAGTCCTAAAGTTCCACCATACCAAATTGCTTTTTTTTTGGTTACTCCACTCCAACTTAATGCTTCGTAACCAACTTTACCCACATAATAAGAAGTCATTGCATGCCCAATTTTATCCATATACAACCATTGTTGGTTATCGTTAAAAAGATGAAACGGAGAAGTAGGTTCGTTTTTGTACCACAATTGATACAAACCAATCATACTAACTGAATAAACTATCGATTCTGTTGCTACAACAGTTTTTAATCGTTTAACATTTAAGGTATCTTGAGCAAAAGATACATTAAACGTTGTAATAAGAATTAGTAACGATATGAGTTTTTTGAAATACAATTTTTGTAGTTATAGCATAAAACAAACTTACAAAAACCATACGTATTTATTCATGTAAATCAATTTAGTAGTTTCTTTTTGAATTACTAAATTTGCAAAAATTAAATAGCAAGCTATGAAAGATTTATTTGCAAAACAATTTTACAACAATACCATTATGGAGTGGGCAATAAGTTTGTCGATTATTCTGGGTTCAATAATTATCGGTAAAATAGTTTTTTGGATTTCTAATAAATTTCTTAAAAAAATTACGGCTAAATCGAAATCCAAATTAGATGATATTATTATCGATATGGTTGAAGAACCTGTTGTTTTGGCTATAGCTATTGCAGGTATTTGGATTGGTCTAGAGCGACTTCATTTTCCAATAGGACTAGATAATTGGTTAAATAAAATTTATCATATTTTAGTTGCGGTTAATGTTACCTGGTTTTTATCCCGATTTATTGATGCAATCATCAGAGAATATGTGGTGCCATTAACCGAAAAATCAGATACAGATTTAGATAATCAAGTTGTTCCAATAGTACAAAAAGGTGTTCGAACAGTTATTTGGTCGGTTGGGTTAATTGTAGCTTTGAATAATGCCGGGTATGATGTTGGTGCTTTAATTGCAGGTTTAGGTATTGGAGGTTTAGCATTGGCGATGGCTGCAAAAGAAACGGTTTCAAACATGTTTGGAGGATTAATGGTTTTTACCGTAAAATCATTTAAGCTAGGAGATAGAATTAAAATAAATGGGTTTGATGGGTTTATCACTGAAATTAGTTTTCAGGTTACCCGAATGAGAACTTTAGAGGGCAGATTGGTAACTATACCAAACTCATTATTTATTGGCAACATGGTTGAAAATGTTAGTGCAGAACCTTCAAGAAAAGTTGTATTGAAGTTAGGATTGGTTTATAACACTACTCCTGAAAGTATGCAAAAAGCTATGGATATTTTAAAAGATATTTCTTTAAATAACTCAAATTTGGATGAAGGAACATTAATTAGTTTTGATAGTTTCGGTGATTTCAGTTTAGGTATTAATTTTATTTATTACATCAAAAAAGAATCAGACATTTTTCTTACACAATCTGAAATTAGTATAGAAGTACTTAAAAGATTTAACGAAAATGGTCTATCGTTTGCTTTTCCTACTCAGACACTTTATACTAAATCTTTAAATTAAGTTTAAAACCACAAATCACTGAAGTAATTCACTGACTTGTGGTATGGATATTATCTAATTAATGTTATAGTTCCAGTTTTTTCTAATACTTCCCCATCTTTACCTTTAGCCTTGAGTGCATAAAAATAAGTGCCATCTGATGAATCCCCTCCATTCCAAGAATCTGATGGAGATTTTATTTCAAACAATTGGTTTCCCCAACGATTAAAAATTCTTACTTCTAATTCATCAATAAAAGTTGATTTGATTTGAAACACATCATTACTTCCATCTCCATTTGGAGTAAATACATTAGGGACTAAAATAGTAAAAATATCTGTAACTATGATGGTGATTTTTGTTGTGTCATAACAACCAAAACCATCAGTAGCAATTAAAGTTGCCAAATAATCACCAAATGTTACATATGTATTGCTAGGATCTACCAATGTAGATGTATTCCCATCCCCAAAAATCCATGTATAAGATGTCGCTCCAGAACTTTGGTTCGTGAAATCCACTTCAAGAGGAGCTAATCCAGTAGTAGGTGTGGCAATAAAATTTGCGGCTACTGTATTTATTCTACCTAGCACAACTTGTTGAGTAATTAGACAACCATTTGCATCGGTTACTACAATATCATAAGTGCCAGCAGAAAGTCCAGAAAAAACATTATTACTCTGTGAAGTTATGCCATTATCAATACTGTAGTTTAACGAACTACTTCCAGAAGCAATAATTGTTATCTGACCATCAGTTGAGGTACATTTTTCGTCAACTTGTATGATGTTTGTGATAGTAGGACTGCTTAACATATTTATTGTTACTTGTTCTTGTGTTTGACAACCTAATGAGTCAGTTACAACTATGTCATAAGTTCCATCTAGTAATCCACTAAAGATATTTCCAGTCTGACTTGTTGTTCCATTATCGATACTATAATCAAGATATCCAACTCCATTTGATGCATTAATGATTATTTCCCCATTTGAATTACCACATGTGGCATGAGTAATCATGGATGAAATAGTTAATGAGTTAGTAGGAGTATTGATAATAATAGTAGTATCCCAATCACAAGAGCCATCTGAAACATTAATTTGATAAGTTCCAGATGATAGATTTGTTGCTGCATTTGATGAAGACACATTTGGAGTCCACGTATAAGTATAAGAACCTGGTAAATTTGGGTTAAGGCTAATACTGCCGTCATTATCTAAACATGATGGTTCAACGATACTAGAAGATACCATAAAAGCAACTGGAGCTGTAAGTGTTATTGAAGTATCCCAAGCACAAGAGCCATTAGTAACTTGGATTTGATAAACACCACTAGATAAAGATGATGCAGTATTTGTTGAAGATACATTTGGAGTCCATGCATAGCTGTAGTTTCCGACTGAGTCTGGTGTTAATGTAATATTTCCATCATCATTAGAGCAAGTCGGATTGTTTACCTGAACATTAAAGGTTATTTTAGAACTATCTAAAATCTCAACGCAAATAGTCTCAGAACATATACCAGATGCATCTGTTACAGTTACACAGTATGTGCCAGGGCATAAACTATCCGCGGTAGCAGTTGTTTGATTAAGGGCATCATTCCACTGATAAGTAAATGGACCAGTTCCTCCAGAAACAATATTAACTGTAGCAGAACCATCACAAGTGCTCACCCCTCCATTACCTATTACACAACCACCCACAAGATCATTACACGTTCCGTAAGAAGAATTTTCAGATTGTGTTATAGTTGACCAATTTCCACCATCAGGAATCCGTACATAAGTTTGCCCTGTACTAGGAGTTACACCCAAGCTATATAATATTCCAGACGCATTTGCAGAAACTAGTGATGAAATTGATGATGAGGATGGAATACAAGGGACTCCATTTAAGTCACTTGCTGTTGGACTTCCCCATTTTACAATATCTTGCGGAACACCGGAAGCATCATAAAAACCAAACCAACCCCCAGCGTTTTGAAACCAAATTCTTGAGTTATTAATACCTCCATCAATACATAAATTTCCTCCCAAATTATCAACTACAATATCAATTGCAGATGAAGACGGAGGTGATGTATTTCGACCTCTTACCACCACAAACCCTGAAGGAGGCACAATAGTCCCTTGGGGGAGCATAAACCCCATTCCATTTGAAGCAAATGGAGGAAAGATAGAACCCGTAGAATTATAACTACCCAAAATATATCCGGAAATGTCTACAGCATTACACCAATCCGGATTATATAACTCAATCCATTCTCCTTCCTCTACATTAGGAGTTCCAGTTCCACCATAAATAGAACCATCGTTAGCAGAAGGAACCAAATTAATTTCGTTAATTAAAATAGATGGCCCAGAATAATTACAAGCACTCGACCCTCCACATGTTGTGTTAGCGCTACTATCAATTGATAATATAAAAGGATTTGAACATCCACAACCTATAGGAGTATCAAGTGTTATTGTGGTATCCCAAGAACATGTATCATTAGAAATTTGAATTTGATAACTACCATCAGAAAGTGAAAAGGCTGAATTTGATGTAGAAACATTTGGAGTCCATACATAGGTATAAGAGCCCAAAACTGTAGGAGTCAAAGTTATATTTCCGTCATTATTTATGCAAGTTGGTTGAGTTACATTTGCAGTGGCTTGAGGAATATTTATACTAAAATTAACATTAGCAGAGGACATCATATTAGCACATGCATCCTGTATAGATCCATTTGCTAAAGAATCATAAGAGAATGTATATGTTCCACTTTGTAACATTGCAGGGCTAACTGTAGCTATATATATAGAATCAGAAGTGCCTCCAGCACCACATATAGAAGAAGTAATGTTAGATATTGAGTGTATTATTCCAGTTGGACCAGTAATGGTAAATTCATTATTTTGAAGAGAAGAACATGTTATTTTTTCACTAAATAAGATTTGAATAGATAAACCATTACAATTAATTGATGAAACAGAAACAAGGCTTGGAGGGATGGAATCATACAAAGAGGCTTGTGATGCTGAGAAATCTATTGTATAACCTTGAGAGCCATTAAATTGTGCTACATATAAGTAATAAGTACGCCCGGCTTGAACCACAACATCAGTATTAAAAGCATTCCAATCGGATGGACCAGAACCACTTCCATCTCCAGGTCCAGGACCAACACAATTAGCAGTCCCAACTACTGCACTATCACTATTAATTCCAGTTGATCCTTGATTAAGAAAAGGGGGGAAACCATTGTCATCACCAGCCGTATTTCCGGCTATTAAATAGGAAAATGGGTTTCCGGTTGATAAATCAGAACAATTTGCTCCGGTTAAATCAAATAAAGCCCAGTCATAATCTTCACCGGCAGGATTTGTTGGTACAATAGAAAATCTTAGTGTATCGGTTGTTGATGGTGTAAATGTGTACCAAACACCACCAACTTCATCTATAAGGCATTGATTACCAGAAGATACATTTATTTCGTTAGGAATATTACCAACTTCATTTAGAGTACTTGTTTGGTTATACGTGTTGCCACACAATGGAACTGCACCCAAACAATCATGAATATTTTGAGCATTATAAAAAGCGAATATAGATAGCAATATAATTGTAAAAGAAATTTTTTTTATCATAGGTATTTTTTTAACTCACAGACTAGTCCATTTGTTTTATGGTTGCACCAAAAATAAATAATATAAATTAAACAAACAATTCGAAATCTAAACAAATTAGACTTAAATTACTGAAAACAAGATTATTGTATTGTGTTATATGGAAAGTCTTTTCTGTGAGTCTATAATAATATAGAAAATTTAATTATTTTGTTAAATTTATAACAAGTATGTCTATCAAACTTTACCATTCATTTTTTCACTTAGTTTATATATTATTCCATCGGCTAAACCAAGTTTAGGGATAAACATTTTGTCAATTTTAGCAGTTTCAAGTATGGTTAAATATATTTTAGCAGCATGAGTAATAACATCAGCCCTATCAGGCTTTAAACCAAGTTTTAAAATACGCTCTTCAATGGTGTGTTGCATTAAAAAATTGTTCATTTGTTCAAGTTGGTTGTACTCAAAAAGATTGTAATCTTTTAACCCACACATTTTATAGAGTTTATTGATGTTTCCTCCTGTTCCAATCGCTAACTCGGGCTGATGTTTTTTTATGGTTTTTATTATCCATACTACCATTTCTTTCCAAGTAGAATCGGTAACCAAATCATTTTTTAAACGAATGGTTCCTATTTTAAAAGATTTTGACTGTATTTGTTTTCCTTCCGAAAAAACAGAAAGTTCGGTACTACCTCCACCAACATCAATGTATAAGAAAGTACCCTTTGGGTTTAATTTATCCGATATATGAGTTTCTAAAATTAATTTTGCCTCGGTATCTCCATCAATAATTTCTATGGCAACACCAGTTTTTTTTTTGATTTTTTCAATGACCTCTTTGCCGTTTTTTGCTTCACGAAATGCTGAAGTTGCACACACTCTGGAATTCACTACTTCGTATATTGCTGATAAATTTTTAAAAGTTTCCATTGCTTTTACCAAACTGCTGATGTTTTTTGTGGAAATTTTCTTCTTGGTAAAAACATCTTGTCCTAAACGAATGGGCAATCGAATCAACGATATTTTTTTTACTTCCTTATGATTTTGATAGACATCAACATCACAAAAAAGCAAACGAACGGCATTTGAACCTATATCTACTGCGGCATATCTCATTAAATAGATTTGAATGCTGCAAGTTTATGTTTTTAAGGCTTAAAATTGAAACATTTTCTAAACAGTTATCAACTATTTTCAAGTTGTTGTTTAAAATAATTATATAATTTTATTTGTGATCTAACTTTAACCTTAGCTGTAGGTAGTTTATAGGTATTGTTTTGTGATTTATTAATAAATCTGGCTTTTGTATTGTCAGCCAGTTGAATGGTCAACATATCTTTAATAATTTTTTGTGATTTTTTATCATAAATCGGGCAACCTACTTCAATTCTTCTATCAATATTTCTTGTCATCCAGTCGGCAGAAGTTAAAAAATAAAGTTCCTTACCACCATTACAAAACACCATCAATCTGGAATGTTCTAAAAAGCTATCAATGATACTTATTACTTCAATATTTTCACTATAATTTTTAATGCCCGGAACTAAAGAGCAAATACCACGAATAATCAACTGTATTTTTACACCGGCATTACTTGCCTGATACATTTTTTTTATGACAAGCGGGTCAACCAAATTATTGAGCTTAACAATCATATAAGCAGGTTTTCCAGCTTTTGCATTTTTTATTTCAGTATCAAGTAATGCATATATTTTTCTTCTGGCATTAAAGGGCGAAACGGTTAAATGTTTAAATACAGGTTGCTCTATATTATTTTTTAATAGTTGAAAAACTTTATAAACTTCATTAGTTAGCCTTTTATCTTTAGTCAAGAGCGACGTATCAGCATATATTGCCGCATTAATTTCGTGAAAATTGCCGGTACCAATATGGGCATACCTTATAATTTTATTTTTATCTTTTTTAGTGATTAAAATTAGTTTTGAATGCACCTTTAAGCCTGGATGACCAAAAATAACTTTTATTCCTTCATCAATCATTTTGTTCGACCATTGTATATTGGCTTGTTCATCAAATCGGGCAAACAGTTCAATAACAACGGTAACATTTTTACCATTTTTTGCAGCATTTATTAATGCATTTACCACTTTTGAATTTTTCGCTACCCGATATAAATTTATTTTTATTGAAGTTACTTTAGGGTCAATTGCAGCTTCCCGCAACAAATCAATTAAATGTGTAAAAGTTTGATAGGGATAATTGATTAAAATGTCTTTTTTATCAACTTCGGCTAAAATACTTGTTTTGTTTACAAGATCGGGGTGTTTTAAAGGCTTTAACTTTTCAACCTTCAATCCTACTCTACCAACATTAGGGAAGTCGATAAAATCTTTAAAATTATGATACCTGCCACCTGGAATGATACTATCGCTTTTGGTTGATTTGTTTTTCGCCAAAATAAAATCCAACAGGTCTTTTGGCATTTCCGAATCGTAAACAAGCCTTACCGGCAAGGCACTTTTTCGAGTTTTTAAACTCTTTGAAATTTTATCAATAATACTCTGAGAAATATCTTGGTCGATATCCAACTCAGCATCTAAAGTTACTTTAACTGTATATGCTTCAATTTTTTTAAAGTTAAAAATGGCAAAAACACTATCCAGTTTAAATCGGATAACATCATCCAACAAAATAATGTATTTTTTATGCTCGATATTAGGTAAAATAATAAATCGGGGTAATACTAAAGAAGGTATTTCCATAATAGCATACTCTTCAATTTTATCTGATACTGTTAATTTTACCGCAAAATAAATGGATTTACCTTTAAGTTTAGGAAAAGGTGTTTTAGAATGGAGCATTATGGGAACAAGTGTAGGGCGGACAATTTGATCGAAATAATCGTTCACAAAATCAACATGTTCCTGTGGCAGCGTTTTTTCGTTTACAACAAAAATCTGTTCATTTTCCAACTCGTTCAAAAGAGATTTATAAACATTTTCAAACCTGTTTTGGAGTTTAATAGATGTTTTATTGATGCGGGTTAATATTTCTTTAGGAGATTGATTTTCATGCTCCAAAGATTTTATTTTTGCCTCAACCAATCGGTTATTTGCAGCAACACGTATGCGGTAAAATTCATCTAAATTGTTGGAAAAAATTCCTAAAAACCTGATACGTTCTATTAAAGGAACAGACAAATCTTCAGCCTCTTGTAATACCCTTTCGTTAAAAGACAACCAGCTTTGATCTCTGTTTATTATCGGAAAATTTTTACTTTTTGGCATAAAATAAGTTTTACCAAAATTGTAGCATTTAAATTAATTTAAAATGAACATAAGGTTAATTTTTAGAACCCTCCTTAATTTATCCAAATACCCAAAGTTATTTGAAGAACACTGTTTATTCCGTTCATTTCCCCAATCTCTGTTATTCCATAATTGTATCGAATAGAGGCTTTTGCCACTTTTGCATCCAACTCTAACCCTGCTACCAATGCTAAATCGAATGCATTTAGTTTTGATTTTATATCTTCATCCTTAAAATTGGCAGTCAATAAGTAAGAAAATTGAGGTCCTGCCTGAACATTTAATACTTTTAAAAAATATCGTTTTATTAAAATAGGGCAATCAAGATAGTTTAATTTATAATAAAATATCGTGTTTTCTAAATTAGCATTTAAACCTTCTACCGCCGTACCTTTGGAAGATATAAGGACATCTGCCTCAAAACCATAATGTATTGGGGTTTTAATTTCACCAATTAAACCGGCATGAAAACCATTTAATGATTTTGTTTTGGTATCAGCTACAATTTTTGAAGCATTAATACCACCTACCAATCCCCATCTAAATATAGATTGTGATTTTGCCATAAAACCGGCAAAAAGAAAAATAATAAAAACAATTCTTTTCATACCAAGTATATTAAGCAAAATTTATTAACTGTTCTTCCAATACTTTAATTTTTGATACTGCTTCAGCTTGTTTTTTACGTTCTATGGCTAAAACTTGCTCAGGAGCATTATTTACAAACCTCTCGTTCGATAATTTTTGGTTTACCGAATTTAAAAACCCTAAAGTGTAATCCAATTCTTTTTTAATTTTTTCTCTTTCTGCTTCTACATCAATATTTTCAGCTATTGGAATAAAATATTCATTCGATTTTACTACAAATGAAAAAGCTCCTTCTACTTTATCGTTGGTATAGTTCAACGATGACAAGTTGGTTAACTTAGAAATTACAGCATCAAAACGTTTGTTTGTTTTTTGGTTGATTTTTACAAACAATTCAACTTGGTCTTTATTCGGAATATTTTTTTGTTTACGAATGGTTCTTATTTCTGTAATTACCTCCATGGCAAAGTTTAGTTCATCAATCAACTTTTCATCAACTTTACCGGCTTTTGGAAAAGAATTCATCATTAACGATTCACCTTCTTCACGAGTTTCTATATTTTGCCACAATTCTTCTGTAACAAATGGCATAAAAGGATGTAAAATTGCCATTAATTGCTCAAAAAACTGAGTAGTTTGTTCATAGGTTTTTTGATCGATAGGTTGTTGATAAGCAGGTTTCGCTATTTCTAAATAAACTGCACAGAAGTCGTTCCATATCAACTTATAAGTTTCCATTAATGCTTCCGACAAACGATATTTTTCAAAATTGTCTTCCAATTCAACAAGGGTTTTATTCAATTGTGCGTTAAACCACTCGATACCTACTTTTGCACTTTCGGGCTGAGGAATGGTTTCGTCAATTTCCCAACCTTTTACAAGTTTAAAGGCGTTCCATAATTTGTTACAAAAGTTTTTTCCTTGTTCGCACGATGATTCATCAAACAATAAATCGTTGCCCGCAGCAGCACACGATAACATTCCAAAACGAACGCCATCGGCACCAAATCGTTCAATCAATTCCAACGCATCAGGCGAATTTCCGAGCGATTTACTCATTTTTCGTCGTTGTTTATCTCTTACCATTCCAGTAAAATAAACATCCTTAAACGGCTTCTCGTTTTTAAATTCGTAACCTGCAAAAATCATTCGGGCAACCCAAAAGAAAATAATGTCCCAACCGGTAACCAATACATTGGTTGGATAATAATAATCAAAATCTTTGCTGTTTTTATCAAAACCATCGAACACCGAAATAGGCCATAACCATGAAGAAAACCAAGTGTCAACCACATCTTCATCTTGTCGTAAATCGGTGATTTGTAAGTTGGCATTACCCGATTTTTCTCTGGCTAATTTTAATGCTTCCTCACTGTTTTCGGCAACTACGTAATCATTGGCTTCGTTGTAATAATATGCAGGTATTTGTTGTCCCCACCACAACTGACGAGAAATAGGCCAATCGCGAATGTTGTCCAACCAGTATTTGTAGGTATTTTTAAATTTCGCCGGGTACATTTGAATGTCATCATTCATTACGTGTTCCATGGCTGGTTTTACCATTTCGTCCATCCTCACAAACCATTGCAACGACAGTTTTGGCTCAACCACTGTGGTTGGATTACGTTCAGAATATCCAACATTGTTGGTAATGTCTTCAACTTTTACCAAACAATCCATTTCTTTTAATAACTCAGCAACTTTTTTACGGGCAACAAAACGGTCTTCTCCAACAAATAGTTGAGCTTTTTCGCTCATTGTTCCATCGTCGTTAAAGGTGTCGATAATTTCCAAACCGTGTTTCTGACCGATTTCATAATCGTTGGTATCGTGTGCAGGAGTAACTTTTAGACAACCTGTTCCAAATTCAATATCGATATAATCATCACAAATAATTGGTACTTCACGGTTAATCATTGGCACGATGGCTTTTTTGCCATGCAAATGAAAATAACGTTCGTCTTTTGGGTGAACACAAATGGCGGTATCGCCCATAATGGTTTCTGGTCGGGTAGTGGCAATGGTAATGGTTTCGTTGCTGTCTTTTATTTTATAACTAACGTAATACAGTTTCGATTGTTCGTCTTTACGAATCACTTCTTCGTTCGATAAAGTGGTTTGAGCGGTCGGATCCCAGTTTACAATTTTCCAGTCTTTGTAGATGTAGCCTTTTTGGTATAAATCGACAAACGATTTAATAACCGCCTCGTTTAACTTGGGTTCCATGGTAAAACGTGTACGACTCCAATCGCAGCTAGCACCCAATTTTTTTAGTTGTTCTAATATAATGCCGCCGTATTTATCTTTCCATTCAAAAGCGTGTTTTAAAAAATCTTCGCGAGAAATATCAGCTTTGGTAATACCTTTTTCACGCAACAGGTTTACCACTTTCGCTTCGGTAGCAATGGAGGCGTGGTCGGTTCCGGGTACCCAACAAGCATTGTAGCCAAGCATTCGAGCACGACGAATTAATACATCTTGTATGGTGTTGTTGAGCATGTGTCCCATGTGCAACACGCCGGTAACATTGGGTGGAGGAATAACAATGGTGTATGGTTCACGGTGGTCGGGTTTCGATTCGAAAAACTTGTTTTTTAACCAGTAAGCGTACCATTTACTTTCTATCTCTTGCGGCGAATATGTTTTTGCTAATTCCATTTACTAATAAATTTAAGGTTGCAAATTTACTATTTTGGACGGAATATTTTTAAAGGAAAAATGGTTTGTTTAAAGCTAAACCATTCCTATCAAAAACGAGAAGAGCGTTATATTGTAAAATATAACGCTCCACTTGTTGTAAAATAGATTTTACTGCACAATAATTTTAGTGCTGTAAACTTTTGTCTGGTCATTTATTCTCGCAAAATAGATTCCGTTTGATAAATTTGAGATGTCTATTTCGCTTTGCTGTTTAATGATTGTTCCGCCATACACTTTTTCTCCAGTTGTACTGTAAATTTCTACTGTTGTTTTTACAGACGGAATGTTGCTGATATTTAATTGAAAATGTCCGTTTGAGGGATTAGGATAAATAGTAACTTCAGGTTGTGAATTTTGAATTGCAGATAAACCTGTACTTACCGGTGTATAAGACCATAATTCATAACCCTCGGCAGATGAAAAATTGGAAAAGAAAATTGTGCCATTAAAAACATATGGTAAACCCATATAAGGAGCATTGAAAAGTAAAGACGTACCCACTTCCGTACCATCATTTACCCACAATCCGCTAATTCCGGCTACAGGGTAATTTTGTCCTCTTTGATACATTTTATCGTTAAGTAAAACATAGGATGCACTATTGCCGTGGTCATATGAAATTGTTGAGGAGGTAGTGCCATCCGTCTTTTTGTAAAGCATTTCAAAATATGGAGCAACGGCAAGAGATTTCATATACTGTGTAAAGAGATAAGAGGAAGTTGCTCCGTTAATTACATTTGCCGAATCCATAACAAATACAGTTCCCACAGTAGTTCCATCCGATTTCCATAAATTTATTCCATTTGTTGCGTATAAAAAATTATTAAAAACAACTTTCGGATTAAAGTCATTTGCATTTGCTAAAACCTCCATAGTGCCAACAGTTGTTCCATCTGTTTTCCACAAACCTTTTGTTCCGCTTCCATTATTTGCATTGAAATAAAGTTCAGAATTATAAAGCACCCAGCTTCCAGGTTCAGAACTACTTGTGCCCGGATTAATATCTTTTACAAGTGTTGTTCCTGCAACTGTACCGTCACTTGAATAAAGTTCAAAATTAATCGGTGCTCCAAAATTACTGCTCTCAGATCCTTGAAAATACACTTTACCATTGTAAGCTCCCATTGGTTGATTGGAAAGGCCTCCAATTGTTCCGGGATTGAGGTCAACTACCATTTGGGTTGAACCGGGGGTTCCATCACAAACCCATAATTCACGGTCGAAAGGATTGGCAACTGATCCTTTAGAGAAAAATAATTTGTCTCCGGCTACAATCCAGTTTTGAGGAGTCCCACCAGCCGAACAAGTTAAAGAATCAATCCTTACAGTTCCTGCTGTTGTTCCGTCACTTTTCCAAATTTCGAATAGGGTTGCAGATGTTGCTGAACCGTTTTTTGCTAAGGTATAAAAAAGTGTTCCATTTACATCAAACATTTTCATTACATCCCCGACATTGGTGTTAATAATGGAATCTTTTACCACAACAGTACCCCCAGGAGTGCCATCCGATTTCCAAAGGCGGTGCGAGTAAGAACTGCTGCCATTAATAACAGTGATAAAATACATTGTTCCGCTCACGGTAATAAAATCTTTTGGTTGTGAGCCTTGATTGGCTCCCGGAACAAGATCCTTGAAAAGGGACTGTGCATTTGCAACATTGCTCCATCCGATACATGCGGAGAGCGTTGCGGTTAACATTGAATTTAGTAATATTTTTTTCATCGTTTTTATGTTTAATTGATTTATTGAGAAACTTACCAAACAAAACTATATGGTTAATGGATCTGTTACAATCCGTAGGAATAGGTATTTTATATCAGTACCATTAGGTATAGATATTAATCTCAGGAAAATAATATGGTGTGAATTTTTTAAATTACGTAAGCCGTCTTGTTTATTCTAGAATATTGTTTTCAAAGGCATATTTAATAAGCCCAACAATTGTTTTTGACTTTGATTTTTCGAGGATATTTTTACGGTGCGTATCTACCGTGCGTGGACTGATGAATAGTTTTTCGGCAATATCGGCTGTGGTGAGTTCTTCACAAACTAATTTTAATATTTCCAATTCTCTAGGAGTAAGTTCTTCTTTTTTTTCCGTACTCAAAGTCGTTTTTTTTCTGTTATGATTTATCATCAAGTTCATTACTTCATTGCTGTAAAAAGTACCATTGTCCATTATTTTATCAATGGCAGCAAGTAATTCCTGTTTTCCTGTATTTTTTAAAATATATCCTTCGGCTTCGGCTTGAAGTATATCATTAATAATTGCAGGATTGTTAAACATGGTTAACACCAATACTTTGATGTGTGGAAATTCGTGTTTTATTATTTTGGTGAGTTCGGTTCCGCTCATGCCTGGCATACTAATGTCAGTAATGAGCATATCAATATTGTTATTTTTTCTAATAAATTCTAAAGCATCTTCGGCATTCAATGATTCATAGACAAAGTGTATTTTCTTTTCTTTTTTTAAAAGCGATTTTATCCCATCAAGAAACATTTGGTGGTCGTCAACAATAACTATTTTTAGTTCATTTTCCATTTTTCAATTTCAAATTTATGAAAACCATCGTTCCTTTTTGAAGTTCAGATTCTAATTTAATACTTCCATCCAACATCGAAACTCTTGAAAAAATATTTTTCCACCCCAAGCCTTTGCTTTCTTCTAGTTCATTTGTATTAAAACCAACTCCATTATCTGTCATACTGATGGCTAAATCGTCGTCATTTTTTTTAATGGATATGTTAATGTGATTTGCTTTGGCATGTTTAATCATGTTATTTAAAATTTCCTGAACCACTCGATAAATTGTAATATCTAACGATTGCCCCAATGAAGAATCTACATTACTTTCAAAATCAATTTTTATACCTTTTGCGGAGTTAACATTGTTTACCAATTCAGTTATTGCAGGAATAAGTCCAAGTCGAATAAGTGCACTTGGCATCATGTTGTGCGAGATGTTCCGAACCTCTACACAGGCTTCGTCTATTATTTTTAACGAACGTTCTAAGTCAGGTTTGTCTACTTCCGTCACAACATCTTCTAAAGATGCCACATTTAAACGTGCAGTCGAAAGCAATTGCCCTAAACCATCGTGTAATTCTTGAGCTATGCGAGCACGTTCTTTTTCTTCGGCCTCAATCACTTCTTTAAATCTTAATTTGTCGGCTTCGGCTAATTCGATAGCGTGTATAGTTTTTTGTTTCTGTTTTCTTCGGTAGTAAACAAACAAAAAGATGGCTATAATTAATCCAATTAAAGTTATACTGAGTGTTAATTGATTTTTTCTCTTTTGGTTTTCATTTTCAATCATTAATTGTTGAACTTCAGTTTTTTTGGTCAACGCTAAATTCTCTTTTTCCTTTTTTTCAGTTTCGTATTTTGTTTGCATTTCAGCCATACTACTTACAGAAGCTTCATTGATAATTTCTTTTTCTACTTCTGCCCAAAGTTTTATATGGTTTAGTGCTTGAGAAAAATTCTTTTTGCCTTCGTAAAACATAGATACTTGTAAGTAACACTCCGAAAGAATATCTTTAAAACCCTTTTCTTTTGCAAGGTTTAAAGAACGATTTAGATAATCTAAACCTTTTTCATCATCTTTTAAGTAAAAATAGGTTTCTCCAATATACAGATAATTGGTTGCTACACCTCTAGTGTTGTTGGTTTGTTGGTGTACATTTAGCGATTGATTGAGCAACTCAAGAGCTTCGGTATAATTAGCTTGACCAATATAGAATATGGCAATGTTGTGTTTAATACTTCCTTCTACTACTGGCTGTTCGGTTAAGTGAGCAATTTGTGCAGCTTTCTCAAAATAATAAATGGCTTTGTTGGGTTGTGATAAATTGGCGTATAAAATACCGATGTTATTGTATGGTTTAAGCAAGTCTTTCTTTTTGCTTTTTCGTTCTTGTATCTGTATGGCTTTGAGGTAATAAATTAATGCCAAAGAATCTTTGTTGGCATTATCGAGCACCATACCAATGTTGTTGTAATTGGTAGCCATCGATACACTGTCATTCAACTGTTCATTTATTTTTAATGCTTTTAAATGATACTTAAACGACTCCGTATAATCGCCTTGAATACACAAAATTATACCCAATAAACTGTATGCCTTACTTTCGTTCTTCTTGTCTGATGATGCATTGGCTATCTTTAACCCACTTTGTGCATATTTTATAGCCTCTTCCGGATTGTTATATTTAAAGCTGTCGGCAAGGTTTAATAGTTGTGTTAATGAGATTTTCTGCCCTTGTGCAAAACTGGTTTTATTCGTAAGAATAATGCTTATAAACAAAAATAATAAGCGAAATTTTTTACACATGTTTAAAGCCTTTAAACAAAGATATACAAATCATTATAAAAACAGTACATATTTCTAGTAGAACAAGATTTTGAATTAGGTATCTTTATTTTGGATGGAATATACCGCAACCAAATAGTTTTTCGTAAAATACACAACATTTTTTACTTGCAGAAAAACTCCAAGCAAGACGATTGAAATTGAGGAGATTCAACGTTTATTTACTCAGGTCAAGTAAATTGGATTTATTTTGTGGTCTTGCAATACTTCTTTCTTAAATCATTTAAGTGTTTATGAATGTGATTTGTAACAATTTCTAAGTATTCTTCTCTTGAGTAATCGCGTGAACCTTTTTTATATGGTATTGGTCCAATTTTTTTATCAAATATGTATTTTTCTATTGTTGCCTGTGCCTTTTCTAGTCTAACGATTAAGCCGTTAATTGATGTATTTTGAGTAGTCTCAATACTCAATTGATTTACTTCCGATAATTTTCCTTTTAGTGGGTTAGGTTTTATACCTTTTCCTAAATCAGATATGTTCCTTGCAAAACTCTCGTGCCAAAATGTAACATGACCAAGGATATTTTTTGCGTTCCATAACTCATAAACCATAACATTGTAGTCGTAACCTTGCTCAAAGAAACTAATGAAGTTCTTCAATTCACTCTTTAATCGGTCAATATTTATTTCTATCTCGTTTATTCTTTTCATTTAATGAGATAATGGTCATAATAATGGCTATTTGCTTATTTCCTTCAACTTTGCAAGTGCATTTGGGTATGTGTTGTTCATGTAATCCACAAAATCTTCTGTAATGTTTACATCAACAGTAACTTTAGTGATGCCATTGTTTTCTTCAAAAGAATAGTTTTCCAAACCACCTGCCCACTTTTCAACATCGGGTCCTTCAGTTATTTCAATTTCTCCATTTAAAAGCCCATAATGTCTGATAGAAACAAATTGGTTGGGTATGTTTTCGGCAATTTCAGAAACCAAACCTCCTTTTTTACCATCCTCTCCAATGCCAACAAAAAGAATTTTACTCCCTTTTTTCCAACTTCCTTCATAAGTAGATGATGGATTAAATAAAGCAGTCCATTGCTCATACGTTGTTTTGTTGTCGATACCAAGCATTATGTTGTAAACTTTAGCCGCAGGGGCTTTGATATTGATACTGAATTGCAAACTTTTCATGTGTAATTAGTTTTAAGTTATTTCAAGTTTTCCTTTACGTTTTATCATGTTTTTATAATCCCATTGAATTTCATTTCTGTTTTTAAACTCCAAGCGAGACGCTTGAAGGATTGAGAGGATGAATAAAATAAATTAGTCCGCCAATAATTAATGATACTACCCAAATCACAATTATTAAGTAATGTAAAAATAAAGTCAGAATACAAAGTTGAACCATTTTCTTTAAGTTTTATTCGTTGCGTTAAAGTTCGTTACGCACGTTCCTCACAATGGCGACTAACGAGCGGATATGATGCATATGCATCGTATCCACTCTATACTTTTTCAAAGGTATAAAATAATAATCAATAAAAAATAATGTTGATTATCAGTTTGTTATGTAATTAGCCTTATATGTACAGTTAATTTTTAAGTTGATAAATGGAGTAATCATCATCATCGTTGATTAAATGGTAGGGTAGCATTTTCAAATCAACATTTACCTTATCAATAATTAAATATTTGGCACCCAAATTAGTTAATGAATCCATAAAAAGTGGTGTTTGAATTTCTTCATTTTTAGCCGTCCAACCTTTTCGATGTGCAAAATAAATAGCTTGTGGAGAGTCTCCCCCGTTAATAATAACCAAATCATTTTTGCCAATAAATTGGGCCACTTTTTCTTCCAACTTTAGTTGATACACTTGATTTTCTTTAATGAAAAAATCGTGTTGTTGGTTGGCTATTCCTTCTACAGCAATTAAACCAAGTAAAATACATTGATATTTAATTGGAAGAATTACAATGCCGTATCCTGCTACCAATGCCATTACCGGAACAAAAGGTATGATGTAATAAGAGTGATGCGGAAAATGGAATCCTGCCTTAAAAATAACGATTAAAAAACCCAAAAAGCTGATGGTTAAAACATAAATCAACATCCTTTGTTTATTGATTATGCCATATATTAAACCAAACAAAAATGCTCCAAATCCAACATATTTAATGGCAGTATCATAAAATCGGTATAAGGTTGGAAGTATATTCTCACTGATTTCTAGAAACCCTTGAGATATGCTTTTTCCCATAAAAAAATGCCAAAAACCATACGTTTCAACCAAGTAGGGAACCCAATAGAAATACCATAGAACCGGAAAAAATAATGCTGCTAACGAAGCAAGTGAAAAAACTATTTTCCGTTTTAGGAGTATTTCTTTGTTTAAAAAAAACACCACAAAAACAATCAATAAATAAGCCGATGGTAATTTTGATAAGGCTCCTAATGATAAGACTAGTGCGTATAGTAACAGGCTAATGTATTGATTTGTTTTCTGTTTATTATCCAAGTAATTGCTTCCATAATATATGGATACGATAATAAATGACATGGCAAAAGTATCGGGCATTATTTTTCTGGAATAAGAAAACCATATTGAAAAAAGTAAAACCAACGTTGCATTAAAGGCAATTTTTGGTTCGAAATATTTTTTAATCAATTGATAAAAATAAAAGAGCCCGAAACTAGAAACGATAAGATTTATTAGTCTTCCATACCAATGCTCATAACCAAAAATTTCTGACACTAAATAAATCAGGTAATTTAGCAAAGGAAACTCCATCCCTGTTATCCCAGATTTTTCGCCTGCAAAATCAACTCTTGGATATAAAATATTATTATCTATCTCCAAAAAATTTCTTGAAACCATTGCAACAACGGTCTGCCTCCAGTTATGTGCAACTTCTAATGGCGGATTGGTAATACCAACAAGTCGGATGATAAAAAACAGAATAATCCAAAAACGGATATCAAGAAAAATAAACTCTATTCTTTTTTTCATGCTTTATTAATCAGTAACCGAAAAAATGTTCTAGCAGAATTAATTACTTTGTGTATTTAATCCAAATGTAGTCATTCATTTTTGTTTAAAACAATTAATTAAACTTCCCATACGATTTACAAAAGTGAGCAATTTCGCAACTTGCACATTTGGGTTTACGGGCTACGCAAACATAACGACCATGTAAAATCAGCCAATGGTGAGCAACGTGTATCACTTCATCCGGCAAGTGCTTCGTGAGTTGTTTTTCGGCTTCTAATGGAGTTTTGGCATTGATGGTTAATCCCAAACGATTAGCAACCCTAAACACATGTGTATCTACCGCCATTACCGGTTTTTGGTAAATTACACTGGCAATTACATGGGCTGTTTTACGCCCTACTCCCGGCATTTTTTGTAGGTCGTCCACATCAGCCGGAACAATACTTTTAAATTCGTTTACCAGTATTTTTGCCATGCCCACCAAATGTTTGGCTTTGTTGTTTGGATAACTTATACTTTTAATGTATTCAAACACTTCTTCTACATCAGCTTCAGCAAGCTCTTTGGCATTGGTAAAACGCCTAAATAAGTCCTTAGTTACTATATTTACTCGTTTGTCGGTACATTGAGCCGATAAAATAACCGCTACCAACAACTCAAACGGATTGGAATAATGCAATTCGGTTTCTGCTGTGGGGTTAGCCTTACTAAAATGTTCGATAAATAAGCGGTAACGTTTTTTTGTAGTCATGGTCAAAATTAGCTTTTTTAAAAACATATTTTATTCTAAAAATCTATGGTAAAATTAATTTACTTTTATTGTCTGGATAAACCAAAAATTATTTGTGCAATTTCTATTAACCATATTCTACTGCTGTGTTTTTGCTTACATTATTTACAAGTGGAAATTCTTTCATGACAACGAAATCCAAAAAAGCTGGTTTATTGCAGCCTTTGGGCTAAAAATACTTTTTAGTATTCTCCTTACCCTTATTTACACCTATTATTACACCGACCGCAGCACATCGGATATTTACAAGTATTTCGACGATAGCAAAATAATGTTTGATGCCCTAAAAACCAAGCCCATAGACTATTTTAAAATGCTTTTTGGTTTCGATAACGACTCCGTTTATTTTGATGAAACCTATTATAAAAAAATGATTTTTTGGTATAGGGCATACAACAGTAATTTATTTAGCGACAGCCACATTATTATTCGATTTAATGCTTTTATCCGATGTTTTTCTTTTGGTTATATATACGTACACAATGTGTTTATTAACTTTATTTCATTGCTAGGATTAGCAGCACTGTTTAAGTTTTTTAAACCTTTATTTATTGGAAATGCTAAAGGGTTGTTTTATGCTATTTTTCTTATTCCTTCCGTTTTATTTTGGGGCTCCGGTTTATTAAAGGAAGGATTAATTCTATTTGGATTAGGATTTTTGTTACTCTCATTTCAACAATTTTTTATAAAATTTAAGTGGTATTACTTGTTGTTAATGATTGGCTCCATTGTTATTCTTCTTTACTCCAAACTTTATGTTATTGCTGCCTTATCAGTTCCTCTTTTAGGGTATTTGTTCTATTCAAAATTTTCGAAAACCCAACCTATTCTAAGTTGTGTTTATGCGTTGTTTACTATTTCAATTCTTTTATTCGGTCTTTGGTTTGTCAATCACAAGTTTAATCCTATTGAAATTATGGTAGAAAAGCAACATGAATTTATTCGATATATTACCTACTTTCCTGCCAATAGTAGTTTTGAGATACCGGAATTATCTAATGGATTATCAATTTTTAAATACACGCCAAATGCTTGGTTAAATACTTTTATCCGCCCTTATTTGTGGGAAAGCAAATCGCCTTTTGTGTTGTTAAGTTCGTTAGAGAACTTGCTTTTTATTGGGTTATTTATGGTTGTTTTATTTTTCCCAAATAAAAAAAGAGAACGCTTATTTTATGTCATTTTTTGTTTGTCGTTTGTAATCATTCTTTTCACTATCATTGGTTTAATGATTCCAATTTTTGGAGCATTGGTTCGTTATAAAGTCCCCGGATTACCTTTTTTAGCTGTAGCTTTGTTGTTGTTAATTGATGTAGATGCTCTAAAAAATAAATTTACTTTTCTTAAAAAGATACTTTAACCCATGCAACGTTTTTTAATTATTCTGTCCATTGTTTTTGTTTTAATAAGCTGTGGCGAATCTCAAAAAATAGATTTAATTGTTCACAACGCTAAAATTTATACTGTTAACGAAACTTTTGCTGTTGCTGAAGCCATGGCTGTTGATAAAGGAAAAATTATTGCCATTGGTGCCGAAAACGAGATTAAAAACAAATACCTCGCAAAAGAATACATCGACGCAAAAAAACAAGCCGTTTATCCTGGTTTTATTGATGCACATTGCCACTTGTACAATTATGCAGCTTTTCTTCAGGAGTTAAACCTAAATGGCACTACCTCGTTTGATGAAATAATTACCAAAACCATTGCATACAGTAAAACCAATAAATTTGGTTGGATTGTTGGCAGAGGCTGGGATCAAAACGATTGGGAAGTGAAAGAATTTCCTACAAAGGAAAAATTAGATGAATTGTTTCCCGACACACCCATTTATTTAACCCGAGTGGACGGCCATGCTGCTTTAGCCAACCAAAAAGCACTCGATTTAGCCCAAATAGACATCAACACTACTATAAATGGCGGTATAATCGAAAAAAAGAACGGTAAGCTTACCGGAATACTTCTAGACAATGCCTTGGAAAAAATTAAAACAGTAATACCAAACCAAACCAAAAAACAATTAACCACAGCATTACTTTTAGCCGAACAAAAATTAGTTGAAGTGGGTTTAACTACTATCGACGAAGCCGGACTCGACCGACAACAAATTGAATTGATTGAAGAACTTCAAAAAACCAATCAACTTAAAATGAAGGTTTATGCCATGATTAGTGCAACCGAAGAATTGTTGGAGTATTACCTAAAAAAAGGTCCGTACAAAACCGACCGACTAACCGTTTCTTCATTCAAATTTTATGCTGATGGTGCTTTGGGCTCACGAGGTGCTTGTTTGCTTCAACCTTATTCTGATGTGTTAACCCATACTGAATACGGATTAATTTTACACGAAAAAGAATTTTACGAAAAGTATGCTCCTCTGCTTTATGAAAAAGGTTTTCAAATGAATACACATTGCATTGGTGATTCGGCAAACCACCTCATCTCATCTATTTATGCAACTGTTTTAAAAGGCTCAAACGACAAACGTTGGCGAATAGAACATGCACAGGTGTTGGATTCTGCTGATTTTGAGCTATTTTCGATGTACAACATTATTCCTTCGGTACAACCTACACATGCTACTTCAGACATGTACTGGGCTAAAGACCGATTAGGCAATAAACGGATTAAAAATGCTTACGCTTATAAAAAATTATTGCAACAAAACGGTTTAATTGCTTTAGGTACTGATTTTCCTATTGAGAGCATTAATCCTTTAAATACTTTTTATGCGGCTGTTGCGAGAAAAGATTTATCTGATTTTCCTGAAAATGGATTTCAAAAAGAAAATGCACTAACTAGACAAGAAACACTAAAAGGAATGACCATTTGGGCTGCCTTAGCAAATTTTGAAGAAAACGAAAAAGGCAGCTTGGAAGTTGGAAAATCGGCAGACTTTGTAATACTTAATCAGGATATTTTAACCGTTGACGAAAAAGTCCTTTTAAACACAAAAGTCCAATTCACTTTTATCAATGGTGAAAAAGTTTACGCTACCAATAATTAAATCTCTATTTTTGCCGAAAATTTTTAAACTTAATGGTTAACTGCTTTAAATCAGTAATTTATATTTTATTATTGTTTTTTTCGGGTGTATTATCCGCTCAAAAAGTTATTCCTTTTGAAACATGGAGCAGTGCCGATTTAAGAATTGCCAATTCGGCTAAAGATTTAAAAGAACTGTCTTTTCAGGAAAAAAAAGTGATTTTTTACATTAATTTGGCTCGTATAAATGGTAAATTATTTGTTAAAACCTACCTTAAAGATTACATGGACGATGTAAAAATTCCTAAAAACAAATATTACAAATCGTTAGTAAAAACATTAAACGAACAACCCTCTTTACCGGTTTTATTGCCTGATAAGGACTTG
>JACPDX010000098.1 GCA_016183805.1 Bacteroidota bacterium
AGAATGTTTTGAAGATGAATTGAATGAAAATTATGGTGTTATTGAATCTAAAAAAATGTTGGTTGATTTTCCTCACACTCAATTTGTGATTGGAGCAAATACTTATATCGATTATCCGAAAAGCGAAAAAAAACCAACTGAAACGGTACGGTTGGACGAAAGAACAGGTGGTTGGTACGATGCTTTTAATACTGCCTTACAAATTAATACTACCGAAGAATTAAAAATTTACCACAAATCAAAATTGGTTTTGGGTGTAGAAAAATTGCCTTTTTCTAGTATTTTGTCTCCATTGGAAAAGTACGCCATTAACCTTGGCGGGACAATGGGAAGTTTGGGCATTGAAAAAGAAGCGATGATTTTTGATAACGAAATCGTAAAAATTGCTCCGGTAATTTGCTACGAATCTATTTATGGAGAATATGTTACCGACTACGTAAAAAAAGGAGCCAACGTAATTTTTATCATTACCAATGACGGCTGGTGGGAAGACACACCCGGCTATAAACAACATTTAGCTTACGGGCGACTAAGAGCCATTGAAAACCGCAGAAGCATTGCCAGAAGCGCAAATACCGGAATTTCGTGTTTTATTAATCAAAAAGGAGATGTTTTACAAGCTACCAAATGGTGGGAACAAGATGTAATTTCAGGGCAAATAAACCTCAACAACCAAACTACTTTTTATACCAAACATGGCGATTATATTGGTAGAGTATCTGCTTTTGTTGCCGTTCTTTTGTTGCTATGGAGTTTAACACTTTACTTCAAACCTAAAAATATTTAATAATTGTATGGAAAATAAATCAACCGACGAAAATACCCCAAAAGCTGAACGGATTCCTGTAAAACGACTGGTATCGAAAAGAGATATTGGTATTGAAGCCTTTGAATTAGAGAACGGCAATTTAATGTTGGAAGCAACTTTTCTCGACCCTTATCATTTAATTAGGTTAAATCTCCATATTGATCCAAAAACAAAAACCATTATGTATGCCAAATGTGAATTTGCTAATCATCCACATGGGGCTTGCCCTTTGGTTGCATTAAAAGCCAAATTATTGATAGGAATTAAAATTGAGCGTGGAGTTACCAGAAAAGTTTCCGAACGAATTGGCGGAAGTGAAGGCTGTATTCATTTAAGAGAATTAACGTTAGAAACTATCAATTTTGCTGCTACTGCTTTAATTGGTTACGATGAAGGATTTGGTTTAATGAGTCGCGATTTTAATATGTTGGATGAAGATAAAAAATTCGAACTTTCTAAAGAATTGCTAAAAGGCAGTTGTATTGTTTATAATGAAAAATAGCCATTACAGAAAAATGGTGATTTAGGTAAAAAACAATTTAATACAGGCTGTAAATAATACAAAAGCCAACATATACCTTAAAACTTTGTTGTCGAATTTTTTACTACCTAAATAACCTCCTAAAAAGCCTCCAACAACAGCAATGCCAACCAATATTATTGATTGCGAATCTATTTTTACTCCGCTGCTTAATTGACCACCTAGTCCTGCTGCTGAGTTCACCCAAATAAAAAGAGCTGAAACAGCAGCTGCTTCCTTCATATTTCCCCATTTCATTAGTATTATAACCGGGCTAAGAATAATGCCTCCACCAATACCTATTAAACCTGAAAAAAAACCAATAGAACCTCCGATACTAACTCCTTGCCACATTTTCACTTCTTTAATTTCATTTGTTTCTTTACCAAAAACATTTAACATTCTTAATATTGCGAACACTAATAATACTGCCAATATTTTCTTATATAACGAGGCATCGATTTCAATCATACCTCCCAAAAAAGCCAATGGTATTGACGTTATAGCGAATGAAAAAAATAATTTTTTATTAAAATACCCCGATTTTGCATAATGAAAAAAAGATATTCCAGCTACAAATAAATTTAGTAATAATGCTGTGGGTTTCATCACCTCCGGTGCAAAACTAAACAATGCCATAAGAGCCAAATACCCACTAGCTCCACCATGCCCTACAGCTGCATACATAAATGCAACGATAGGTAAAAGCATTAAAAAAAACCAAATGTTTTCAATTTCAAACAGATTCATAAGTATTACTATAACGGTTATATATTACAATAAATAACGAAAGTAGTACTTTGGAAAATTGTAAAATATGATTTATATCAGATAAGATTAAGAATTACTTGGTATTAATGATTTGAAATGTTGGAGCTACCACTTTTTTCTCCTGATTTTTATAGGTGGTTAATCCACAATCGAGGTATTTTTTATACTCCTCCACGTTATTCATGTATCCAATAGGATTTGCTAACAATTCCCCATCAGGAGTCAACATTACATAGTAAGGCTGAGAATTGTTATGAAACACATGTGTCTGGAAAGTTGCCCATTTGTTTCCAATGGTTTTTATCTTCTTTTTCTTGGTTTGTCCATTCGCTTCAAATTCAAAAACACCTTGCTCGTTTTCAGACAATTCTACTTTATCATCAACATAGAGCGACACCAAAATAAAATCATTTTTTAAGCTTTCTTTTATTTCGGGAACTGTCCAAACACTTTCTTCCATTTTACGGCAATTAACACATGCCCAACCCGTAAAGTCAATTAACAAAGGTTTATTGGTTTTTTTTGATTCAGCTAGTGCTTCATTAAAATCGGTAAATTCGGCATGAAACGATTCGTTATCGTACCAACTGTAAAATGCAGGAGGTGGAAAACCACTCAGTAAATGATGTTCCCATGGCGATTTTTTTATAATTCCTGTTGAGATGTAAATGGTAAATAGCACAACGATAGTGGTAAAAATAATTCGAAACCGTGAAAATTTACCGATGGGTGAATCGTGAGGAAATTTCAAAATACCAACGAGATAAAGCGTTAATCCAACACCTAAAATAGTCCAAATTAAAAAGAAGGTTTCTCTTTTAATCAAACCCCACTGCTCTACTAAATCGGCATTCGATAAAAATTTTAGTGCTAAAGCCAATTCAACAAATCCTAAAACCACTTTAATGGAGTTTAGCCAACCTCCCGACTGTGGAAGGTTTTTCATAAAACCGGGAAAGGCAGCAAATAATGCAAATGGTAAGCCTAAAGCTACACCAAAACCACTCATTGCAGCAGTTATAGGCCAAGGTCCGTTTTTGAGCGAATTACCTAAAACAGTTCCTAAAATCGGACCTGTACAAGAGAAAGAAACCAATGCCAAGGTTAATGCCATAAAAAATATACCCAAAATACCTCCAACATCAGATGCGGAATCGGCTTTGTTGGTCAATTTGCTCGGAAGTGTTATTTCAAAATATCCAAAGAAGGAGATAGCAAAAACAAGAAAAACAGCAAAGAATATGATGTTTAACCACACGCTTGTAGCTATTTCGTTCAACACTTCCGGGTCGGTATTAAAATGGAAAGGAATACTTAATGCTGCATAAATCAAAAAGATAAAAAAGCCATACAAAACTGCCCTTCCCAATCCTTTTTTACCATCTTTACCACCTTTGGTAAAAAAACTAACGGTAAGCGGAACCATCGGAAAAACACAAGGGGTTAACAATGCCAATAATCCTCCAATAAAACCAAATAAAAAAACCATCCAACTGTTGTTTGTTTCTTCTTTTTTCTCGCCACAATCACTTAACGGTTTATCGACACTTAAATTAGGTAAATGAGGAATAACATCCGAAACATTATTAGTTGAAGGTAAAGTTTCATTAGTTGTTGATGTGCCATTGATGTTAAAACTAAAGTCAATCTCTTCAGGAGGTAAACACATTTCTGCATTACAAACCATTGATTCAACAGCTCCTGAAATTTTAAACGGTTGATTGTTTTTTATCTTTATAAGCTGGGTAAAAATGGCAACATTTTCATGGTAATTCAAATCCATGTTAAAATTTGGGTCAAACTCGGTTTTATATTTTCCTTCGGTGGTTGCTCCTACTAATTCATAATCGTTTGACGCATTAAATTTAATGGTTGTTGCTATTGGTCCGTCTTCACTTGGCAAAAACATGGCGTAAATGTGCCAATCTTTTTGTAGCGTGGCTTTTATTACCAATTGAGCTTCGGTTTCATTAACCATTTTGGTTTCAAAACCCCACGAAACAGGGTCGTAGATTTGAGCACTAACGCTAAAAACAGAAAATAAGGTCAAGGCAAGAAAACCTAAAAATTTATTGATAAAGTTGAATTTCATTGTCAATTTATTATAGCTTACAAAGTTAATGATTCTGATTGCTGAACAACTATTATTTTGTTATCAGTTTGTTAATAGTCGTTAAAACTGCACAACCTGACAATCATTTAAATTAAATTTTTTCTTTAAGAGGTAAGTAAACAAATAAAAAAAAGGTGTATCGCAAAGTGCAACAATTACTTTAAATAAAAACCCACTTAATAAAAGTGTTCCGAACAATTCCCATTTTATTGCTTGAAACGAACATAACAATCCCAAAACAACTACCGTATCAATAAATTGTGAGGTAATAGTCGAAAAATTATTTCTTATCCAAAGGTGTTTACCATTGGTTAATTCTTTTAAATAATGAAAAATCTGAATATCTATAAATTGAGCAAATAAATAGGCTAACATGGATGCTGCCACAGCAACTCCCGTAAGCCCAAACACTTTATTAAAAGCCTCATTATTTACCGGCGACCATTCTGTTGCCGGAACTAATGATGAAATGATTACAACCCCCATAACAACCAACGAGGCTATTAAACCCACTTTTACCACTTGATTGGCTCTTTTTTTACCATAAATTTCAGAAATTAAGTCGGTAACTAAAAAAGTAAGTGGATAAGGAATTAACCCCACCGAAATTTCAAATTTAAAAAGCCCAAAAGGGTTCCAGCTAAAGAATTTCTGAAAAATTAAATTACACGATACCAACAAGGCAACAAATATGCTTGCTAACAAAAAGTAATAAAATTCTGCTTTCGATTTTGTAGTGTTCATCCGTCCAAATTAACAAAAAAAAAGAACCCACGCCAATGGCACGGGTTCTAAATCAATCCGTCAGCTGACGGAATCTTAGCATCCTATTAAAACCTGATTTCGTGTACCCTCCGAATAGGAATGATCGTTGTTTGTTTGAGTAAAATATTCTTATCGGTCACTCCCCAAATGGTAGTTTCAACAGCTTTTAACCCTTCATGATCTTCAAAAAGAATTTTAACTTTCCCCTTGTAAGCATTCCCAAGCCTCATGGCTCTATCGATAGCTGTTTTCAACTCTTTGTGCTTCTCTACATCTTTAAAAACTTCTTCTTTCGGAAATTTCAAACCGGAAATTTCTTCCTTAGCTACAATAGTAGCTGTTCTAGTAGCTGTTGATTCCATAATAAAAGTAGTTAGGTGGTTAGGTATAACACCATTAAACGATAAATGAGGGTAATTTGTTTCATGGAATTTATTGAAAAAATAACTTAAATGAAGTTATTTTTCAAATACCCCTACTTCTTTCATGAGTTGTTCAATATCAACCATTTCTCTGGGTGCTTTTTCCGAAATGTTTATGGTTTCACCATCGTTAATTAGAATATCATCCTCTATTCTAACTCCAATATTCCACCATTTTGGATCGCAATTTGAACCTTCAGGAATATAAATACCCGGCTCAACTGTAATAACATTACCCGGTTCGAGCGAACCAAATAAACCTGCATCGTGTACATCTAAGCCTAAATAATGTGAAGTGCCGTGCATAAAATATTCTTTTACCCTGTAAACTTTATCAATAATTCCCCATTTCATCAATTGATTAGCAATTACATTGGTTGCTGCATCGTGTGGATCCCAAAATTTATTGCCTTTTTTACATTGTTGTATTCCAGCTTTTTGAGCTTCTAACACAATGTTATAAATTATTTTTTGTTCTTCCGAAAACTTTCCGTTCACAGGTAAAGTCCTCGTAACATCGGCAGTATATCCATGATATTCAGCCCCGATATCAGAAACGAGTAAATCATTTTTTTCTAAAGGTTTTCGGTTAGAGGTGTAATGCAAAACACAAGAATTTTCGCCAGAACCCATTATGGTTGGAAAGCCCGGATATTCTGCACCATTCGTTTTAAAAACGTACTCTACCACAGCTTGAGTTTGATACTCTTTTAATTGTGAAGTCAGCGATTTCATGAGTTCTATTTGGGCATCACAAGTAATATCGATGGCTTTTTTAAGCAAAACCAGCTCTTCAAATTGTTTGGTTTGACGTAGTTTCGGTAAAAATTGGTTGCTGATTAAATTTTTATCAATAGTTGATTTGCATTTTTCGGTTTTCAAATGAAACGATTGAATCAAATTATACAATCCTTCTTTTTCAAATTTATTTTTAATACCTGTTGGTATTTCACTTACCAATATTCTATCAAATGTTGGAAACTCTAAGTTAAACTTTATAAAATCGACAATGTTCATGGCTGTTTTAATGCCTAAATATGCTGTTGCACGTTCAGCACCCAAACGTTTTCCTGTCCAGGTTTCGTCAGATTTACTTCGGTTTTGTAAAAATAATATCTCATCTGTTTTTAGCCCACTACCATATTCCTGAACATCTTTAAAAATAATAACCATTGCATTAGGTTCTCTTAACCCTGTTAAATAATAAAAATTTGGGTCTTGATGATATTGATAATCAACATCGTTG
The DNA here is from genome assembly GCA_016183805.1 of Bacteroidota bacterium. Taxonomy (GTDB): domain Bacteria; phylum Bacteroidota; class Bacteroidia; order Flavobacteriales_E; family Vicingaceae; genus Vicingus. The sequence continues at coordinate 6,646 of JACPDX010000098.1, forward strand.
GAACGGTTTTGAACCGGATTGGCAAATAAAACGGCAACCGAATTTGGTGGCATCAGTTTTCTTAATTCATTTCTATTGTTTTGAAAAAAGGAAGTTGGAAGTAAATCAGTATCGTATTCTAAAGCTTCGTTATTATTGGGTTGTTTAGATAAATTAACAACCTTTTCTTGTGCATACAAACAAGAAAAGCTAAACCTAATAATAACAACTATAAATAATAACCTATACATGATTAAAACAAAAAACGCTGCTACGAAAGTAACAACGTTTGTACCAATAATAAAATTATTGTTATATCTTAAGCTAAAAAACCTTTAGTTTTTGCTTCTTTTAAACAAGCGGAAATACCTTTTTTATCAATGTTTCTAATCCCTGCAGCCGAAACTTTTAAAGTAACCCAAGCATCTTCTTCCGGAACATAAAATTTCTTCAAAAATAAATTTGGATAGAATTTTCTTTTGGTTCTTCTTTTCGAGTGAGAAACATTATTACCTGTAATTACACTCTTTCCTGTTATTTGACAAACTTTTGACATTTCTTAACGCTTTAATTTTTAGGAGTGCAAAATACGTAAAATTTATTTTAATATTCAAACAATTTAGTGGTAATAATTTTAACGAACCCTTATTTTACATAAAATGGTCAAATAATTTGTTCCATTATCATTTGAAAAGGCTTATTTTATGATTAACTTCGCCATCAATATTTAACTTGATAAACAAGCTGAATCCAGCTATACATCAATAATAATTTTTTCAAAATTAATACAAAATGACACAAAAATCTAAAATCATTTACACCAAAACTGACGAAGCTCCAGCTTTAGCAACTTATTCGTTTCTTCCAATTGTAAAAGCTTTTACAGCGTGTGCAAACGTAGAAGTAGAAACCAAAGACATTTCTTTAGCAGGAAGAATTATTGCTTCATTTCCTGAATATTTAAAAGAAAATCAACAACAAGTTGATGATTTGAATTACTTGGGAAAATTGGCCGTTGAACCTGATGCTAACATTATTAAATTACCCAACATTAGTGCTTCTATACCACAACTAAAAGATGCCATAAAAGAATTACAAGCCAAAGGTTATGCGATTCCTGATTATGTTGACAACCCACAAAACGAGAAGGAAAAAGAAACTAAAGCAAAATACGATAAAATAAAAGGTAGTGCTGTAAACCCAGTGCTTCGGGAAGGAAATTCCGACCGTAGAGCTCCGAAAGCAGTAAAAAATTACGCTAAACAGCACCCACATAGTATGGGAGCATGGAGTACTGAGTCAAAATCGCATGTTTCACACATGAACAATGGTGATTTTTACCACAGTGAAAAATCGGTAGAAGTAGCAACCGCAACTACTGTAAAAATCGAATTGATTGACACTTCAGGAAAAAGTACCGTTCTAAAAGAAAAAACGGCTTTAAAAGCCGGTGAAATTATCGATACATCGGTAATGAGTGCAAAAGCATTAAGAACTTTTATTGCTGAACAAATTAAAGATGCCAAATCAAAAGGAGTTTTGTTTTCGGTACATTTAAAAGCGACCATGATGAAAGTTTCCGACCCGGTAATTTTTGGTCATTTTGTTTCGGTTTTCTTTAGTGATGTTTTTGAAAAATATGCTGATACTTTCAAAAAATTAGGTGTTCATCCAAACAACGGTTTAGCCGATTTATATACAAAAATAAGTACTTTACCAGCTGCCGAAAAATTGGCTATTGAAAACGATATTAACGTTTGTTATGCCAACAGTCCGGAGTTAGCAATGGTTAATTCTGACAAAGGAATTACTAACTTGCACATGCCAAACGATGTTATTATAGATGCTTCAATGCCTGCGTACATCCGTACTTCGGGTAAAATGTGGGGAGTTGATGGCAAGGCAAAAGATACCAAATTTGTTATTCCGGACACAAGCTATGCAGATTTTTATCAAGTAGTTATTGATGATTGTAAGAAAAATGGTGCTTTCGACCCAAAAACCATGGGAAGTGTTCCAAACGTGGGTTTAATGGCTCAAGCTGCCGAAGAATATGGTTCGCATGATAAAACGTTTATTGTTTCAACTGCCGGAACAGTAAAAGTAACCGACGAATCCGGTAAAGTTTTAATGGAACAAGTTGTTAGCGAAGGTGATATTTTTAGAATGTGCCAGGTAAAAGATGCTCCTATTCAGGACTGGGTTAAACTGGCTGTTTCAAGAGCCAGAGCTTCTCAAACCCCTGCTGTTTTTTGGTTAGACCCAAAAAGAGCTCACGATTCATTAATTATAGAAAAAGTAAAAAAATATTTACCAAACCACGATACCAAAGGATTAGAAATTTATATCATGTCGTTGGTAGATGCCATGAAATTTACTCTTGAAAGAATACGACAAGGAAAAGATACTATTTCGGTAACAGGAAACGTATTACGTGATTATTTAACTGATTTATTTCCAATTTTGGAAGTAGGTACAAGTGCAAAAATGTTATCAATTGTACCATTAATGAACGGTGGTGGGTTATTTGAAACCGGAGCTGGTGGTTCTGCACCAAAACATGCCGAACAACTTGCTAACGAAGGTCATTTACGTTGGGATTCGTTAGGCGAATTTTTAGCGTTAACAGTTTCGTTGGAACATTTAAGCGAAGTAAATCACAACCAAAAAGCTAAAATACTTGCCGACACTTTAGATGAAGCCACAGAAAAGTTTTTGGAAAATGATAAATCTCCGTCCAGAAAAGTTGGTGAATTAGATAACCGAGGAAGCCATTTTTACCTCGCTATGTATTGGGCAGAGGCGTTAGCAAAACAAACTACTGATACCGATTTACAAGCTTGTTTTACTAAAGTTGCTCAAGAATTAAAAAACAACGAAAGTAAAATTATTGACGAGTTAACCAAAGCACAAGGAAAACCGGTTGATATCGGTGGCTACTATTTTCCAACCGTTGAAAAAGTTGAAAAAGCTATGCGTCCAAGTGAAACATTAAATAACATTCTATCTAAAGTTTTAAAAACTCAATTGGTTTAGAATCAATATCGAAAATAAATTTAAATCCCATTTGTTCATAACGGATGGGATTTTTTATTACGTTTTAGTATCGTTTAATTTATCAACAATTCGTTTCTATGTCAATTTAATTTTTAACTTTGAGAAGCTTTAGGGGTGCCTTTATAGGCTGAGAACATACCCTTTTAACCTGATGTCGGTAATGCGAACGAAGGAAAAAGTATCAATCCGTCAACTGGCGGACTCAAATACCCTTCCTAAAGCCTATTTTTTAACATTCCTGTTTTTGCCTTTTTGCAAAATCAAATTGTTATAATGATTTTTTTTGAGCATGAACATTACGGTAAACAACAACAATCATCTAATTGATGAATCCTCGACAATTGACCAACTTATTGAACAATTAAATATTGATTCAAAAGGCATTGCCATTGCAGTTAATCTGACTGTAGTTTCAAAAGAAAATTGGAATAAAACAGCATTAAAAGAAAATGATAACATTACTATAATTAAAGCCACTCAAGGTGGATAAAAAACCCTTTTCAACTATAACCTAGGTAAAAAGGAATTATCTTCAAAAAAGCAAATTGAGAAAAGTAAAACTAAAAGCATGAATAAAGAAATTAAAAAATTCTATTCAAATCGTAAGAAAGAAGATTTCTATTTTGAAGATATCCAAAATGCTGATTTTGGATTAATACCAAACGATAAACAAGGAGTTTATATTCTTGTGGCTAAAAAAGGAAAATTTTTATATCCTAGCAAAAAATATTCTCCAATTTTTTATATTGGGATGTCAACAAACCTTAAAAAAAGATTGAAATCACATCAAAACGAAATAAAAAGAATACACAAAATGCCTTTTAAAGATAGATGGGATGATTGGTATTGGGAAAGACATCAATATGCTGTTGCCTTTGAATGTAAAGTACTAGTTTTTACCATACGAAGTTCTCAAAGTGCAAAAAATTTAGAGGCTAATATTATTGAAAATTTCTATAATGAATTTTATGGGAAACCTGTTGCAAATGGAGCTTTTTCCTTTAAAAAAATAAATACTAATTATTAACCCTTTTCCTTAATGGAAAAATAAAATAGGAGCAATATGAATAAAGATAAAATACCAAGTCAAGATGTTTTAACAAGAACACCATTTCCTGCATCTAAAAAAATATATGTAAAAGGTAAAATCCATGACATTAATGTTGCCATGCGTGAAATCTCGCTAGAAGACACTGTAGATAAATTTAATGGCACAGTAGTTAAAAACGACCCGATTACCATTTATGATACAAGTGGGCCATATACAGACACCAATATTAAAATTGATGTAAAAAGAGGTATTCACCCACTTCGTGAAAAATGGATATTAGAACGTGGCGATGTGGAGCAACTAGCTGATATTTCTTCCAATTACGGTAAAGAAAGATTATTAAATTCTGACATCGATTATTTACGATTTGAACACATAAAAAAGCCATTAAGAGCAAAAAAAGGGGCTAATGTTTCACAAATGCACTATGCTAAAAAAGGCATTATTACACCTGAAATGGAATACATTGCCATTCGTGAAAATCAAAGACAGCAAGAATATAAAGATAAAATAGGACAACACCCCGGCAACAGTTTTGGTGCAAATACCCCAAGAGAAATTACCCCAGAATTTGTCAGAAGTGAAGTTGCTGCGGGAAGAGCTATTATTCCAAATAATATTAATCACCCGGAGAGTGAGCCCATGATTATTGGAAGAAATTTTTTAGTAAAAATAAATGCCAACATTGGAAACAGTGCCGTAACATCAAGCATTGAAGAAGAAGTTGAAAAAGCAGTGTGGTCGTGCCGTTGGGGAGCCGATACCATTATGGATTTATCAACGGGTAACAATATTCATGAAACACGGGAATGGATTATTAGAAATTCACCTGTGCCGATTGGTACTGTGCCAATTTATCAGGCTTTAGAAAAAGTAAACGGCAAAGCCGAAGATTTAACTTGGGAAATTTTTAGAGACACGCTGATTGAACAAGCCGAACAAGGAGTAGATTATTTTACTATCCATGCCGGAGTTCTGTTGCGATACATTCCCATGACTGCTAAACGTTTAACGGGCATTGTTTCTCGTGGAGGTTCTATCATGGCAAAATGGTGTCTGTCTCACCATAAAGAAAGTTTTTTATATACCCATTTCGAAGAGATTTGTGAGATTATGAAAGCTTATGACGTGGCTTTTTCATTAGGAGATGGTTTACGTCCGGGAAGTATTGCTGATGCAAATGACGAAGCACAATTTGCTGAATTGAGAACACTTGGTGAATTAACAAAAATTGCTTGGAAACACGATGTACAAGTGATGATTGAAGGTCCTGGTCATGTACCAATGCACATGATAAAGGAAAATATGGACTTACAATTACAAGAATGTTTTGAAGCTCCTTTTTACACTTTAGGGCCATTAACTACAGATATTGCACCAGGTTATGACCACATAACTTCGGCAATAGGAGCCGCACAAATTGGCTGGTATGGATGTGCCATGTTGTGTTATGTAACCCCAAAAGAACATTTAGGTTTGCCCGATAGAAATGATGTTAAAACAGGCGTAATCACTTACAAATTAGCAGCACATGCGGCAGATTTAGCAAAAGGACACCCTGGAGCTCAAATCAGAGATAATGCCTTAAGTAAAGCACGATTTGAATTCAGATGGAATGATCAGTTCAATTTATCATTAGACCCTGATACCGCTCGCGAATATCATGATGAAACTTTACCGGCAGAAGGAGCTAAAATAGCACATTTTTGTTCGATGTGTGGACCAAATTTTTGTTCTATGAAAATATCACAGGAAATACGGGATTCTGCAGAAAAGCAACATGTTGATGAACACGAAGCATTAGAATTAGGAATGACAGAAAAATCAAAAGAGTTTACCGAAAAAGGAAGTGAAGTTTATCTTTAGGAAGTGGGAAGACAGAAGCCCGAAGTCGGAAGACCGAAGTTTGGAGTTGGCATTTAGTGTTGGCTTTCCCCTCTTGAGAGGGACAGGGATGTGTAAAAAATAAAACAGTTTGAAAATACTAATCTCATATCCTATTAAACTTAATAATGAAGTTGCATTAATCAACGAATTAATGACTTCAGGAGAATGGGATTTGTTTCATTTAAGAAAACCCAATTATTCTTCAAATGAACTTTTGGAGTTATGGAACAAACTGGATAATGATGTGAGGAAAAAGACAGTTCTACATCAGGATTTTAAGGGTTCATGCCATTCGTTTGAGGAAGTTGAAGCAATAGATGGACAATTACCTTATTGTTTTTTAAGCCCAATATTTGACAGTATTTCAAAACAAGGATACCAAGCAAAATTTGATAAAAATGAGTTGAAAGCATTTTTGAAAAAAAAGAGAACAATAAAAGTGATTGGTTTAGGAGGAGTTACGGCTGAAAACTATACTGAACTACTGGAATTGGGCTTCGATGGTGGGGCTTTTTTAGGAAGTGTTTGGGGAAAATATAATTAAGAATTGAAAACTCGATTAAAAATATTAACCATCGCAGGCTTCGACCCATCCGGAGGTGCCGGAATATTGGCTGATATTAAAACTATTGAAGCAAATAAATGTTTAGGTTTTGCCGTTTGCACAGCCAATACTATTCAAAATGAGAGCGAATTTGTTTCACCTAACTGGATTGCAGAGGAAGAAGTTTTTGCCCAATTAGATATTTTGATGAAGATACACACGTTTGATTATGTAAAAATTGGGTTAATTTCTTCATTTGAATTTTTACGAAGAATAAGCTCAAAACTCATCACTCAAAGCCCATCACTTAAAATAATTTGGGATCCCATTTTGTCAGCAAGTGCAGGGTTTGATTTCAACCATGATTTATCTGAATTAAAAACTGTTTTAAAAGATGTTTATATGACAACTCCAAACTGGAACGAAATAAAACAACTTTCAGGCAATGAGGATGCATTGGCGGGGGCTGCTCTACTGGCACAATTTACCCATGTGTATTTAAAAGGAGGGCATCATCCAACTACAAAAGGAAAAGACTATTTATTTTTTGAAGGGAAGGTAAACGTTTTTAACCCTAAGAAAAAAGTAAACTACGGAAAACACGGTTCTGGTTGTGTTTTTTCATCTGTATTAACTGCTAATCTTGCAAAAAAATACCCTGTTGTCAAAGCTTGTTTACGAAGTAAAAGTTACATGTATAAATTTTTAAACAGCTCTCCAACATTATTAGGCACACACAAATGATGATTGAAAACCTACAATATATTACTCAGGAAACTGAACATCTAACACATATTGATTGTGTAAGAGAAGCATGTATCGCAGGAATAAAATGGATACAGTTAAGAGTAAAAAATAAGACAGAAGAGGAATATTTGACTATCGCAAAAGAGGCTAAAATTATTTGCGATAGATACCATGTGAAATTAATTATTAATGATAACGTAAATGTTGCTTTACTGGTAAATGCCTATGGAATTCATCTTGGAAAAACAGACATGAATCCAACAAAAGCAAGGCAATTATTAGGTAAAAATAGTATCATTGGAGGAACAGCAAATACCATAGAAGATGTGATAACTTTAACTAACAACAAGGTTGATTACATCGGATTAGGTCCTTTCCAGTTCACATCCACCAAAAAGAACTTAAGTCCTGTTTTGGGGTTGGAGGGTTATTACAAAATAGTGCAAAAATTAACCGAATTAAAATTAAAAGATAAAATCCCTCCTATAATTGCTGTTGGAGGAATTAAAACGGAACATGTAAAAGACTTAATGAAAACAGGGATATACGGCATAGCTGTATCCGAATTATTAACCAATGATTTTAGCAAAACACCTTTGTTAAAAGAATTAATTGAACAAAAACAATATTTATGTTACAAATAGCAGATAAAATATTTAACTCCAGACTGTTTACCGGTACAGGGAAATTTAGTTCCACTCAATTAATGGAAGAGGCATTACTGGCTTCAGGTTCTGAATTGGTAACGGTAGCACTCAAACGGGTTAATGTTAACGATAAAGAAGATGACATTTTGATTCATCTAAACCATCCACAATTTAATTTATTGCCCAATACTTCAGGTGTAAGAACTGCAAAAGAAGCTATTTTTGCTGCTGAATTAGCACGTGAAGCATTAGAAACCAATTGGTTAAAATTAGAAATTCACCCCGACCCTAAATATTTAATGCCCGATCCTATTGAAACCTTAAAGGCTGCTGAAGAATTAGTAAAAAAAGGATTTATTGTACTTCCTTATATACATGCCGACCCTGTTTTGTGTAAACGATTAGAGGAAGTTGGCGTTGCAGCAGTTATGCCTTTAGGCTCTACTATAGGTAGTAACAAAGGCTTAAAAACATTAGATTTTTTAGAAATTATTATTGAACAAAGTAATGTTCCGGTAATTATTGATGCCGGAATTGGCTCACCTTCTGATGCTGCAAAGGCAATGGAATTAGGTGCCGATGCTGTTCTGGTAAATACTGCCATTGCAGTTTCTGACAATCCTGTTCAAATGGCGATTGCGTTTAAATTGGGTGTGGAAGCTGGAAGAATGGCTTTTGAAGCACGGTTAGGAGCACAAACAAAACATGCTATGGCGAGCAGTCCTCTAACCTCTTTTTTAGATTAATGAATAGTTTTAAAAACATATTCGACAACTACCATTGGGACGAATTAAAACAAAATATTTACTCCAAAACAACCCATGATGTTGAACGGGCTTTATCCAAAACAAAAAGAGATTTGGAAGATTTTAAAGCTTTAATATCTCCATCTGCCCAACCTTATTTGGAACAAATGGCCCAAATGAGTCAGCAGTTAACCCAAAAAAGATTTGGAAAAACGATCCAAATGTACATTCCATTGTATTTGAGTAACGAATGTCAGAATATTTGTACCTACTGTGGTTTTAGTTTTACCAATAAAATTCCAAGAAGAACATTAACGGATAAGGAAATAATTAAAGAAGTAGAATTCATCAAATCATTGGGCTACGACCATATTTTAATCGTTACCGGAGAAGCCGAAAAGACTGTTGGAATAGATTATTTAGAAAATGCCATTCGAATTATTCGTCCTTATTTTTCACACATTTCAATAGAAGTACAACCTTTGGAACAAAACGAATATGAACGATTAATAGCTGTTGGGGTAAATACTGTTTTGGTTTATCAAGAAACCTATCATCAGGAAGATTATAAGAAACATCATCCAAAAGGGAAAAAATCGAATTTTTATTATCGTTTAGAAACTCATGACAGGCTAGGAAAAGCAGGAATTTACAAAATGGGTTTGGGCGTTTTAATTGGTTTGGAAGATTGGCGTACCGATAGTTTCTTTACTGCTTTACATTTAAAATATTTAGAAAAAATGTATTGGCAGGCTAAATATTCCATTTCATTTCCCCGATTACGACCACATTCGGGAGGTTTAGAACCAAAGGTAGAAATGAGCGACAAAGAATTGGTTCAATTGATATGTGCTTACCGTTTGCTCGATGAAGAAATAGAACTTTCGGTTTCAACGCGTGAATCGGAAAAATTTAGAAACAACATTATTAAGTTAGGGGCAACTACCTTTAGTGCCGAAAGCAAAACTAATCCGGGAGGTTATGTGGTGGAAAAACAATCGTTAGAACAATTTGAAATTTCGGATGAACGTTCTACACAACTTGTAGATGCCATGATACGCGAACAAGGATACGAACCTGTTTATAAAGATTGGGAAAAAAATTATTAAAATTCAACATCGTCTTAAAGTTTTAAAACTTTCCTTTTTAAGGGATGTTTTTGTTTCTAAAATTGTTTATATTTGATTTATCTTAGTCAAGATTAGATTCAACAAAACGTATTTAAATGATTATAAAAGCTTTATTGAAATATATACCACTTGCTTTTTCGCTTATTTTACTAATGGAATTATTTTTACCTTCATGGAGTTCAAATGAACAAATTCAGGAAAAAACTGGTTATAAATCTATCTCAATTGGGAACACTATGAGAACATCATCACACTCTAATACCAAAATGATATATGGTATAATAACCAACGAATCAAGTTTTAGAATTTCAAAGGAGGTATTTGACAATTTAACTACAAATGAAGTAATTACTATAGAAAGAACTTTTTTGTTTGGTCAAATAAAAAAAATTTCTTCTGAAAAAATTATTTGGGAAGGAGGGTCTGTCTTTAGTCAATTTTATTATGCCTTTCCAATCTTACAGTTAGCATTAAGTTTTCTAACAATTCTTTACGTGAAAAAGAAAAATAAATGGCGAACAAGTTTAATATTACCGAACTTCTTTCTTACTATTTTTATAGTCTTAAGTATCCTTTTCAGTAACACAATTTAATAAAAATGGCAGAAATCAAAACACAAAAAAACCAAGCTAGTGTAGAAACATTTATCAATTCGGTTGACCACGAAGGCAAACGTAAAGATGCTTTTGAGGTATTGGAAATGATGAAAAAGATTACCAAAGAAGAACCCAAAATGTGGGGAACGAGTATTATTGGTTTTGGTGATGTACGTTATAAATATGCCAGTGGTCGTGAAGGCGATTGGTTTAAAGTAGGTTTTTCTCCACGTAAGGCAAACGTTTCATTATATCTAATGGGTTGCGATATTTCTAAAGCCGATAGCATTTTAGGTCGATTGGGAAAATACAAAACAGGTAAAGGCTGTTTATACATTAACAAATTAGCCGACATTGATAAAGAAGTATTGAAGGAATTAGTTAAAGAAGGTTATGAAAACGGACACATTGGTACAGAGAAGCATTAAAATTTAATCATCATAATGAAAATAATAATATATTCTTTACTTGTATTAACCCTATGCTTTTGCTCTCCAAAAACTAAAACCATTAACGAATTAGATTGGTTAATTGGAACCAGAAGTACCGAGCAAAATGGACAAATTATATACGAAAGTTGGATTAAAACCAACGATCAATTGCTTTCCGGTAAAAGTTTTTTTGTAGAAAATAACGATACCAATATTTTGGAAACCATAGAAATAAAAATAATCGACAACGAAACATTTTATTGTCCGGCAGTAGTTGACCAAAATGATGGAGAGTCGGTTTTATTCAAGCTAACATCAACTGACCCAACGAAACTGATTTTTGAAAATGCCCAACACGATTTTCCAAATAAAATCTGCTACAATCAAGAAGGCAACAACATCAACGCATGGATTGAAGGTAATGGTAAAAAAGTTTCATTTTACATGGCAACTATTAAATGACAAGATTTTTTGTTTTACCTCTCTTGGTATTAGTAACCATGACCACTTTTGGTCAAAATTTTGCTGAAGAACATTTTCTGTTCGAGAGGCAATATAAAACCATGAAAGGATATTATCATAGAGGTCTCTACTACAAAGCTGTTGAGTATATTGATTCTTTAAAAGACAATCGTTTTGTTGAGAGAGAAGAACTATACTTGATTTCAAGAATTTACTCCCTAAACAATCAGTTCGATAATGCATTATTTTATTTGGAAAAAGCAGTAAAAAAAGGCAAAACCAAAAAAGATGTTGAAACCATGTACGATTTTGATAATTTCAGAAATAATCATCTGTATTTGGTTTTTAATCTAAACTACGATAAGTGGCACAATACTTATTTGGAAGAATTGTCAAAATTGTCAATCGATTCGGTTTATTACAATCAAATCATTGATATGCATAAAGCCAGTTTAAAGGCAAGTAAATTTAAAGTTACCTACATTGATGGCGATGGAGTGTATGAAGAATATGACAAAAAAGATTCGCTAAGTAATTACCAGAGTATGTTAGCTGAGATAAAACAAGATTCTATTAACTTCGTTCAGTTGGCTGAGTTGATCCAAACCAAAGGATTTCCGACAAGAAAAAAAGTTGGAGATGCATTTGAAACTGCTAGTTATATGTTAAAATACAAATCACAAATCATTGAACAATTGTATGAACCCAATTCCATTTGGAAACCAGTTGTTAAAAGTATTGAGTCAGAAATGTATCAAGGAAATTTACATCCCACTTATCTTGCTTATTTAACTGATGTTTCAAAATCTACTTTAGGTTTGCCACAAGTTTATTTTACATCGTTTAAAAGTTCATACTGTAAAAAACAGCAAAATTGTATTGAAAATCCTAAAGAATTGAATTTACGACGAAGATCTGTTGGGCTTTGTTCAATAGAGCTTGATTTTTGGTTGGAAGCAGAAGATTTTCCAAAGGAACTTGAAAATTTAATGTACAACAACTAACAAAATTTTAAATTCTCAATTAATGAAAAAATACCACATTTAAGGTATTGTTTAGAATGATTCTAAATAGTAATTTTACTTCGTGAAAAACATCAGCAACTATACACTTATTCAAGAACCTTTTTTAAAAGCTACTGTTGAGCTTAAAAAGAAAAAGAAGGAAAAGTGTTGTGAAAAATTTAAAAAGAAAAAAGGAAAATTTTGTAAAGAATGCCCTTGTAATTGGGCTTAAGTTAAAAAAACCTCGATTAAAATCGAGGTTTTTTTATTTTTCATCGTTCCATTTATTTGAAAATCAATATCCTAAAAATTACTTTTTCCATACCACAAAAAAGGTATTTTACATCCTCAACCATAATTTAAACATCTGTATAACAAGTATTTAAAATTCAATACCACAAAAGTGGTATTGCACAGTTTTTTAAACAAATTTAGTTTTGCTTTATTATTTAGATTTAGTCTAAATAAAAATAAGAACTTAATAAACTAAAATTAAACAAGTTATGAGAAAGTTAAATTTACTATTTTTAAGTGTCTTTGCTGTAATAAGTGTTGGTGCACAGCAAATTATTGACACTGTTTCCGTTGGTGCTGGTTATGCAAACCAACAGTGGTATAGCTTAGCAAACGACGAACAAGGCTCGTCTCCAAAAAACAATTGGGATATTGCTTTTGAAACATCCAACCAAGGAAGTTCTATCCACATTAATAGCTCAACAGGAGTTGAATTATGGGTACACCCTACAGCGGTAGCAACTGATTTCTCTTCATTAGACACAACTGGAATATCAACTTGGTCGAAATTATACAACAGTAATCAAACGTGGGAAACAGGAGCTTTCAACCAAGTGGCAGATACATCTAACTCGTTTGATTTAGGTTGGGGGCTTTATAATATGATAACACATACTGTTGAAGGCAATAGAGTGTTTATTATTAAGTTGCCAGGGAATGTCTACCGAAAAATAATCATTGAAAGTTTAGCTGGAGGCGATTACAACTTTAGATTCGCATCTATAGATAATTCAGTGGATGTATCCCAGTCAATCACAAAATCTATTTACAATACTAAAAACTTTGTCTATTTCAGTTTACTAAATAATCAATTAGTTGATAGAGAGCCTGTTTCTTTAAATTGGGACATTACCTTCACTCAATACATTGAATTTATTCCATCAGCATATCTGGTTACAGGTATTTTACACAACAAAGATATTGAATCGGTAAAAGTGCAACCAGTTGTTGACCCTTCAAGCTACAACGGTTGGCAATCACAAACATTTTCTACAAATATCAATACGGTTGGATACGACTGGAAATCATTTAATATGGGAACCTTTCAATGGGAATTTTCCGATTCGACAGTATATTTTGTGAAAGATAGAGATGAGAATATCTGGAAATTAATTTTTACAGGTTTTGGAGGAAGTTCTACAGGTAATTACATTTTTTCAAAAGAAAATGTTACTACTGTTGGTATTGATGACAACATGAAGAACAACCTTATTTTGAATGTTTACCCAAACCCAACCACTACCTCAATCCAGATTACTTATCATACAAAAGAAGCAAACACCAACATTAAACTGATTGATGTAACCGGTAAAATAGTTTTAACCAAAAACATTATAAATCAGGGTGGTTTAAATCAAGAATTTATTGATGTGTCGACTATTTCAAAAGGCATTTATACTCTTGCTATAACTTCTGGAAACAATACCTCGACTCAAAAATTAATTATTCAATAAGATAAATTATAAAAAAATCAAGATCAAATTCCCTATGTCCTCCTCGGAGGGCTAAGGAATTCTATACAAAAACTAGGGAATTATGAAAAAAATCGTATTAAAATTTACACTCCAATTAATTATGGCTGTTGTTGTGCTGTCTGCAATATTTTCTATCCAGTCATGTAGTTCAAATTCATCTGATGAAACTTCAAAAGAAGAACAGAAAATTGGTCTTTTACTAG
>JACPDX010000030.1 GCA_016183805.1 Bacteroidota bacterium
GCCATTTTTTTGTACAACCGTAATCGTGATGTGGCCTGTCTTACTTGTATTTATATCACGCACAATACCAGATTTTCCTATATGTGTTCCTCCTACAACCTTACATTGGTCGCCATCTTCTATTTTTTTTGATTCATTAGTTGTCATATTCCTGAATTTTTATGTTAATTATAATCCGCCCCAACCTTTCAGTAGTTTAAAGTCGAGTCTGTGTGTTGTAACTCTATATGTTTCCTACAATAGTTAAAACTATCCATTACCATATCTCGGTAAATTTTTCTTGAAAAAATATCTGCCTATCCTACTACTTGAAATGTTAAGAAATACAACCCTTGTTGATTTTTTATTTGATAACCGTCTGACATAATAATTTTATTTACATATATGCTTAAACTATAAAAATACTAAAAAGCATAGCAAAAACTTAAGAAAGCTACCAAAAGGGATTTTTTTTAAGCGTAGTTTTCACTACGTTTAAATATGAAAAAATAGCTTAAGCTATACGTATAAAAAAAAAAGCGAAGTGGATGCTTCGCTTAGTTATTATTTTTTTGAAATAAATTATCACTAAACCCTTCCTCTTACCCTGACCCTAGTTTTAACCGATGTCAATCCTTAAAAAAATATTTTAAAATTATATGTATATACATTAAATGTTTTTGTATAAATTTGTAGTATCAAAACTAAAAGATGAAAATAGAAGAAGCCATTAAGCAAAAAGAGTTTAAATCGGAGTATCAAAAACTGTTTATCAATATTATTTATACAGCCAACTGGTTAAACAACGAAACACTTAAAACACTTAAACCTTTTAAAATTAGTCCGCAACAATATAATGTCTTACGTATTTTAAAGGGTCAATATCCAAAATCAATTAGCGTAAACAATATTATCGACCGTATGCTTGATAAAAGCTCTAACGCCAGCCGTCTAGTGGATAAACTAAAACTAAAAGGATTGGTTGAACGAGAAACTTGCAACAACGACCGGCGACAAGTAGATATTAAAATAACCAAAAAAGGAATTGATTTGCTAGATGCTATAGCTACTGGTATGTTGGAGATAAACAACTTTAGCAACAATATTACAGTTGATGAAGCGGCGTTATTCAACGATATTTTAGACCGAATAAGGGAATAAAAACTATCCAAATTATGTATTCATCCGTCAGATGACGGATTAAAACACAAATAAGATGTCGATTAAAATTATAAAAAAAGAGCAACAGGCTTTTGGTTCGTTTAACAATGGAGCCATTATAGAAAATAAACCTATTGGTTTTCCTCAAGATAGAGGTATCACAAAATCGTATTCCAATTTATTTTATTGGGCAAATGCATGGAGCGATAAGGGTGGGTTAATTGACGAACATCCACACAAATGGTTCGAAATACTTTCGTTTGTATTGGAGGGAGAAATTGAACATTACGACAACAAGTTTAGCCGTTGGTTAAAACTTAAAAAAGGAGATGTTCAAATCATCCGTGCAGGAAATGGAATAACCCATGCCGAAAAAATTTTACCAAACTCCAGAATGTTTCAAATCTGGTTTGATCCAAACATTACAAAAACTCAGCATCAACCTGCCAGTTATGATGATTACAAAAACGAAGTGTTTATCAGTAAACCGGTTAACCACCTAAACATTACCAACTACACCGGTAATGGAGGTGTTTTAAAAATGGATGCCGAAGGTGTGATTATTAGTAAAATAGTCATACAACCAGGCGACCATACGCTGGAGTTACGAAAAAACTATTTTACAAGTATTTATGTACTGAAATCAACCGATTTAATGTTAAACAACCAACCAATTAATGAAGACGATTTTATTATTATCGAAAACGAACAAGAGCTTGTAATAAATACTAAAACAGATGCCGAACTATTTGTGATTGAAACTCCGGTTAAATTAAATTACGTTACTTATAACGAAATGCATAAATATTAAAATAAAATTATTGTAATTCATCAACTTTAAAACTAATTTTAAACCTTAAAATAATAAACATGAAAGAACCTAAAAGAGCAGGAGATTCTCCAATTGCAGTTAACCTAGAAGAAGGAAAAAGATACTCTTGGTGTTCTTGCGGATTATCAGGAAATCAACCTTTTTGTGATGGAAAGCACAAAGAAACTGGTTTTAAATCATTACCGTTTATTGCAGAAAAAACAGAAGCCAAGTATTTTTGTGCTTGTAAACAAACTAAGAATCCTCCTTTTTGTGACGGTTCACATACCAAGAAGTAGCATCATTTCAATATTAAATAAACCAAGATATTGATAAATAAAATTTTTGATTTAAAATGATTCAACGTATTCAATCTGTATTTTTGGCACTTGTTTTTGTATTAGGCATTGTGCTATTCATCTCTCCTGTTTTAAGTTTTATTTCGTATGAAAACGTTTTTATAATGAACGCTTATCATACCATAAATTCAGTGGACAATACTGTAGTTTCGAAAAACATTGGAATTGGAGCCATGCAAGGACTAATAGCCATCTTAGCTTTAATTTCAATTTTTTTATACAAAAAACGTCAGTTGCAAATCAAACTTTGTAAGTTTAATATTCTTTTGGTTGCATTACAAATTGCTGCAATAGTTATGTACATTGATGTAGCTAAAGGAACCATTTCACCTGATGCTCCAAATGATGTGCTTATTGGAATAAAATACGGTGTAATATTTCCAATACTCTCGTTGATTTTTCTTTATTTATCTATCCGATTCATAAAAAAAGACGAAGATTTAATTCGCTCGGCAGACCGTTTACGGTAATCTTTTAAGATAATCTAAAGCATTTGGTCCTTCATTAAACAACAAATCGATAATACTTAAATTTTTTTGAAACCCCCATTTATCACTGAATACTTGAATATAGGTCTGTTGTTCTATTTCGTTTAAACTTTTGTTTTTAGGAGAAATCGCTGTTCTAAAATCCATAATATCATTCGATGGTTTAATGTATTGTTGCGACAATTGTATGGTATTGGTAATTTTTAAAGCTTGACAAACAGTATTTATCAACTCCAAATTAAAATCCGATAAAAAGGTATCATTTTTTTGATGGTAAAATGGGTAAAACGAATCTTCGTAATATTCAAAATAGGGAGAACTCCGATAAGCAGCCTCAATAGATTTCCAATGATTTTTTTTCCAGTTATCGGCATTCGAAATTTTCACATCTTTAACCAACTGTTTACTATTTCTTTTTAAAATGGGCACAATTAAATCAAGCTTTCCGTCTGCACCAAAAATAACGCATCTGTTTCTGTAGGTTTGTTTTACAAAATATTCATTCACATCTATAAGATTGTCGTTAGCCATTATCAATTGCCTAAAATAAATGATTGGCGGCAAATAATTAGTTGAAAAAACGTTTTTGGTATTCATTTGAGAAAATAGTAATTTAACAGCCGTAAAATTGCATAAGATTTATACAATAACAAACTAATTTTCTACCTTATTTATGTTAAAACACAGCTATTTTTTTATTCTTTCTTTAACTTGTATTAGCCTGTTTGCCCAAAATGAAAACGATAATAAACTCGAAATTTCGGGTCGAATAACTGATTATTTTGATGATAAAGCAATTGCAGGAGTCAGTATAAAAGCATTAGAAAACAATAATTATGCAACCAACATTGTTTCCGATGCCAAAGGAAATTATTTGATGTATGTCGATTTTGAAAAAGAATTCACCATACTTTATGAAAAAGCTGGCTTCATGCCAAAAAAAGTAGTGGTTAGCACCAAAGGAGTTCCACCAGATAAAAGAACCAAAGTAAATGATTTATTGATTGAAATGACCCTCTTTAAACAAGATAAAAATTTGGATGTGGCATTTTTAGAGCAACCCATTGGTAAGGCACGTTATCTTCCTCAAACCAACGAAATTGATTGGGATATGGGTTATACTGCTCCCATTGCTCAAAAACTAAATCAAACATTAGAAAATTTTAAAGCAAAAAAAGCACAACTTGAAGCCGAAGAAAAATTAAAAATGCAGCAATACAATGCAGCCATGAAAGAAGGAGATAATGCTTTTTTCAAAAAAGATTTTGACGCTGCCAAAACTGCTTACCAAAAAGCGGTAAGTATTGACCCTACTAAAGCAGAACCACAAGACCGATTAACGCTTATTAATACTGCCATTCAGAAAAAAGAAGAAGCTGAAAAAGCTGAAGCCGAAGCTAAAGCTAAGGCAGAAGCAGAAGCCAAAGCCAAAGCAGAACAAGAAGCCGCAGCCAAGCGTCAGGAAGAAGAACGATTAGCCAAAGAAAAAGCTGAAGCCGAAGCTAAAGCCAAGGCAGAAGCAGAAGCCAAAGCCAAAGCTGAACAAGAAGCCGCAGCTAAACGTCAGGAAGAAGAACGATTAGCCAAAGAAAAAGCTGAAGCCGAAGCTAAAGCCAAGGCAGAAGCAGAAGCCAAAGCCAAAGCAGAACAAGAAGCTGCCGCCAAACGTCAGGAAGAAGAAAGACTAGCC
>JACPDX010000100.1:0-780 GCA_016183805.1 Bacteroidota bacterium
AAGCATTACCGAAGTATCAAAACCAGTAAAAAAATGGTTTTTGTGTAGCCCAAAAGTGTAGTGTTTCCCCTCTTGAGATGCCTGTCCACGCCAAAGGCGTGGCGGAGGGTAGGGGTTTACCACGCTAAAGCGTGGGTGTGTTAACAAGAAAAAATCAATTTTTAAAACCCAACTGGAATTAAATTTTACTTTTGCCAAATGCAACAACTGATTATTCGTATAATAGATACTTTTTATTTTATTTTTAAACGGTTTTTGCCTTTAAAAACCTACCGTTATGCAGTTTGTGGCGGTAGTAATGTGGTGTTAGACATGTGTTTGTATTTTTTGTGTTACAATTTTTTGATACAAAAACAAAATATCGATTTGTTTTTTGTAGTTCTCAGCCCACACATTGCTTCGTTGTTTTTTGTGTTTCCCATTACTTTTATTACGGGTTTTGCCCTAAATAAATACATTACATTTCAGGAATCGAATTTGCCAGGCAGAATACAATTAATTAGGTATCTAATGGTAGGTTTAAGTGGGTTTTTAATCAGTTATCTCTGTATGAAACTTTTTGTTGATGTACTTAAAATTTACCCAACCCCATCGAGATTTATTACCATTGTTATAGCCATTATTTACAGCTATATTTTACAAAACAAGTTTAGTTTTAAGGTGAGAACATAATCCATAGCCTACTTGCAGTAAATCTTATTCAATGCGTCATTCCGTCCGTCTGCTGACGGACGAAATCTCATATTTTTTTAAGTTTAAACCACCAGCGAGACGCTGGCG
>JACPDX010000100.1:838-10352 GCA_016183805.1 Bacteroidota bacterium
TTAAACCACCAGCGAGACGCTGGCGGCAGCGAGGGGAGCTGTTATGCGTTGCCAGCAACATATTATTTTTTCTTTTTTTTCGAAGGCTTACTTTTCTTGGCCATTAGTTTTTCTAAATCTTGTCCTGCTGCTTTTAGAATTCGGGCAGTGTCTGTGCCGTCAATGACAAGAATTTTAATGTCATGTGTAAGTGCATGAGCTAAAATATGGTCACGAAGTGCCTCTATAACTTCTGGTTCTATTTTATGTCCATGTTGAATAACGAATAACTGTGCAAATGAATTTTTAGAGAGTTTTAATAATTGGTCGGCACGGGCACCGCAATCTTTTATTTTTAAGGATCCCCTGACAGCTCTACCTTTAAACATCCACACACTTGCAATTCTCTTGCCGTTAATTGTGACTTTGTCAGTAGATAAGTCTCTTGTCTCAGCTGCTGAATCGAGTTCCTTAAATGGCTCGTTTAAAATTTTAAGAAAGGTTTCTTCGATATCGTCCTCAAGAAAAGCAGATTTAGCATATTTCGAAGCAATATGTTCAGCTTTTACTTTTTCAGCAAGGGGTTTAAAATTATCGATATCTTCAATGAATACTTGTGTAATTGTTTTTTTTTCATTTTTAGACTCAAGCGTGGCACATATATTTAATAATTCACTCTTCGCAGCTTTAAAAATTTGTATTTGGTTATCAAATCCTGCTCTGCTATTTATGGGGTTAAAAATGTATTGAAAATGACCATTTAGTATGTTTGAAAACCTCATTTTCTCAATTAGAAATTCATTTTTTTCTAATTCATTTTCAACTTCTTTTTGCCATTCACTTATTAAAGAAACTATTTTGCTGCTAATTTCATTTTTATCGTTTTTAGCCCAACCATAATTTAACCAATCTTGTAGTTCCTCGAAAATCGGGTCAGTCTTTTTAACTAAAGTCAATATTGTATCCGTCATTGTTGTGTATTTCATTTTCTGGGTTGTGATGGTCTGGACTGGTTACACATAACGGTAAGCATATGCTTTGTGGCGGACTTTAAAAGACAAATCTTTCTGTCCGCATTGATTTATATTTGAAACTAAAATACTCATTTTCATAACGTAACCCGCCATAAAGTATATGCATTGTTGGCACCAGTTATTATTACTAATGTAGCAAGTTACTTTTAAATATCATGATAATAATCCATATACTTGCGATTATGATAATAGTCGAAAAAAAGTATTTAAATTCTACACCTATTTTATTTCTCAATCCCATTCCGAAATTTGCAACTATCATAGTCAAAGAAAAAATCAAGTAAAAAATCAAATCTCCTAATTCGTATCCAAAATACATATCTTTAAATAATGTAAAATACCAAAAAGACAAATATGACAAGAAATATAGTATGTAAGAAATTGTCAATACTAACAGTCCTCTATTGTCTGAGGTCTTTAGTCCAAATGGTTTAATAACAGGAATAAAAGTCAAAAGTAATATGATCAAAAAAAATATCTGCATATTAATATTTATCGTTTATCAAAAAGTCACTAAAAATTCAAATTTGGAATCACCTAAAAACATCTCTTTCTTTAAATTATAAAACTTATCATTAGTGTCTTTTTTATAATTGGTGCCAACGAACGGATATGATGCATATGCATCATATCCGACATATAGTTTCAATCGAACTTAAATTGTATTAAGTTTATTTTAACTTACCAATAATTATAGCCATTACACCACCAATAATGGCAGACATTACTAAGGTAATAGCCACATCTAAGGTAATGTTAACATAATTTACTTCCATGCTGGAGTACATAAAAAAGTTCATGCTTAAAGCATAAAATAAACCAATAGTTGCACCACCTACGGCTCCGGTAATTGCCGTTGAAATGTTTGCCCACTGAACAAAAACGTAGGCAATTAATAATGCAAAAGTTAAACCACCCATATAAATAAACAATAAGTTTGGTTCGCCTTCGCTTGGATAAATTTCGGTAAATAACATACCATAAAAAACCCATCCTAAAAGGAAATAAACAATACTTCCTACAATTCCTGAGATTAAAATTTTCTTCAAATTCATAATGTAAAATTTAAGTTAGTAATTAATTGTTAACTGTAAGTAAATTGTGTTCTAAAGTAACAATAAAAATCAAACAAAAGTGAATTGGTGGTATTTATATTTTTTTGTCGGAAGTCCGAAGTCTGAAGACGGAAGCACTTCGGTCTTCGGACTTCCAACCTTTTATTTAACTATTCGATAATTTATCCAATTTTTAGTCTAGTTTCTTATTTTCAATCAGATACTGTGCAGTTTGCATTTGGCTAAATGCATAGTTTTTCATGCTATCGGCAAGTTGAGGTAGTAATTTTATATAATCAGTTACAGAAGTTTCGTTGTATTTATAAAGCGAACTATTAGAGTTTTTTCGGTAAATAAATAGATATTCGTTGTTAATCACTCCCAATTTGTCGTCGTTGCAAAAATAGGCGTAAGGGCGTCGGTGGGTAAATAAATCAACACCTAACGTGTAGTTGGTGTAGGGCAAAGACACTAAATTCATCAGCGTAGGAAAAACATCTAGTTGTCCGCCAAAGTTTTTAAATGCTTTAGGGGTTTTTATAAGTGCCGGAGCATAAATAATTAGTGGCACATGGTTGTAGCTTAAAGGTACATCAAACTTGGCATCCATAAAAGCACCGTGGTCGGCAATAAAAACAAACAAAGTATTGTCGAACCAAGGTTGTTGTTGAGCAAGAGTAATCAGTTTTTTTATCGACCAATCGGCATACTCCACAATTTGTTTTTTTTCTTCTTTAGATTTCGGTGTAAAATATTCAGGTATCACGTAAGGGCCGTGGTCGCTGGCAGTCATCATGGCAGCAAAAAACGGTTTGTTTTTTCGGTGTAATTCGTTCAGTTTTGGAACAGCAAATTCAAACAAATAATCGTCGGGTACACCCAACGTGCTTTCTACTTTTTCTGAGGGATAGTCTTGTTGTGAAATAACTTGTTCGTAATCGTTGCCACGTAAAAAGCCACCCACATTATCAAACTGGTCGTCGTGTGTGGTAAAATAAACGGTTGAATAACCGTGTTTTTTTAATACAGAACCAATTCCATGATACTTTGGTATTTCAACGCCTTTCATGGGGTGTTTGGTAAATAGAGCAGGGTATGAAAACAAGGTGCTGAAAATGCCATTGTAAGTATGCGTTCCGGCACTGTAAATGTTGTCAAAACTATACCCGTTGTTGGCTATACTGTCTAAAAAAGGAGTAAGGTTATCGGGATTGCCAAACCTGCCCATTTTAGCAGTACTCATACTTTCCATTAAAACCAACACAATGTTTGGCGGATTTGCATTGATATTTTCAGGCGTAACGTGCCTGTTCTGTTTAAATAAGTTTGAGTATTTTTTATAGCTAATTCAGGGTCAATTAAAGTAAAATGGTCGGATTTATCTTTTTTGGCATCTAAATAACTACGTAAAAAAGTAAATACAGGGTTTAATCCCAACTGATTGGCAAAAGCGTAATTGCTAAAATATGCTGTTCCAACTCTTATAGGAGATTTTGTTTCTAATCGTCCTCTAATTCCTAAAAAGATAAGAGCTAAGGTTAAAAGTGAAAATGTGATGGTGGTAATTCTACTTTTTAAATTAAAAATTGTTTTGGTTGGAGTTTCTTTTTTAAAAATATACTTGTTGAGGAATCTTGAAAAAAGAAAAATAGAAATAAGGATGGGGAAAATAACCCACCAAAAATCAAACTCCTGAAAAATCATTTTAAACATAAACTCAGGGTTATCTGCCCATTGTAAACCGGCTACCGAAAACCGATTGAAAAAATGATGAAAATAGGTTAAATCAATGCCACAAATTAGAAAAGCAACTGAAAATAAGATAATCAAATAAGTTTTTATAACTTTTTGGACGATACTATTTTGAAGGTTAAATTGATAAAACAGCAACAGGATAAATGAAGGCAATAACATGATGTAACCGGTTATTACCAAATCGAACCGTAAGCCCATAAAAAAAGCTTGAAAAAAAATGCTAAAACGTTCGTTGGATGGAATGGAATCCAAATGGTTAAGTTCTAAAAAAAAGAGGATGAATCGAAACACAAAAAAGAGACTCAAGCTTAAAAAATAAATTTTGAAGATGAAGCGAAATGGTGTCGGAATATTTTTTTTTAACGTACTAAAAACCAAGTTAGATGGAATTATTAAGTTTGAACAAAGACAAAAATACATTTTTCTGAAACAAAGAAAACTTAAAAAACTCTTTTTAAAAATTAGCAAAATATTCAACAAACTCTTACTTTTGGTTTTTATGGAATTTTCGGCTAAACAAATTGCAGAGTTATTAGGTGGTGTAATCGAAGGCAATGCAGACATTAAGGTAAACAAGTTGAGTAAAATTGAGGAAGGCGAACTCAATTCATTATCTTTTTTGGCAAACCCGACCTATCAGGATTACCTTTATGTAACCAATGCTTCGGTGGTCATTATAAACAAAGATTTTACACTCGAAAAAGCAATAAAAGATACCTGTACACTCATCAGAGTAGATAATGCTTATGAGTGTTTTGCCAAATTATTGGAAACCTACAATCATGTTCAGAATAACAAAACAGGTATTGAATCGAACTCATTTATTGCTCCTACTGCAAAAATTGGAGACAACTGTTATGTTGGAGCATTTGCTTACATTGGCGAAAAGGTGAAGATTGGAAATAATGTAAAAATTTATCCTAATTGTTTTATTGGCGATAATGCTGTTATTGGCGATAATACAACCATATTCTCAGGAGTAAAAATTCATCACGAGTGTAAAATTGGTAAACATTGCACCTTTCATTCAGGAGTAGTAATAGGAGCGGATGGTTTTGGTTTTGCTCCAAACAGCGAAAATAATTACAAAAAAGTTCCTCAAATAGGTAATGTAGTTATTGAAGATTATGTAGAAATTGGTGCAAACACTTGTGTAGATAGAGCAACAATGGGTTCAACCATCATTAAAAAGGGAGTTAAACTCGATAATTTAATACAAATCGGACACAATGTTGTTGTTGGTGAAAACACGGTAATTGTATCACAAACAGGAATTGCAGGTTCTACCAAAATTGGCAAAAACTGCATGATAGGTGGTCAAGTAGGTATAGTGGGTCATTTAACCATTGCCGATGGGGTTAAGATTGCTGCCCAATCAGGGGTAGGTTCAAGCATTACAGAAGAAGGTGCAATTGTACAAGGCTCTCCGGCTTATGCAATAGGAGAGTATAAAAGATCGTATGTAGGATTTAGAAAATTACCCGAAATACTAGATCGATTAAACGAATTAGAGAAAAAAAGCCAGAAGTCGGAAGACTGAATACAAAACACTTAACTAGAAACCAGAAACTAGAAACCAGAATAGTTATGTCAAAACAAAAAACATTAAATAATTCATTTTCGATAATAGGTGTAGGTTTACACACAGGGGCAAAAGTTAAAATGACTGTAAATCCTGCGGAAGAAAATCATGGGTTTAAATTTAAAAGAACCGATGTGGAAGGACAACCCATTATCAATGCTGATTGCGATTTAGTAGTTGACACCTCAAGAGGAACAACCTTAGAAAAAGATGGTGTAAGAGTTTATACCACCGAACATATTTTGGCAGCCTTGGTCGGTATGGAAATAGACAATGCCTTAATTGAATTAGACGGTGCTGAGATTCCAATTATGGATGGTAGTGCTTACCCTTTTATACAGTTGATACAAAGTGTTGGTGTTAAAGAGCAAAATGCCGATAAAGAATATTTTGTGGTTACCGATAATTTAACTTACGAAGATTTAGAGCGACAAACAGAAATGTTAGCAGTTCCTCAGGAAACTTATAGATTAACGGTAATGGTTGACTACAATTCTCCACTTTTGGGAACTCAACATGCACACATGTATCATGTTGGTGAGTTTGTTCCTGAAATATCAAAATGCCGAACATTTGTATTTTTAAGAGAAATTGAATTTTTGGCAAAAAACGGTTTAATAAAAGGGGGAGATATTGACAATGCTATCATTTTAGTAGATAAAGTATTACCTCAAGAAAAACTCGATGAAATAGCAGATTTATTAGGAAAACCTCACATTAAAATTGAGGCGGCAGGAATCTTAAACAATTTAACCTTACACTTTCAAAACGAACCCGCCCGTCATAAATTATTGGATATTGTTGGTGATTTAGCCTTAATTGGCAGACCAATAAAAGGACACATTTTAGCGGCACGTCCGGGACACAAAGGAAATGTTGATTTTGCCAAAATAATTAAACAAGAAATTAAAAACAAACAAAAACAACCTTTGGTTCATTTTGATTTAACCAAAGAACCTGTTTATACCATAACCGATATTGAGCGTTTATTACCTCATCGTTATCCTTTTTTATTGGTAGATAAAGTAATTGAAGTAAATGAAAATTCTATTGTAGGAGTAAAAAACATCACCTTTAATGAGCCTCAGTTTACAGGTCATTTTCCGGGTAACCCTGTTATGCCCGGCGTTCTTCAAATTGAAGCCATGGCACAAGTGGGTGGTATTTTTGCATTAAGTACAGTTCCCGACCCGGAAAACTACTTGACTTATTTTATGAAAATAGACCGGGTAAAATTTAAAAGGAAAGTGATTCCGGGTGATACTTTGGTTTTTAAACTAGAATTGCTTACACCAATCCGAAGAGGTATTATCCACATGGACGGAAAAGGATATGTAAATGGGCAATTGGCTGTAGAAGCCGAGTTAATGGCACAAATTATAAAAGAAAAAAAGGAAGAAACTAAAGAAGCGATAGTTCAATAAAATAGTATTATTTTTGCGAAAATTTCAAATTTCATGAACAATAAGTATCCTTTAACAAGTATTCATCCTGACGCAAAAATAGCCGACAACGTTGTTATTGAATCTTTTTCTACTGTTTATAGCAATGTAGAAATTGGTGAAGGAACTTGGATAGGACCAAATGTTACTATTTTTGAAGGTGCAAGGATTGGGAAAAATTGTAAAATTTTTCCGGGTGCAGTAATATCAGCCATCCCTCAAGATTTAAAATTTAGTGGAGAAGTTACTACCACCGAAATAGGCGACAATACTATTATTAGGGAATTTGTAACCGTTAACAGAGGTACAGTTGATCGAATGAAAACAGTTGTTGGAAGCAGTTGTTTGTTAATGGCTTATGTCCATATTGGGCACGATTGTATTGTTGGAAACAACTGTATCCTTGCAAATTGTGTAAATTTGGCAGGACATGTTGAGTTAGAAGATTTTGTAATTATTGAAGGAGTAGTTGGTTTGCAACAATTTGTAAAGGTTGGTCAACATGCATTTGTAGGTGCAGGATCAAATGTTCGTAAAAATGTTCCTCCGTATGTTAAAGCTGCACGAGAACCTCTAAGTTATGTAGGTGTAAACTCTGTTGGATTGCGTCGCCGTGGATTTTCTACCGAAACGGTGTTGCAAATAGAAGACATTTATCGTTCTATTTACGTTAGAGGTTTAAATCTTTCCAATGCTGTTAGAGTAATTGAACAAGAAGCACCTCAATCACCCGAAAAAGAAATCATATTAAAATTTATAGCAGAATCAACAAAAGGAATGATAAGAGGGCCGCTGAACTAGTTTCTAGTTTCTAGTTTGAAGACTTAAGTCAGAAGATTGGAAACACTAAACACTAAATTCCAAACTTATAAACTATTAAAAATGGCAACAACAGCAGACATAAAAAACGGATTATGTATAAAATATAACCACGGATTGTATTCAATCGTTGAATTTCAACATGTAAAACCGGGTAAAGGACCTGCTTTTGTGAGAACAAAGTTGAGAAACCTAACCACTGGGAAAGTGCTTGACAACACTTTTACAGCCGGGCACAAAATTGAACCAGTAAGAGTAGAAAGAAGAAAGTACCAATTTTTGTATAGCGAAGAAAATGGTTATCACTTTATGAACCAAGAAACTTATGAGCAGGTTTTTATTAATGAAGAATTGATAGATGCTCCAAAGTTTTTAAAAGAAGGAGAAGTGGTCGAAATAGTTTTTAATGCTGAAGATGAACAGGCATTAATATGCGAACTACCTGCGTATGTAGAATTAGAAATTACCTATACTGAACCAGGTATTAAAGGAGATACTGCAACTAATGCTATGAAACCAGCCAAGGTGGAAACAGGAGCTGATGTAAGAGTTCCTTTATTTATAAATTTAGGTGACAAAATTAAACTAGACCCTAGAACCGGAGCATATTCCGAGCGAGTTAAATCGTAATATTTTTTTTTAAAATAGAAAGCCTCATCAGAGGCTTTTTTTTATTTTTAAAACTTGAATCATAAACAATTTCAAAGGGTTTTAGTAGTTTTGAATAAAATTATAATTTTATGAATAATCACGTTTTATTACTATTTAATATTGGTGGTTGCGAACTATTTTTTATAGTGTTGGTGGTTATCATGTTTTTTGGCTCTAAAAAAATTCCGGAACTGGCTCGTGGTATCGGAAAAGGAATTAGAGAAATAAAAAATGCGACAAATGATATTCAACAGGAAATAAAAGATAGTACAAAAGATATCACTAATATCACGAATGGTGTAAATGTTGAAAAACAAGTAAGAAATTTTATTGATAAATCTATCATTATAGAAGAAACCAAACCTAAAGCAGATTCGTCTGAACAACCATCAGATTCCAAAACGGTTTCACGCTCAAATACTGAATCTTGACCCTTAAACCTAAAACCTCAAACTAACATGGAGTATATCCTTTTAATTGTAGGATTAGCCACTTTAATTTTTGGTGGTGATGCATTGGTTAAAGGAGCTGTTGGTATTGCCTTGAAATTTGATGTTTCTGCTCTTGTTATTGGTATGACAGTAGTTGCCTTTGGCACATCTATGCCCGAATTATTAGTAAGTGTAAAAGCAGCACTAGATAACCATCCTGAAATTGCAATTGGTAATGTGGTGGGTTCAAACATTGCAAATATTGCATTTGTTTTAGGTTTAACAACTATGATTTTACCCATTCCTGTAAAATTTTCAACAGTTCGGGTTGATTGGCCAATCATGATGGTTTCGTCAGTTATATTTTACTTGTTTATTTTAAATGGAGTGATTAATTGGTGGGAAGGATTAATATACAGTATTGGAATTATTGCTTTTACGGTGTTTACCATTAAAAATTCATCATCAAACCAAAAACAGATTGAAGAAATTCAGGAAGATGAATTAGAAATGGTTGAGAAAAAATCTTATGGGTTACTAAAAAGTATTTTTTTTGTGGTTTTAGGGGTAGTTGCTTTAACTTTTGGAGCAAGTTGGTTGTTAGACGGGGCAGTACAAATAGCTAAAAATTATGGGTTAAGTGAACACATCATAGGTGTAACTATTGTTGCTTTTGGAACCAGTGTGCCGGAATTGGTAACCTCTGTAGTAGCTGCCTTTAAAAAAGAGACGGATATTTCGGTAGGCAATTTAATTGGTTCAAATA
>JACPDX010000019.1:0-3435 GCA_016183805.1 Bacteroidota bacterium
AGTAAAGCTGCATACATCTTGCTAAAGTATCCGTATAGTTTGCTGAGGTTACATTGTTTGTTGAAGGGATATTATTTTCATCACGTTCACAAATAATAGTGTTATTTACATCACCATTAACACCTCCAACTTCATCTATATTTAACAAAATTTTTATATCCAAGTTTTGTGGTACAACTACATTGCTTACATAATGTGAACTTCCAACCAATCCAACTTCTTCTGCACTAAAGTTGATAAATTTTACAGAAAATTCGGTATCAATACCTTTTAATAAACGGGCAGTTTCTAAAATTATACTAATTCCACTTCCGTTATCGTTAGCACCCGGACCATTTTTTGTGTCATAATGCCCGTCAATAATAACAAAACGATTAGGATAAAGTGTGCCGGTTTTTGTTACAATTAAATTGTACGCAAAATCGCTGGAATAAGTAAAAGTGTCAATTTCAATATCGGTATAACCAAACGAAGTATATTTATTGATTAACCAGTTTAATGCATTTGCATTGGCGACAGTTCCTACTTCTTTTACTCCAAAAGTTGTAAAATCTAAAATATTGTTTTGAAGCGAATCAAAAGAAGTGTTATTTACAATATTTCCGTAGAAATTGTTATAACTCTGTGCCTTAGTTTGTTGTACAGATGATAAAGTAAAAAAAACGAATAAAATACACCCTTTTGCAAAAAGTTTCATGTGATGAAGTTTGTGCGAATAAAGTTACTTAAAAATACAATACGCAATAACATTCCCAATTGACGATGTAATTTTCTAATTTTAAATTCGTTTAAAAGATTTAGTTTTGCACGTATCAAAAATTTATCATGAGATTAAAGCTCATATCTTTCTTTCTATTACTGTTTTGTTCTCAAGTTTATGTAGCTCAAGAACGAGTTACCACATTTGGAATACAATTTAAACCAATTATTCCGAGTGAATTATTTAATACCGGCAAACAGGAAATTATTCAAAATAATGTAGCTTTTGGAGTAACACCTCAATTGGGATTGAGTTTTGGTATGGTCATCAGAAAAGGAATGACTAAAAACTTATCCTTAGAATCAGGTATTAATTATTTGACCAGAAAATTTGAATTAACCATTGATGATCAGGATTTGAATTTTAGTGAAACAAGTCAATTTAAATTGGTGAATTATGAAATACCAGTATCGTTATTGGTGTACATCAGGTTGAGTGAATATATTTACATGAATGTTGCCGGAGGTGTAGCGTTAGATATTTATCCATCCGATTTATATAGCTATAGTTCAAATTTTCAAAATGATGTTTTAATGTATAATTGGATTAGACCAAGCTTAATTGCCAACATAGGTTGGGAATACAGAACTGAAAAAAGTGGTTATTTTTATTTGGGAGCATCATACCATCGCCCATTTTCTCACATGGCAAAAGAAATTATATGGTACAATGGAAACAAAAGAGATGAAAGGGTAATCTTAAACTTATCAGGGAATTATATTACTGTTGACGTTAGATATTTTTTTCACGAAGACCCGGAAAAGAAAAAACGGAAAGTTAAAAAATCCACACCTTCATTAGAGAAAAAGAAGTAGTTTACAGTTTGAAGTTCACAGTCTTCAATCCACAATTCTCGGTCGTCAAATCGTAAGTCGTAAATCCAAAATCGTAAATCAAAAATTACTACTTTTGGAATTCTAAATTTAGATAAAGAAAAATGAAGATTTCTTACAGTTGGTTAAAAAATTATATTAACACAGATTTACAACCTGATGAAGTTGCTAAACTACTTACCAATACAGGTTTAGAAGTTGAAGGATATGAAAAAATACAAACTGTAAAAGGTGGGTTAGAGGGTTTAGTAATAGGTGAAGTATTAACCAAAAGTAAACACCCTGATGCTGATAGATTAAATGTAACCACTGTTAATGTTGGCGGTGAAACTCCTTTGCAGATTGTTTGTGGAGCAGCTAATGTTGAGGTAGGTCAAAAAGTGGTAGTTGCGACAGTTGGAACAATGCTTTACAGCGGAGAGGAAAGTTTTCAAATTAAAAAATCAAAAATAAGAGGAGAAGTTTCTGAAGGAATGATTTGTGCTGAAGATGAGATTGGATTAGGAACTTCACACGATGGAATAATGGTGTTAGATGTTCTTGCAAAAATTGGAACTCCAGCGGCAGCATATTTTAATATTGAAGATGATTTTGTTTTTGAAATAGGATTGACTCCAAATAGATCGGATGCGACCAGCCATATTGGTGTTGCAAGGGATTTGGCGGCAGCTTTGAATTTAAAAACACCAACAACCATTGTCCGACCAAGTGTAGATAAATTTAAAATAGACAACAACAATTTATCCATTAAAGTGGAAGTTTTGGATATAGAAAAATGCCCACGATATTCTGGTGTTACATTGTCTGGAACTGAAGTAAAAGAATCGCCTGATTGGTTAAAAAATAGATTGTTGGCGATTGGGTTAAAACCAATTAATAATATTGTTGATGTAACTAATTTTGTTTTACATGAAACAGGACAGCCATTACACGCCTTTGATGCTGATAAAATTTCCGGAAATAAAGTTGTCGTTAAAACCTTAGTCGATAAATCAAAATTTATAACGCTTGATGAGAAGGAAAGAACACTTTCGTCAAACGATTTAATGATTTGTAATGAAAAAGATGCCATGTGTATTGCCGGAGTTTTTGGTGGTGCTAAGTCGGGTGTTACCAATTCAACAAAGAATATTTTTTTAGAAAGTGCTTATTTTAACCCAATATCAGTTCGTAAAACAGCGAAATACCATGGATTAAATACCGATGCGTCTTTTCGTTATGAAAGAGGAGCAGATCCAAATATTACTGTTTATGCTTTGAAACGAGCCATACTCTTAATGCAAGAAGTAGCCGGAGGAAAGGTGTCTTCTGAAATTATCGACATTTATCCAACTAAAATAGAACCTGTTAAAATCGATTTTTCATTCGAAAATTGCCATAAAATTATCGGACAAAAAATAGATGTAGCAATCATTAAAAAAATTATCCTTTCATTGGAGATTGAAATTATTAACGAAAATAATGGAATCTTAACACTTTCAGTTCCACCGTTTAAAGCAGATGTAAGTAGAGAAATTGATGTTATCGAAGAGGTTTTACGAATTTATGGCTACAACAACATTGAGCTCCCATCATTAATGAGTTCAGCGTTGGTGTATCGTCCACCTGTAGATGCAGCTAAAATCATTAACACGTTAAGTGATTTATTGGTAAGTCAAGGATTTAACGAAATACTTTCTAATTCGTTAACTAAATCATCTTATTATAAGGAAAAAGAAACCCTAGTTAGATTATTAAACCCTTTAAGTAATGAGTTAGATGTAATGCGTCAAACCTTACTTTTTAATGGGTTAGAAATGGTGGTTTACAATCAAAACAGAAAATCACCCAATTTAAAATTAT
>JACPDX010000019.1:3461-8432 GCA_016183805.1 Bacteroidota bacterium
CATACTTGAAAAAAGAAAGTAAATTTGAAGAATCAACATTCTTAAGTTTGATAGTTACAGGTAATTCAATGCAAGAAAATTGGAATACCTCTAAAATTCCTACTAACTTTTCGCACCTTAAAGGATATGTTACTTCCATTTTAGAAAAGTTTGGAATGGATAATACAAATGATGTCTTTAACCAAAACAGTACCGAACTATATGATTATCAACTTTCGTATGTATTAAATGAAAAAGAATTGATTCAAATAGGAAAAATTTCCAATAAAATTCAAAAACAATTCGATATTACTAACGAGGTTTTTTATGCTCAAATAAATTTAGACGTGTTTATAAAACAAGCTTCAAAAGTAAAAGTACAATACAAAGAAATTTCAAAATTTCCTACCGTTAGAAGAGATTTGGCTTTGTTGTTAGATAATCAGGTAAATTACAAACAAATTGAGGAAATTGCACTTAAAAGTGAAAGAAAATTATTAAAACAAGTTAATTTATTTGATGTTTATGAGGGTAAAAACCTCGAAGAAGGTAAAAAATCGTACGCCGTTAGTTTTGTTTTTCAGGACAATGAAAAAACGCTTACTGATGTTCAGGTAGATAAAATGGTAGAAAAATTATTGAACATGTTTTCTACAGAACTTGGAGCAAAATTGAGATAGAGAAGCCCAACTTCTGACGTCTCAATTTGTTTTAGTTAAATTGTCCACCACATGGTCAATTGTTCCTGATCCATCATCTGCTGTATAAGTCAATCGAATGGTTGAATTGGTTAATAATTTTCCTGAACCAATAAATTCATGACCCGACACATTTTGTTGAAATATGGTAATGCTATCTCCAATAATCTCCATTTGACAATTGCTTTGGGTAGGACCTAAACCATAAAAATTACTCACAACAATCCTATTGGATATTGTGGTATGAGCATAAATATCTACAGGAAATGTTGTTGGTGGAAAAATTTCAGATTCTTCGCTACACATCCAATTGCCAATAAATTTATTTCTTGGATTAACCGAACCTGTGGGGCTTGGTGTAACATCATTATCATCATCTTTGGTACAAGCCACAAAGGTACTTGTGATTAAAAAAATTAAAAAGATTTTTTTCTGAATTTGCATGGTAGTCTTAATTGGTTACTAAGTTAACAAATCAATTTCAATGCCACAAAACTAATTTGAAAAATCGTATAATTATCACATTACTTTGAACCTTTGATTCTTAAAATCTACCGTTAATTAAATGAGACTATAATTTTAATACAATGTTTTTTTTTGTATTAAATATAATTTGTACTTTTGACCAAACAACTAAATTATATTACTAACTAAAAAATTTAAAAATGAAAAAAATTACTTTATTTATGGGGTTAGTTTTAGCTTCTACCATGAGTTTTTCTCAGGTAATTGTTAGCCTAACTTCAGTGCCTTGTAATACAGGTCTAGAGGGGAATTACCCTTACGAATACGCTGGAGAACTTGATGGATCTGCAACGGATTGGAATGAACCAAATATCTTTTTAGGAGCTAATTCAGTTTCCGGCTGTTTGGAATTTATAAATGATGGTACTCCTGGTATGGTTACTGGTATTGGTGTGCCTCCATTACAAAATGTTCCTATGGCTTATTTAGGTTGCGATACGGCAGGTAACGCAACACAAGATTTAACAGGTAAAATTGCTGTCATTTATCGTGGAACTTGTGAATTTGGTTATAAAGCATACAATGCACAAAAAAGAGGTGCTATTGCTGTTATTATTATTAACCATACAGGTGATGCTGTTGATATGGGTGGTGGTACTTATGGCCCACAAGTTAATATTCCTGTTATTCAAATTGGTCGTGTAGCTGGTGATGATCTTAGACTTGCTATTGAATCATGCGGCGCTTGTACAGTTACATGTTTTATTGGCTCTAAAGTGGGACTTTATGCAAACGATATGGGGTCAAGTATTGCCGATATTGTAATGCCAAACGAATTGGCAAAACCTGCGTTTATGGCTGAAACAGGTGCTGAATTTCCTGTAGATTTAGGTTTATGGGCATTTAACTATGGTACGAATGCACAAACTGGTGTAACTGCGTCTGTTAATATTGATTTTGGAGGTTCTTCTGTTTACAGCAATACTTCAGCCCCTTTAAATTTTGCTGCCCCTGCTGGTATTGTAATTGATACTCAATATTTCGATTTAGGTACTTTTTCTCCACCAACTTTGAGTGCTGGTACTTATACGGTAACTTATACCTTAAACATAGCTGGTGCTGATGACGATGCTACTGATAATACATTTACTTATGAGTATAATTTAACCGGTAGTGCTTATGCTAAATCTAGAACAGATGCTGCCGGTAATCCAACTGCTTCAACTGCTTTTTCTTTAAACGAAACATCTATTCAATATGATGATTTTGAAGTTTGTATGGTGTTCAGAGATGCTAATGCAAGCAGATACGGTAAAAAAGCATTAGGTATGACATTCTCTAGTATGCCTGTAGGTTTTGATATTGATTTTGAAGTATTGGAAGTAAGATTATACGAATGGAATGATGTTTTTACTGATATGAATGATGCAGCATTGGCTTTTACAGCTTTAAATCAAGTTGCTTCAGGTATTTACTTTTATGATTATGCAAGTAACGGTAATTTAGAGGGTCAAAATATTTATCAAGAATTTGATACTCCTTGGCCATTAACAGATAATCAAAGATATTTGTTCTGTGTGTATAATGCGAGTGATTCAATTAGAGTAGGTTATGATGCTAGAATTGATTATACGGCAACCATAAACAATTATTTACAACCAATAGCTCCAGTTAAGGATTTACCTAACGGCCAACCTGCTGAATGGTTTAGAGATGGTTTCGGTTGGGATGTTACCCCTGCTATTTCTGCAACTATTGATTATCCTACAGGTGTAAATGCTAATACTGTTGTTAAAGATGTATTAGCTCCTTATCCAAATCCTACTGCTAACCTATTAACAGTACCTGTTCGTAAAGGTATTGTTGGTAACGTTACTATAGAAATTTACGATTTAGCCGGTAAACTAGTTATTGCTGAAAACCAAACCATTGGTAAAGAACCGTTAAAAGTTAACGTTGCTTCCATTGCTAATGGTGCTTATGTTTTCAACTTAACATTTGCTGATGGATCAAAAGATACTTTTAAAGTTTCTGTAAACAGATAAAAATAAGTTTTACCTTAATTGCTTAAAGCCCTCGTTTTTTTAACGAGGGCTTTTTTTATTATTTTTTATTTATTAAGGTATATTATAATACCATTTTACCATAAAAACAACCGTTAATCAAATAATAAGTTAGATAATAGTCATAAATTTTTTTTTTTTTAAAATCTTATGTATTTTAGTTGAACAAATAACCTTATTATTCACTAAATTTTAATATTATGAAAAAAATTACTTTATTATTAGGAGTGCTTTTCATTACTAGCGTGAGTTTTTCTCAGGTACTAGTAAAAGGAATATCTCCTGCATCGGTTCAAATGAATTTTGAATATAGTGTTCAGGTAAATGAGGGTGGATGGCCCGGTGAAACCGACGATGGCACCTGGGGTATGACACTAGACTTTAACGTACCCGGAACTTATGTTCAAGCAGAATTGGTTTTGGTAAATGATGGAACACCAGGAACAAGTCCTCAAGGAAACCCTGTTGCTGAGGAAGGTTGTTTCCCTTCTCCGGCAAATGCTTATGCAGGTAAAATTGCTGTGATAAGAAGAAATACCTGCAATTTTGCTGTTAAGATTTTAGAAGCACAAAATGCAGGTGCTATTGCCGTTATTATTGTTAATAGAGAGGATGCTTTGTTGGGTATGTTGGGAATTGCCCCGGAAGGACCTCAATGTACCATTCCTGCTGTTTTCTTAAAAAGTAGTGATGGTAATTTTCTAATTTCAGAAATGCAAAATGGTCCGGTAGAAATGTTTATTGGATCTAAAGTAGGGGTTTTTAATAATGATATGGGTACAAGTATTGCCGATATCGTAATGCCAAATGAATTGGCTAACCCCGCATATTTAGCTCAAACTGGTGTTGAATTTCCTGTTGATTTAGGTCTATGGGCAGTTAATTATGGTAGTAATGCACAAAATGGCGTAACTGCAACTGTTGATATTCAATTTAATAGTTCTTCAGTATATAATCAAACAGCTACTCCTTTAAACTTTGCTGCTCCTGCCGGTTTTGTGGTTGACACTCAATATTTTGATTTAGGAACTTTTGCTCCGGCAACCTTAAGTGAAGGTACTTATACGGTTACTTATACGTTAAATATTGTGGGAACAGATGAAGACCCTGCTGACAATACTTTTACTTTTGAATATAAACTTACCAATAATTCAAGTGTTTATGCTAAATCTAGATTAGATGCATCGAATCTACCTATGCCAACAACTGCTTATTCATTAGATGAAACCACCACACAATACGATGATTGGGAAGCCTGTATCGTGTTTCAAGATGCAAATGTAGGGGCCAGAAACTTATATGCTCAAGGTATGACATTTTCCGGCCGACCAGTTGGTTTTGATATGGATTTTGAAGTACTGGAAATTAGGTTGTATGAATGGAACGATGTTTTTACCGACATGAATACTCCTCCAACTTTTACGGCGTTAAACCAAGTTACTTCTGCTACCTATTTTTATGATTATGCAACAAATGGCGATTTATCAGGACAAAATATTTACATTCCATTTGATGTTCAATGGCAATTGGTTGATAATCAAAGGTACTTGTTCTGTGTGTATAATGCCAGCGATTCCGTTAGAATTGGATATGATACCAGAATTGATTATACAGCTACCATAAATAATTATTTACAACCCATAGCTCCGGTAAAAACGTTACCTAACGGTCAACCTGCTACGTGGTACAGAGATGGTTTTGGTTGGGATGCAACTCCCGCTATTTCTGCAACTATTGATTTTTTCATTAGCGATAACTACAAAGCC
>JACPDX010000019.1:8439-30239 GCA_016183805.1 Bacteroidota bacterium
TAAAGGTGTTATTGGTAATGTTGCTATAGAAATTTACGATTTAACCGGTAAATTGGTTATTTCTGAAAACCAAACCATTGGTAAAGAACAGTTAAAAGTTAACGTTGCTTCTATTAGTAACGGTGCTTATGTTTTTAACTTAACTTTTGCCGATGGATCAAAAGATACATTTAAAGTTTCTGTAAACAGATAATATATAAGTTTAAAACTTATAACTTAAAGCCCTCGTTTTTTAACGAGGGCTTTTTGTTTTAATTTTTCGTCTAGGTAAGTAATACCATTTTACCATAAAAACAACCGTTAATTAAATGGTAAGTTAGATTACAGTCCTAAAATCTTTTTATAATAAAATTGTTCTGTATTTTTAGTTAAACAAATAACCTTATTATTCACTAAATTTTAATATTATGAAAAAATTTACTTTATTATTAGGAGTGCTTTTCATTACCGACGTGAGTTTTTCTCAGGTACTGGTAAAAGGAATATCTCCTGCAGCAGTTCAAATGAATTTCGAATATGGTATTCAAGTAGCCGAAGGTGGCTGGCCCGGTGAAACAGATGATGGTACTTGGGGTATGACACTAGACTTTAACATTCCGGGAACTTACGTTCAAGCAGAACTTGTTATGGTAGATGATGGAACATCCGGGACAAATACTACTTACGGTAATTTATTAAGTGAAGAAGGCTGTTTTCCATCTCCGGCAAATGCTTATGCCGGTAAAATTGCTGTGATTCGAAGAAACACGTGCAATTTTGCTGTTAAGATTTTAGAAGCACAAAATGCAGGTGCTATTGCCGTTATTATTGTTAATAGAGAGGATGCTTTGTTGGGTATGTTGGGAATTGCCCCGGAAGGGCCTCAATGTACAATTCCTGCTGTTTTCTTAAAAAGTAGTGATGGTAATTTTCTAATTTCAGAAATGCAAAATGGCCCGGTAGAAATGTTTATAGGTTCTAAAATAGGGGTTTTTAATGATGATATGGGTACGAGTATTGCCGATATAGTAATGCCAAATGAATTGGCTAAACCTGCATATTTAGCTCAAACAGGTGCTGAATTTCCTGTTGATTTGGGTTTGTGGGCTAATAATTTTGGTAGCAATGCTCAAACAGGTGTTACAGCTAGTGTTAATATTATTTTTTCCGGTACTGGTACTTCAGTATATAGCCAAACTTCTGCTCCTTTGAATTTTGCTGCTCCAGCTGGTTTTGTGATTGACACTCAATATTTTGATTTAGGTACTTTTGCCCCAGCTACTTTGAGTGCAGGTACTTATACGGTAACTTATTCTTTAAATATTGTAGGAACCGACCAAGACCCTTCTGACAATACCTTTACTTTTGAATATAAACTTACTGTTGGTGGTGGTTGGTCTGCTGTTTATGCTAAATCTAGAACAGATGCATCGGATCAACCTATGCCAACAACGGCTTACTCATTAGATGAAACCACTACACAATACGATGATTGGGAAGCCTGTATCGTGTTTCAGGATGCTAATGCAGGAGCTAGATACATGATTGGAATTGGTATGACATTTTCTGGAAGACCTGTTGGTTTTGATATCGATTTTGAAGTTCTGGAAGTTAGATTGTACGAGTGGAATGATATTTTTACTGACATAAATACTCCTCCTACTTTTACTGCATTAAATCAAGTTACATCAGCTACTTATTTTTATGATTATGCAAGTAACGGTAATTTGGAAGGTCAAAATATTAGTGTTCCTTTCGATGCTGTATGGCCCTTGGTTGATAATAAAAGGTATTTGTTCTGTGTGTATAATGCGAGTGATTCCATTAGAATTGGATATGATACCCGGATTGATTATACGGCAACTATAAACAATTATTTACAACCCATAGCTCCGGTAAAAACGTTACCGAACGGTCAACCAGCTGAATGGTTTAGAGATGGTTTTGGTTGGGACGCAACTCCTGCTATTTCTGCTACTATCGATATTACAAGTTCTATAAATAATATTGAAACTTCGGCATCAATAGTTCCCTATCCTAACCCTGCTGCAAACCTATTAACTGTACCTGTTCGTAAAGGTATTGTTGGTGATGTTAAGGTAGAGATTTACGATTTAGCCGGTAAATTGGTTATTTCTGAAAACCAAACTATTGGTAACGAACCGTTAAAAGTTAACGTTGCTTCTATCGCTAATGGTGCTTATGTTTTCAACTTAACATTTACTGACGGATCTAAAGATACCTTTAAAGTTTCTGTAAATAGATAATAAATTAATTATGAGAAGCCTTCGTTATTTTAACGAGGGCTTCTTAAATAGTGACAAAAAAATCTCGTATCTTGCTTCATTATTTTGATTTAAATTGATGATTATGAAAAAAATTACTCTTTCATTGGTATTCTTGTTTACAATTACCCTTATTAATGGGCAAGTAATAACCAAAATAACTCAAAGTCCAAATAATCCGTTATTATTGGGAGTTATAAACTCTATATGGGCTGATGCTGCTTCAACGGGTTGGTCAACACCCGACTTAACAAATGCAGCTAATGCCATTGAAGCAGAATTAATGTTTGCTGACGATGGGGTTGATTCAACGATTGATGTAAATGGAAATCCTACTTGGCAAGATGGATGTGAACCAATTATTAATGATTTAACAGGTAAAATTGCAGTGATGTATCGAAGTTTTTGCTGGCACGATATTAAAGCAGATTACGCCCAACAAGCAGGTGCAATAGGTGTAATTCTTATCAACCGAGATCCCGGTCCCTTTGCAATGGGAGGAAGTACTGTTGGAAGCAATGTTACTATTCCTGTGGTATCAATAGGTAGCGAAGAAGGAGATTTGTTGAAAGATTTTATTGCTATGGGTGGCGTATATGCATTTATTGGAACAAAAGTGGGATTGAATGCAAATGATTTAGGGTCAAGCCCGGCCGATATTGTAATGTCTAACCATCAAGCCATACCAAATTTTTTAGCTGCAAATGGTTCGGAATTTTCTTTAGATTTAGGTTTGTACGTTTTTAATCCGGGTTCTAATTCACAAACAGGAGTAACTGCAAGTGTAGATGTTTCTTACAATGGCTCATCTGTTTATACCAACACTTCAACACCATTAAATTTTGCTGCTCCAGTTGGTGTAACAGTTGATACTGTTTATGCTGATTTAGGAACTTTTGCTCCGGCAAGTTGGAGTAGTGGAACCTATCAAATTAAATACACGGTCGATTTAGCTAATGATGAAGATAGTTCAGATAATGTTTTTAATACAAGTGTAAATATTAGTTCAAATATTTTTGCAAAATCAAGAGTCGATACGTTGAATAATCCTTTAAAAACAACTGCTTATTCTTTAAATGAATCAAGTACACAATATGATGATTGGGAAGCTTGTATTGTTTTTCAAGATGCTAATGCCAGTAGAGGTTCTGCTTTGGGGATGACTTTTTCTGGACAAGCAGTTGGTTTTGATATTGATTTTGAAGTGTTAGAAGTTAGATTGTATGAGTGGAATGATGTTTTTGCAGATGTAACAACACCTCCAACTTTTACAGCGTTAAATCAGGTGGCAGAAGCTACTTATTATTATGATTATGGAGCTGATGGTGATTTATCTGGTCAAAATATTTATGTCCCTTTTAATGATGGTGGTTTTCCGGCTGTTCTAACTCCATGGCCATTAGTAAATAATAAAAGATATTTATTCTGTATTTATAATGCCAGTGATTCTATTAGACTTGGTTATGATACAGGAATCGATTATACAGGAACAATAAACAACTATTTACAACCGATTTCACCTGTAAAGGTTTTACCAAACGGGCAAGCTGCTATTTGGTACAGAGATGGTTTTGGCTGGGATGCAACTCCATCTATTTCTGCAACATTAGATTATACTACAGGTATAAATAATAGTGCTGCTGTCAATAATACTTTAGCCCCTTACCCAAATCCAGCCTTAAACTTATTATCAATTCCTGTAAGAAAAGATGTGATTGGTGATGTTACTGTAGAGATTTTCGATTTGGCCGGTAAATTAGTTTTATCTGAAAAACAAACAATTGGTAATGAGCAATTACGAATCAACGTTGCGTCAATTAGTAATGGTACTTACGTTTTTAGTTTAACTTTTACTGATGATTCAAAAGATTCGTTTAAGGTTTCTGTAAATAGATGATTTAGA
Source organism: Bacteroidota bacterium (assembly GCA_016183805.1). GTDB lineage: Bacteria > Bacteroidota > Bacteroidia > Flavobacteriales_E > Vicingaceae > Vicingus. The sequence continues at coordinate 12,607 of JACPDX010000019.1, forward strand.
TGTATCTTATATGATAGACATCATATGAGATATGAAATATTTGACTGTAATTTGTGCGAAAAATAACATGCTGACTTGGATTATTTGTGTGCTAATTTGTTATCCACTTTTTGCATTAGCCATATTATATATTCGAAAAATTTTATCGAATCCCGAAAAGGTTGGAGTAGCGTTGATTATTCCTTTAGGTGTAAGTTTTTTAGTTGGATTTGTTTTTCTTTTAATAGCAATAACTTACATTCGTTAAACCATCTTTCTAAGTATCATCAATCCATCTCTAACTGGTAAGATTACATTTTGCACTCTTTTATCTTGTTGTATTTTTTTATTAAATGCCACAATAGCTTTAGTATCCATGTCGTCCGGTTTTATTTTTTGGATAACTTTACCACTCCACAAAACGTTATCGACGATAATATAACCACCTATATTTATTTTATCAAAAACTAAATCAAAATAGTTACTATAATTTATTTTGTCGGCATCAATAAAAACTAAATCATATTTTTTATTTAATGTGGGGATAATATTTTTAGCATCTCCAAACCAACTATTTATTTTATTTTCAATTCCTGATTTAACAAAATATTTTTTAGCAATAGATTCCAATTCTTCATTAATATCTATCGTATCAATTTTACCATCTTTTTGTAAGCCTTCAGCTAAACAAATAGCAGAATACCCTGTATAAGTGCCTATTTCTAGGATGTTTAAAGGTTTTATCATGTGGCTTAGCATACTTAGTACTCTGCCTTGAAGGTGTCCAGATAACATTCTAGGGTTAATCACTTTCTCCCAAGTTTCGTGATTAAGTTTTTTTAGTAATTCAGGTTCTTCATCACAATGTATATCTATATAATTTTCAAGTTCTTCAGGTAAAAAATTCATATCCTATTATTTTTTTGATTCGTAGATTAATGTACTTAATTGTTTTTCGTTAAAAACTTCGTTCGAAATTTCTAAAAGGTCGTTCGAACTTATTCTGTTTATCTTTTCATAAACTTCTTCTAAACTATCTACTTTTCCATAATTTAATAAACTTTTGCCAATACCCAACATAATGTTAGCGTTGTTTTCTTCCGATAAGGCTATTTGACCGAGTAGTTGAACTTTAGCTCGATGAAGTTGAATAGTAGAGAATTTGGTGTCTCTTAATTTTTTTAATTCTTTTAATGTTAAATCAATAGATTTATTTATATTTTTTTGATCGGTTCCTAAATAAATACTAAAAATGCCGGTATTGGTATAACTGGTGTAACTTGATTCTATAGAATAAGCATAACCATATTTTTCACGAATAGTCATGTTTAATCTACTGTTCATGGCGGGACCACCCAATATATTGTTCAAGAGAATAAATCCCGGTTTTTTTTTATCGGTTGCACCATAAGCTACATTTCCTATTATGCAATGCGACTGAAAGTTGTCTTTTTCGATACTTTTTTGAAATGGCTTATAATCCTTAAAATCAATTCTAATCAAAGGTTTTATTTTAGTCGGAATATTCTCAAGATATTTTTTTGAAATTTGTTTGATTTTTTTTTCAGAAACATCTCCAATAATGCTGAAGACAATTTGATTAGTAGCATAATTTCTGTTTATAAAGTCAAGAATGGTATTTCTGTTAATTTTATTTACACTTTGTTCAGTACCTAAAATGTTCATGCCTAATGAATGATTACAAAAAACAAGCTCTTCTAAATCATCGTAAATTTGCTCAAAAGGAGTATCTTGATAAGAATGTATTTCGTCAATAATTACATCTTTTTTTTTTTCAATTTCTTTTTCCGGAAATGTAGAATTTATTAATATGTCAGAAAGTAATTCAGTTGCACGTTCAAAATAATCAACCACAAATGATGCATAAACACAAGTTTTTTCCTTAGTAGTGTAAGCATTTATTTCACCGCCAACACTATCAATTCTATTCAAAATATGATGTGCTTTTCTTTTTAATGTACCTTTAAAAATAGTATGCTCAATAAAATGTGCAATCCCATTTTCTTCTAGCAATTCATCCCTACTACCTGTATTAATTATGAATCCACAATGTGCTATTTTTCCTGAAATTGGTTTATGAACGATTCGAATTCCATTATCAAGTTTGTACAAATTATATTCCATATCAAATTAAAAAAACAAAGGTAATTCATTTAATTCAGTTTACAGGTGTTAATAACTCGGTTAATAAGTGTGTAAATTGTTAATAAGTGTGTAATACTATTTAGGGTACTTTAGTTTCGAATAAATTTATAATCTTGATAATAAAATGATTAAAAATAATTTTTACATTCAAATGTTCTTGTTAATGTTTTTAACAACTAGCATTTTAAATGCACAAAATACATTAACAAGCAAAGAAGAAAAAGAAATGTTACAAAAAGCAGAAGCTTTTTATTTTGATGATGAACAACAAAACATACCTAAAGCTTTAGAATTGTTCGAAGAATTATCAAGAAGCAAACCTAGCGATCCTTATTATCGATTAATGGAGGGTATTTGTTATACCTATTTTAGAAATAAAAAAGATTTAGCATTATCAATACTTTTGGAAGTTAAAGAGAAAAACCCAACCTTCAATGAAGTAAATTTTTACTTAGCACGAGCTTATGCTGTAAATAGAGATTTCCAAAAAGCTATTGAAACCTATCAAACATATATGTCTGACGTAAATTTATCTGATGAACAAAAAGCGAAAGCAAGACAGAACATTATCTATTGTCAAAATGCAGAGAAATTTACCAATGATAGTGTAGTCGTTGACATTGTAAATATTGGTTCGCCTATAAATACTGAACACTCTGAATATGTCCCTGTTATTACCTCAGATGAAACCATGTTAATGTTTACTTACCGTGGAGACAGAAGTAAAGGTGGATTAATGGATAAATCAGGTAAACCGGATCCAAGAGGTGAATATTATGAAGATATTATGGTTTCATATAAGGTTGGCAATAGTTGGTTAGAACCCGAGAGTTTAGGTGATAATATCAACACTAATGGGCACGATGCAAGTATAGCCCTTTCAGTTGACGGGCAAGAGTTATTTATCTATAAAAGCACAAAAACTGATAATGGTGACATATATAGTAGTACATTAAATGGAGATAGTTGGACTAAACCGGAAAGATTAAAAGGTAGCGTTAATACTCCCGCATGGGAAGGTAGTGCAAGCTTAACAAGTGATGGAAAAAAACTTTATTTTTCCAGTAACAGAGAAGGTGGTTTTGGCGATAGAGATTTATATGTTGCAGAACTAATGCCTGATGATTCCTGGGGAAATATTCAAAATTTAGGTCCGATAATCAATACAAAATATGATGATGATGCTCCGTTTATCCATCCCGACAGAAGAACAATGTACTATAGTTCAAAAGGACACAATAGTATGGGTGGATATGATATATTTTATACCTATTTAAATGATGATGGTTGGGATGAACCGGTTAATATTGGCTATCCTATTAATACGATAGATGATGATAGATATTATGTATTATCGGCAGATGCTAAAACAGGGTATTACTCAACCGCCGGCAGAAGTGAGAATGGAACACATGATGTTTATACAGTAAGCCCTGGTCATTTTGGGAAAAGACCAATATTGGCGTTAGTAGTTGGAGTTGTTAATAAAGATAATAAACCTGTAGAAGCTGACATAACAGTTACAAATGCTGCTACCGGTGATTTAGAAGGTAAATTTAAGTCGAACTCATCTTCCGGGAAATACATGTTGGCATTAACTCCGGGAAATAAGTATAAAATTGCCATAGAAGTTGAAGGTTACGATACCAAAATTGATTACATAGATGTACAATCGCTGGAAACTTACGTTCAAGTTGAGCACGACTTTAATTTTGGTTCAAAACAAATAGTTGAAGATGTTGCTTCATCTAGTGAAGATATCTTGCAAAGTAAAATTGATAACCAAATTGATAAATACAGAAAGGAAAGTACAAAAGAAGGTTACGATGAAATGGTTTATAAGAAAATTTTGAAAGAAGAAGGGGATAAACAAGTAGAAGGTGTTGATTATTTTGTGGAAGCCCCCGTAGGAAAAGAAAATAATTTAATTGGTGTACCTACTAAACAAGTTTCATATCCCAATGGAACAACTAAAACTATGGCAGGTCCATACAAATCATTGTTAGCTGCGGAAATAGCTCGTCAACAATTGATTAAATCAGACCCTACTATTGAACCGTTAACCATTAAAGTTAACGATAATGGACAAGAAAAAACAATTAACCAATTTTACTCAAAAGAATACTCGAAATCCGAATACTTAAGAAATCTAACCATTCACGATCAAATAACTGGTGTTGAAAAAATTGATAATACCCAAGTTGATAATAATACCGCAACCGATTTAGTTAAAAACGAAGAAGTAAATCTAGAAAAGAATAAAGGTTTAGAAGATGCTGGCGGAAAAAATATTGCAGGTTTAACTTTTAAAGTTGAAGTAGGTGCGGTTACAAATCCTGATGATTTTAAGTCGGGTTATCTTGAAAAATATGGAAAAATTACGGCAAAAACATATCCTGACGGTATAACAAGATATACCTTCGGACCGTTTGAAACTTTAGAACAAGCTGAAGAATTTAGGCTGATGGTAACAGCTAAAGAAAAAGCAGCTGAAGATGCTTTTGTAACAGTGTTTGTTTTTGGTCAACGTAAAAAATTGGATGAGTTAAATGATAGACAAAAAGAAGAACTTGGAATTACAAAACCTCAGGTAAAAGCACCATGTAATGAGAATTTTATTGACTTTTCTTTCTTTATAGGTAAAGATTTAAACGACAAAACTATTTATAATAAATTAATTGCAATTGGTGGAAAATCTTGTGCTGCTGGGCTAGAGTTTAGAGTTCAAATTGCAGCTTATCGTTTTCCTAAAAATTACAAATGGAATCATTTAAAAAAATATGGCGAACCTGTTGTTAAAGATTACCCGGATGCAATAACACGATTTACTCAAGGAGTATATACAACTATTGCAGAAGCGGAAGTTTTAAGACAAAAAATTATTAAATCTGGACAAAAAGATGCTTGGATAACACCTTTTTATAATGGAAAAAGAATGTTAATGGAAGAGCTGATTCAGAATAATTTCTTCGGAAAAACAATAAATTAATATTAAACCTAACAAGTTTTTAAAACCTGTTAGGTTTTTGTTTTTAATCTAAAATTTGTACTTTCGGTGTGAATTTTGATACGCTACAAAACAAATTTAATTTTATGAAAAATTTATTAGTAATAATTCTATGTTTATTTTCAACAATTTTAATAGCACAAACCAATTTAGTTCCTAATCATGATTTTAATACAGTAGGGAAAAAATTAAAAGAGAAGGGTCAAATTAATATGGCCGAACCCTGGATTTCGCCAACATTAACTCAAGCAGATTTATACATTAAAAAAACTAAAAATTCAGAAATAAACATAGCTGGTAATTCGTATGGAGCAGAAGAACCTATGTCTGGAGATAATTTCGCTGGAATATTAGCATATAGTCCTAAAGGAAAAGTACCCAGAAGTTATTTACAAGTTCAATTAACAGAACCATTACAAGAAGATATTGAATACTGTGTAACTTTTCATGTTAGTTTGGCTGATTTATCAAAATTTGCATGCAATTATTTAGGTGCTTACTTGTCAAATGACGCTGTTGCAGCTAATAATAATGACATTCTTCAATTTGAACCTCAAATTGTGAGTAGAAGATTAAAGGTTTACGAACAACAATATTCTTGGATAGCAGTTTGTGCTAAATTTAAAGCTAAAGGTGGTGAAGAATATTTAACCATTGGAAATTTCACACTTGAACCTAACCTAAAAATTAGTAAAGTAAAACGCCCACAAGGATATAATTCTCCTCAAACCAATGATGCCTATTATTTTATAGATAATATTATTGTATTGCCTGCTAGTGAAGTAGAAAAATGTGATTGTGATTTTATACCCGGAGTAGATGACATGGAAACAACTAATAAAACTTTTAAAAGTGATTTAACAGGTGAGCCTAACAAAGTTAAAATTATCGATTCTGATGGAAGTAGCTTAACTACAAAAACTATGGCATCAATTGATATTCTCAACTTGTTTTTTGAGGCTAAAAAAGATGAGATTTCTACTGATGTTGTAAAAAAATTAGACAATCTTATCAATTATTTAAAAACAAACCCTAAAGATACCGTCTTATTAGATGGTTTTATTGATGAATCGGAAAAAGATGAAGATAAATTAGATGGTAAACGAGTAGGTGCTGTTTATAAATACTTAGTATCAAAGGGAATAGCTAAAGAACGGATTATTAAAGCAATTCAAGGTGTAGCAACTGGTAAAGAAAAAGCTGAAAATATGAAAGTAGAAATTCAAATTAAAAAGCTTTAACAAGAAAAAAACATAATACCTTTTTGTAAAAAGACTCATAATTTCGATTATGGGTCTTTTTTTTTATGCTATTTTGATAATAAATGTATTTATTTTTTAAATTCTATAGTTTTTTTAGGGGGTGTTGATAAATATTATTAAAAAATTAATTAAAATATTGCAATTTTTGATTTACTTTCGCATAAAATTCTAAAAAATTAAACAAAAAATGGCAACAATCAGATTTCAAGCACTTACAGATGCACTTTCTAGAAACCCAAAAAAAGTTGAGTATCCAGCAAACAAAGCTTCTTTGTATTATTCTACCAATGTATTTACCCAAGAAGTAATGCGTGAATATTTACCTAATGAAGCTTACAAGAGTTTAATTAAAACAATAGAAGAAGGCGCTTCTCTTGACAGACAATTAGCTAGTCAAGTGGCATCAGCAATGAAAGATTGGGCTTTAACTAAAAATGTTACCCATTACACCCATTGGTTTCAGCCATTAACAGGAAGCACTGCCGAAAAACATGATGCATTTTTTAGCCCTATTTCCGGTGGAAGAGCGATTGAAAAGTTTGATGGAGATAATCTGGTTCAACAAGAACCTGATGCCTCAAGTTTCCCTAACGGAGGAATCAGGAATACATTTGAGGCCAGAGGTTATACAGCATGGGATCCAACTTCACCCGCATTTATTATTAGCGGAACGCTATGTATTCCTACTATTTTTATCGCTTATACAGGAGAAGCTCTTGATTTTAAAATGCCTTTGTTAAAAGCATTACATGCCATAGATAAAGCTGCAACAGAAGTTTGTCAGTATTTTGAAAAAGATGTGACAAAAATAAATGCAACATTGGGTTGGGAACAAGAATATTTTTTGATAGACAAAGCCCTTTTTTATGCTCGCCCGGATATTATGATGACTGGTAGAGCATTGGTTGGACATAGTCCGGCAAAAGGACAACAATTAGACGATCATTATTTTGGATCAATACCCGATAGAATAAGTGCTTTTATGAAAGAATATGAAATTGAAGCACTTAAATTAGGAATCCCTGTAACCACCAGACACAACGAAGTTGCACCAAATCAATTCGAATGTGCACCAATGTTTGAAGAAACAAATTTAGCTAACGATCATAACTTGTTACTAATGGATTTGTTGGAAAAAGTTGCAAGAAAACACGATTACAGAATTTTACTTCACGAAAAACCATTTCCATCATTAAATGGTTCAGGGAAACACAACAATTGGTCGTTAAGTACAAATACAGGAATTAATCTATTAGCACCCGGAAAAAACCCAAAAACTAATTTGAGATTTTTAACCTTTTTTGTAAATACTATAAAAGCAATTCACGATAATGCAGATATTTTAAGAGCAAGTATTGCTTCTGCTGGAAATGATCATAGACTTGGTGCAAACGAAGCTCCTCCAGCAATAGTTTCTGTTTTTATAGGCTCTCAATTAACTCAAATGCTTGATAATTTGGAGAAAAGCATTAAAGCAGGTAAAATGACACCTGAGGATAAAACAGAATTAAAATTAAGTATAGGCAAAATACCTCAAATACTACTTGATAATACCGATAGAAACAGAACTTCACCGTTTGCTTTTACAGGAAATAAATTTGAATTCAGAGCTGTAGGCTCCTCGGCAAACTGTGGCTCGGCCATGATTGCATTAAATGTTATTGTTGCAAAACAATTAATGATATTTAAAAAATCTGTTGATGCACGTATCGATAAAGGAGAAAAGAAAGACGAAGCTATTTTGAAAGAACTTCAAAAATTAATAAAAGAGTCTAAAAAAATAAGATTTGAAGGAAATGGTTATGGAGAAGAGTGGGTTCAAGAGGCTAAAAAAAGAGGTTTGTCTAATTTAAAAGATACTCCGCGTGCTTTGGCTGTGATGAAAGATAAAAAAACTATTGATTTATTTAATGAGTTGGGAGTTTTATCTCCAATAGAGATGGAAGCCAGACATGAAATAGAATTGGAAAATTACATTTTAAAACTTCAAATTGAGGCTAGAATATTTGGCGATTTATCGTTGAACCATATTTTACCGTCAGCGATAAAATACCAAAATACTTTGATGGAAAACATAAAAGGTATGATTGATATTTATGGTAAAGAAGCAAAAAAAATGGCAGCAACTCAATATCAAATATTGGAGGAAATTTCAACTCATATTAATGAACTAAAAAATAACTGTGACTTAATGTTAGTTGAACGAAAAAAAGCCAACAAAACTGAACATGCCGAAGAAAAAGCTTTTGCGTACTGCGATAAGGTAAAACCATTTTTCCAAAAAATAAAATATCATTCTGATAAATTAGAATTACTGATAGATGATGAATTTTGGCCTTTACCTAAACTAAGGGAAATATTATTCACAAAATAACAATTTAAATGCATTTTTTTAAAAAAAGGTATCATTGGTTAAAATTTGACAAACATTTTTTTGTTTAATAGAAAGAATTATTTACTTTAGCCAAACTCTATTCAAAAAAAAACGACGAATAATTATATGAAAACAACCAAATTTTTAAATTTATTGGCTATAGCATTGCTTTTCAGCCTTTCGTTAAGTGCTCAAAAGAATTACAAATTAGAAGCAGATGTATCTTTTAGTGGCTTAAAATACTATCAAGCCATTGATTTGTATAAAAAAGCTTATACTAAAGAAAAAAGTAAAGAGGTTAAATCTGAAATCCTATTTAAAATAGCAGAATGTTATCGGTTAAAAGAAGATGGTACTCAAGCTGCAGTATGGTATAGTAAAGCTATTACTGCAAAATACGACGACCCTATCGCTATTTTATATTTGGCGGATATCTATAAATCTCAAGGAAAATACGAGGAAGCAATTGTTGAGTACAATAAATTTAAGGCTGCAAAACCAGGTGATAAAAGGGCTGATGAAGGTATTAAGTCATCAACTGATGCCAAAGAATGGAAAGATAATCCCGCAAAAACTGTTGTTAACCCACTTCCTTTGTTAAACTCTGAAGATTATGATTTTTCTCCTATTTTTTCAAGTAAAAAAGGTGATGAAATTTATTTTACTTCAACCCGTCAAGGCTCTACTGGAACAGAAGTTTCTGATGTTACAGGAATGAATTTTGATGATATTTATTTTTCTAAAAGAGATAACAAAGGGAAATGGAGTACACCTGCTTTATTAAATGCTACTGTTAACTCTCCCGCCAGTGAAGGTTCTGCTTGTTTAAATTCTAAAAAATCAATAATTTATTTTACGCGTTGTGGTGTACAAGCAAAAGGAGTAATGGGTTGTAGTATATATACAGCCAGTAAATCTGGTCAAAATTGGGGCGAGCCGGAATTAATTGCGGTTGCTCAAGATACTTTTACTGTTGGACATCCGGCAATTTCAGATGATGATAATACATTGGTTTTTGCTTCAGATATACCTGGTGGACAAGGAGGAAAAGATTTATGGTACATTACCTACGATAAAAAAGCTAAAAAATGGTCTGAGCCAACTAACCTTGGTGCTGAATTGAATACTCCTGGTGATGAGATGTTTCCCTTTATTAGAGATAATGGAGAATTGTATTTCTCTTCAAATGGATTGTTAGGGATGGGTGGTTTAGATTTGTTTAAAGCTAAAAGTAAAGGAATTAACCAATGGGGAAACCCTGAAAATTTAAAAGCTCCAATGAATTCCGAAGCTAATGATTTCGGAATTGTTTTTGAAGATGGTAAAAATAGAGGGATGTTTACAACAAGTAGAACCGGAGGAAAAGGTGGCGATGATATTTGGGAATTTTACACTCCAGAAATTATTTTTGCTTTAGAGGGAGTTGTTAGAGATATTGAAACTCAAAAACCTATTGCAGGTTCAAAAGTAAAAATAATAGGTACTGATGGGTTATCAGCAGAAGTTTTAACTGATGATAATGGTGCATTTTCTTTTAAAGAAAATGGAGCAGCTAGATACATTAATGCTAATACCTCTTACTCTTTAGTGGTTGAAAAAGAAAAGTATTTATCAGCAAAAGGTAAAGAAACAACTGTAGGTCAAGAAGCATCAATGAATTTCTTTCATGAATATGAATTACAACCAATGCAAGGACCTATTAAATTACCTCTAATTTTGTATGCATACAACAGTGCAGATTTATTACCAGAATCGAAAGATTCGTTGAATTACTTATACAACATTATGGTTGACAATCCAAACATTGTTATTCAATTAAGATCTCATACCGATTTTAGAGGTAAAGATGCTTATAATGAAAAACTTTCTCAACGAAGAGCTCAATCGTGTGTTGACTATTTAGTTAATGAGAAAGGTGTTGCTGCTGATAGAATAGTTGCAAAAGGTATGGGTGAATTAGAACCATTAACTATGCAAGATGGAACGCTATTAAATGAAAAATACATTAATACGCTTAAATCTGAAGAAGAAAAAGAAGCCGCACACCAAAAAAATAGAAGAACTGACTTTAAAGTGTTAAGAGATGATTACGTGCCTAAAGCACCAGAATCATCTACTAATTAGATTAAATACATAATATAAAAAGCATCCGTCAGTCGACGGATGCTTTTTTTGTTTATACAATTTAGAAAAAAAATGAATTCAAAAGAAAGGTATTTACAACGGGGAGTTTCGGCATCGAAAGAAGATGTGCATAATGCTATTAAAAAAATAGATAAAGGCTTATATCCAAAAGCATTTTGTAAAATTATTCCCGATTATTTAACAGGAAGTGAGGAACATTGTATTGTTATGCATGCTGATGGTGCTGGCACAAAATCTTCATTAGCTTATGCTTATTGGAAAGAAACGGGAGATTTATCTGTCTGGAAAGGAATTGCCCAAGATGCTTTAATTATGAATCTTGATGATTTATTGTGTGTTGGTGCAATAGACCATATTTTAGTTTCATCAACCATTGGTAGAAACAAGAATCTAATACCGGGAGAAGTATTGTCAGAAATAATTAATGGCTCGGAAGAAATATTAGAAGAATTAAGAAATTTAGGAATAGGAATTTATTCTACTGGTGGAGAAACTGCTGATGTTGGTGATTTGGTAAAGACTATCATTGTTGACTCAACTGTAGCATGTCGAATGAAAAGAACAGATGTAATTAACAATGCAAATATAAAAGTAGGTAATGTAATTGTTGGATTAGCTTCATTTGGTCAAGCAACTTATGAGACAGCATACAACGGAGGTATGGGGAGCAATGGACTAACCTCTGCAAGACATGATGTGTTTAACAAAACGATCGCAAAAAAATATCCTGAGACTTTTGATAATAATATCCCATCAGATATAGTGTATTCTGGTAAATATAATTTAACCGATAAAATTGATGTAGAGACGGATAATTATCCGTCTTTACCAAATGTCGGAAAATTGGTATTGTCGCCGACTCGAACTTATGCACCGATTATTAAAAAGATAATTGAGAAACATAAAAATAAAATTGATGGCATGGTTCATTGTAGTGGTGGTGCACAAACCAAGATTTTACATTTTGTAGATGATTTACACATTGTAAAAGATAATTTATTTGATGTTCCTCCTTTATTTAGATTAATTAAAGCAGAATCAGGGACTGATTGGAAAGAAATGTATAAAGTGTTTAACATGGGACACCGAATGGAATTGTACCTTGATGAATCTATAGCAAACGATATTATTTCTATTGCAAAATCATTTAACGTTGACGCACAAATTGTAGGAAGAGTAGAAAGCAAAGGAGAAAAAAAATTGACTATAAAAAGTGAATTCGGTGAATTTATTTATAAATAATGTATGAGTGATTTATTAAAAAAATTAGAACAAATTAACATTCGATTTGATCAGGTAAGCGAACAAATTACTGACCCTGAAGTAGTGTCAGACATGAATCGTTATATCAAACTCAACAAAGAATACAAAGAGTTACTAGTTATTAATGAGGTTTATAAAAGATATAAAAATGTAATTGGTAATATCGAATCATCAAAAGAAATTATTAAAACCGAAACAGATAAAGAATTTCTTGATATGGCAAAAACTGAACTGGATGAGCTTATTCAAGAGAAAAATAAAATGGATGAAGAGGTTAAAGTTTTATTAATTCCAAAAGACGAAGAGGACAGTAAAAATGTAATAGTTGAGATTAGAGCTGGTACAGGAGGTGATGAAGCATGTATCTTTGTGGGCGATTTATTTAGAATGTACACCAGATACATGGAAAGAAGAGGTTGGAAGATAGACGTTTTAACAGTAAATGAAGGTTCTGCAGGAGGTTATAAAGAAGTAGGTTTTTCAGTTGAAGGCGAAAGTGTCTATGGCATTTTGAAATTTGAATCAGGTGTACACCGAGTTCAACGAATACCAGCAACAGAATCACAAGGAAGAGTGCATACTTCGGCAGTTACGGTTGCTGTTTTACCAGAAGCAGAAGAAGTAGATATCGAAATAAAAAAAGATGATATAAAAAGAGATGTTTTTCGTTCATCTGGAGCTGGGGGCCAGCACGTTAACACAACCGATTCAGCGGTTCGATTAACACACATCCCAACAGGAGTTGTTGTGGAGTGTCAGGAAGGTCGTTCTCAAATTAAAAACGCAGAACTTGCCATGAAAATTTTGCGTTCGAGACTTTACGAAGCAGAAGTAATTAAACGTGAAAAAGAAAGAGCAGCAGAACGAAAATCACAAGTATCAACAGGCGATAGGTCGGCAAAAATTAGGACATACAATTACCCACAAGGAAGAGTAACCGACCATAGAATTGGTTTAACACTTTATAATCTTTCGGCAATAATGGAAGGCGATATGGAAGAAATTATCAGTTCACTTAAGATTGCAGAAAATACTGAAAAGCTACAAGCAGGATTGACTGAATAGTCAATAATCAGAATTTATGGGTTGAAGTAAATCCTTAAGCAAGACAATACAAGTAAGTATGTGCGAGTTATTGTATAAATTTAACCAATGTACAAAAAACTTTTTATAACTCTTTTTATAAGTCTATTGTCATTTTTTAATGGTATAGCTCAAATAACTTATCATTCAAATGGACTTGTAAAAAAAATTGAAGGAACTCTTCTTAATCAAGATACAAAAGAACCTCTACCTTATGCAAATGTTATTGTTTTACATAAAGATAAAGGATCTACAACAAATGAAACGGGTTATTTTTCGATAAATAATGTTGAATTAAAAATTACTGATACTATAAGTTTTCACTATATTGGTTATCAACCTAAAAGCTTTGAAATTAAAGAATTACAGAGCGGTTTACCAATTTTTTTAAAAGAAGAGATAGTAAGTTTAAGTGAGTTTTTCGTTTTCGCCAATAATCATAACGCTGAAGACATTATAAAAAACGTTATAAAAAATAAAAATATTAATTATAAGGCTACCACATCAAAAAAACAACTATTTATTCGACAACGATTTATTTCTGACATAGGTAATATTGATATTAAATTTCAAAAAAGCTCTTTTTCACAATTGGATGAAAAGATGACTCGGTTAGTGGAAAAAAAAATACCCAAACATTCCATTTCTTATACCGATTTTTTAGGCGATGCTTATTTCTCAAAAAACAATAAAGACACCGTAAAAATTAATCCCATAAAAGTTGTTAGTCTTAAAGACAAAAGTTTAGCAGATTTAGATGAGTTAGAATTGATGTTTAAGAAAATTTTTGAGAACACTAAAGAAAACGAATATTGGAAAATTAAAAGTGGAATTATTGGAGGAAAAGTTGATGTTAATGAAGAAGACTCCATTGCCAAGAAAGATTCGTTAAATGATTATTATACAACTCATTACTATGCAAAACGAATTGACACACGCTATCGGAAATTATTGAATGATAAGGATGAATGGGATTTTTTATACCATACCGGTGATTATGAATATACACTTATTGGTGGAACAAAAATTAATGGAGAGGATGTTTATATTATAAACTTTAGGCCTAAAAAAGGCGGAAAATTTATTGGAAAAGTTTACGTGTCAATTGATACGTATGCATTGGTTAAAGCAGATTATCACTATGACATAGGAAAAACAGGTACAAACATTCATTTATTGGGTATTGGCTACACTAAAAACCAAATGGATGTTTCTGTCTATTTTGAAAAAAATAAGGACAATTATCAATTAAAATATTATGCAAAAAAAATCGGGAACAAAATGAGTTTTGATAGAAATGTTTCTCTTTTAAAGAAAAAGAAGCGGTTTTTAATAGATAAAGAATTGAATGAAATCAAAGTCAGATTAAATTTATCCGTGAAAGAAGAAAGCTCTGTGGAAATGTTAATTCTTAACAATAAAGATATTACTAATCAAAACTTTATTGATTTTAAACAAAAAAATAATTTTAAAATAATTTATGTTGACCAGTTTAATGATGATATTTGGAAAGGTTATAACATTATAGAACCAACCAAACAAATGCGTGATTATAAAAAAATAGAATAATATTCAAAAACTTATTATTTCATGACCAAACAAGAATTAATCAATCAAATTAAAAAAAAACAGTCGTTTTTGTGTGTTGGCTTAGATACCGATTTAACTAAAATTCCTGTGTATTTATTAAAAGAAAAAGACCCGGTTTTTGAGTTTAACAAACAAATTATTGATGCTACTCACGATTTATGCGTTGCCTACAAACCAAATTTAGCTTTTTATGAAGTTTATGGTTCTAAAGGATGGGAGAGTTTACAAAAAACAATAGAGTACATTCCAAAAGAAATTTTTACCATTGCTGATGCAAAAAGAGGTGACATAGGAAATACATCGAGTATGTATGCCAAAGCGTTTTTCGAAAACCTACATTTTGATTCGGTTACTGTTGCACCATACATGGGAGCAGATTCTGTTGTACCATTTTTGGAATTTAAAAACAAATGGGTAATACTTTTAGCATTAACATCAAATAAAGGAGCCGACGATTTTCAGTTTTTTGAAGGTGTCGATGAAAAATTATTTGAAAAAGTGCTGAAACAATCCAAAAATTGGGGCAATGAAAACAATTTGATGTATGTTGTTGGAGCTACCCGACCGGAAATGTTTACCGAAATCAGAAAACTTGTTCCTGATAGTTTTTTATTAGTACCTGGAGTTGGAGCTCAAGGTGGTGAATTGAATGAGGTTTGTAAATACGGAATGAACAAAGATTGTGGATTATTAGTGAATTCATCAAGAGGAATTATTTATGCTGGGAGTGATAAAAATTTCGCAAAAAAATCAAGAGAAGAAGCCATAAAAATTCAAAAAGAAATGGCTATCTTGTTAACCGAATTTAAAATTATATAATTATGGAACAAATCCCTTTTTCAGTTAGTAAAATAGTCTTTATCATTCTTGCACTTTCCTTTGTTTTTGGTGCATTTTTTATTGTAAAACAAAAAACAGCAATCATCATTGAACGCTTCGGTAAATTTAATCGAGTAGCACTTTCTGGGTTCAACTTCAAAATACCGTTTATTGATAAAAAAGCAGGTACAGTTAACTTAAGAGTGATGGAATTACCTGTTGAAGTAGAAACCAAAACAAAAGACGATGTATTTGTTCGCTTAATTGTTTCTGTTCAATATTATGTGGTTGAAACCAGCGAAGGAATTCAAACTTCTTTCTACAAGTTTGATAATCCGGCTCGTCAAATTCAATCGTATGTATTTGACTCTATTCGCTCGGAAGTTCCAAACATGGAGTTAGATGATGTGTTTAGCGAAAAAGATAAAATAGCCAAAGCAGTTCAAGAAGAATTGGCAGACACCATGGAAGAGTATGGTTTTGCAATTATAAAAGCGTTGATAACAGATATCGACCCTGATGCAAAAGTGAAACATGCCATGAATGAAATTAATGCTGCAAAAAGATTAAAAGAAGCAGCAAAAGAATACGCCGAAGCTGAAAAAATTAAAGTAGTTGCAGCGGCACAAGCCGAAGCCGAAGGTAAAAAATTACAAGGTGAAGGTATTGCAAACCAACGAATTGCTATTGCAAACGGGATAAAACAATCGGTACAAGAAGTAAAAGGTGCAATGGAAGATGGTGTTACAGGGCAAGAAGTAATGAATATGCTTTTTATGACTCAACATTACGAAACCATAGCAAGATTGGCAGAACAAGGTGTTAATACTATTTTTATGCCTTATTCACCGGGTACTGTTGGCGATTTACAAACTCAAATTCAATCCAGCTTAATTGCTGCCGATTCTGTTACAAAATCTACCACAGCAATAGATTATGCTAAAAAGAAAGTAGATAAAAAATATGGTGACAAGGATGAAAATGGCGACTTGTTATAAGTTATGATTACCGAAGACTTTCTTCATTACATCTGGAATTTTAAGTTATTTAACACCATTGACTTAAAAACCACCAATAAAGAATCGTTACAAATTTTAAAATCGGGACAGCATAATACAGATGCCGGTCCCGATTTTTTTAATGCACAAATTAAGTTAGATACTACTCTTTGGGCGGGAAATGTTGAAATACATATTAATTCTTCCGATTGGGTAAAACATCACCACGAAACCGATAACGCCTATAATAATGTAATTTTACACATTGTTTATCAGCATGATAGAGAAATTAAAAATGCTAATGGAAATACCATCCCAACATTAGAATTAAAAAATTTAATCGACTTAAAATTGATTTCAAATTATGAGCAATTGATTTTAAGCAAAAACTGGATTTCTTGTAGCAATCAAATTGCTACTGTCGATTATTTTGTGATTGAAAATTGGATGGAGCGTTTGGTTTTTGAACGGTTAGAACGTAAATCTATCGAAATTGAAGCCACTTTAATTAAAAATAAAAACGATTGGGAAGAAACATTTTATCAAGTGTTGTTTAAATATTTTGGACTAAAAGTTAATGCCGAACCTTTTTTGTTGTTGGCAAAAAACACGTCGTTAAAAATGATTGAAAAACATAAAAATAGTTTTACGGTTGAAGCATTATTATTTGGTCAGGCAGGATTTTTAACCGAAAATATAGAAGAAGATGAATATTTTAAACGATTAAAAAAAGAATATCAATTTTTAACTTCAAAATTCAGCTTAACACCGCTTGATAAAAGTTTATGGAAATTTTTGAGGTTACGTCCGGTAAATTTCCCGACGATAAGAATTGCTCAGTTAGCTAACTTATTAGCTCATGAACCGAGGCTGTTTTCAAAAATTATAGTTATAAATTCTGTTCAAGAAATTCGGCAACTGTTTGAGTTAACAGCTTCAAAATATTG
>JACPDX010000019.1:30249-43688 GCA_016183805.1 Bacteroidota bacterium
CTTCAAAATATTGGGATAATCACTATCAATTTGGAGTTACACAAAAAAAGAGCACAACCAAACGAACCGGTAAACTAATGATAGACAGTTTAATAATAAATGTAATTGTTCCTATGTTGTTTGTTTATGCCACAACAACTCAAAATGAAGAATTGAAAAATAAAGCCATTCAATTTTTAGAAAAATTAACTAGCGAAAAAAACACGATTTTGCTTAACTTTGAAAAATTAGGGGTTAAATCGAAAAACGCTTTGCAATCTCAAGCATTAATTGAATTAAAAACAAATTATTGTTCTCAAAAAAAATGTTTAACTTGCAGCATTGGAAATAACCTTATCAAATCTATATTAAAATGATAACAAAAATTTTAGGATATTTTGAAAAACAAGCGTTTGGAGTTTGTAATTGGTGGGGAGAAAAACTCCAATTAAAATCCTCTCAAGTTCGACTATCATTCATTTATTTATCATTTTTAACCGTTGGTTCTCCTATAATTATTTATTTAATCATGGCTTTTATTTTAAAGCACAAAGAATATTTTAAATTTTCGAAGAGAAAAACAGTTTGGGATATTTAATCCTGTTGCATTAAAAAATTCACTCAACATTCATGGAGCTACCGTTACTCAAAGACATTGTAATTATTCTTGGGCTCTCTGTTGTTATCATTTTACTTTTCCAACGATTTAAACTACCTGAAATTCTTGGTTTTTTAATTACCGGAGTAATTGCTGGTCCTAATGGTTTAAACATCATTAATGCTAGTCATGAAGTCGAATTATTATCAGAAATAGGAATCATTTTTCTTCTTTTTGTTATTGGAATAGAGTTTTCATTAAAAGGATTAGTATCTATTAAGAACACTGTAATTTGGGGTGGATTAATGCAGGTAATAGGTACCATTGCATTCACTTTTTTTGGAGCATATTATCTATTCGGATTATCTTATCAAACTTCAATTTTTCTTGGCTTTTTATTGGCATTAAGTAGTACTGCTATCGTTTTAAAAATGCTTCAGGAAAAAGGTGAAATTACATCACCACACGGTCGGGTTACCGTTGCTATATTAATTTTTCAGGATATTATAGTGGTTTTAATGATGTTGTTAACTCCACTTT
Source organism: Bacteroidota bacterium (assembly GCA_016183805.1). Taxonomy (GTDB): domain Bacteria; phylum Bacteroidota; class Bacteroidia; order Flavobacteriales_E; family Vicingaceae; genus Vicingus. The sequence continues at coordinate 31,367 of JACPDX010000019.1, forward strand.
TGGCAAATCAATCAGAAAGTCCAATAAAAGAGTTGGGAATTCTTTTCTTGAAATTAGCTGCAATTCTTGTGGTATTGTTTGCACTTGGCAAGTACGTTATTCCTACATTGTTTAAACTGGTAGTAAAATCTAAAAGTAGAGAATTGTTTATTCTTACCACTGTTGTTATTTGTTTTGCTACAGCATGGATGACTTCGGTAGTTGGGCTATCATTAGCTTTGGGAGCATTTTTTGCGGGACTGATTATTTCCGAATCAGATTACAGCCATCAGGCTACCGCCAATATATTACCTTTTAGAGAAATCTTCATTAGTTTTTTCTTTGTTTCTGTAGGGATGCTGTTAGATTTAAACTTTTTTTTCCATCACTTATTTTCTATTCATTTACTTGCTTTGGCAGTCATCATTTTAAAAATTGCGGTTGTAATTATTACTGTGATTATTTTAAAATACCCTGCACGCACTGTTTTAATTACCTCATTAAGTTTATTTCAGGTTGGTGAGTTTGCTTTTTTGTTGTCGGCAAAAGGAATGGAATACAAATTATTGTCAGATAATATTTATCAGCATTTCTTGGCTATTTCAATTATTTCTATGGGAGCTACACCTTTTATTATAAAATATTCCAGTGCAATTACTGATTATTTTTTAAGGATCCCTGTTCCTGCAAAAGTTAGGTACAGATTAAGAGAACTAACAAAAAACAGGGCTAAAAATAATAATATCGAAGAAACAAGTTATCACGATCATATTGTAATTATCGGTTATGGATTAAATGGTAAAAATGTTGCTAAAGCTGCTAAAACAGCTAAAATTCCATACATTATTGTTGATTTAGATGCAGAAGCTGTTAAAGAAGGACAATTGAATAATGAACCTATGATATATGGAGATGCTGCCGATGAAACTATTCTTAAGCATATTCATGTACACGAAGCCCGAGTAGTAGTGGTTGCCATATCATCGCCGGAAACAACCAAAAAAATTGTTCAAAGTGTTAGAGAATATTCAAAAACTACATACATTATTGTAAGAACAAGATATGTAAGTGAAATTGAAGGGAATTTAAAGTTAGGTGCTGATGAAGTTATTCCAGAAGAATTTGAAACATCCATAGAAATATTTACCAGAGTATTAAAAAAATATTTGGTACCGCAAGATGAAATTCAGATATTTATCAATAGCATTCGTTCAGATAATTACGATATGCTAAGAAGTATGTCTTCTTTTGATAAATCGAATATACAACTTAGTTTACCGGATATGGAAATTGCAACACTTAGCGTTCAGCAAGGAAATAACCAAATTATTGGAAAAAGTATCAACGAGTCTAATTTTAGAAAAAACTTTGGAGTTACTGTATTAGCAATAAAAAGAGGAGGAAAAAACATTTCTGATATTTCTCCGGAAACAATTATTAAGCAAGATGATGTGCTTTATGTTTTTGGAAGACCGGATCATATTTTGAAAATTAATTCACTCTTAAAATTTAATTAAAAAATGAGAATTTTAATCACTGGCAGCAACGGACTTTTGGGTCAGAAATTGGTTAAACTTTTAGCCAACAATCCCAATATTCAATTTTTGGCTACTTCTACTGGTGAAAACAGAATTAAATCAATTACTGGATTTGATTACACTAGTTTAGACATCACTAATAAAAACCAAGTTGAACAAGTATTTCATCAATTTAAACCAACTGTTGTTATCAATACTGCCGCAATGACCAATGTTGATGCATGCGAAGACCAAAAAGAACAATGTTGGAATTTAAACGTTAACGCAGTTAAAAATTTAATTGAAGCTTCCGGCAACCACCAAACACATTTAATACATCTTTCTACCGATTTTGTTTTTGATGGCGAAAACGGACCATATAAAGAGGAGGATAAACCTAACCCGTTGAGTTATTATGGACTTTCAAAATACGAAGCAGAAAAATTGCTTCAAGCCAGTTCTATAAAATGGAGCATTGTTCGAACCATTATTGTGTATGGTGTGGTGGAAGACATGAGTCGTTCCAATATTGTACTTTGGGCTAAACAAGCTTTAGAAAAAGGTAATCCTTTAACTATTGTGAATGACCAGTATAGAATGCCTACGTTAGCCGAAGATTTGGCTCAAGCCTGTTGGTTGATTGCCCAAAAATCGGCAACCGGAATTTATAACATTTCAGGTAAAGATTTTATGAGCATTATTGAATTGGTGAATCGAGTGGCTGATTTTTATGGTTATGATAAATCCATTATTTCTCCTATTTCATCTTCTTCATTAAACCAAGCAGCAAAACGCCCACCAAAAACCGGGTTTGTTCTCGACAAAGCGTATAAAGAATTAGGCTATTCTCCTTGCTCTTTTGAAGAAGGTTTGGCTATAGTTACAGAGCAATTACAATCGATTAATGCTTAAAATGTGAAATTCTTAGAGTTAGAAATCAAAATTAATAATGTTTTTCAACAAAACTTAATTCATCATTTTAAGGATGTCAAGAGTTTGTTTTTCTTTCATTCAAATAACGAAAATGAAAACATTTTAGCCATTTCGAACAGTCAAAATTTGGTGGAGAATAATTGGAAAGTAGGCTACATTTCGTACGATTATAAAAACAATATTGAAGAATTAACATCAAATCATACCGATAACATTGGTTTTGATGATGAGTTTTTTTTTACACCCGAACTATTGTTTCAAATCTCTGAAAACACGATTGAAGTGTTGTATAACGACACTATTTATACCGAAGAAAAGGTATTCGATATAATAAACAAGATAGGTGATTCGAAAATAATAACAACTTCTAATATTAATATTAAAACTCAGCCAAAAATTACCAAACAAACCTATCTGGATAATGTTGAACATTTAAAATCTCATATACAACAGGGCGATGTTTATGAAATAAATTATTGTCAGGAATTTTATGCTAACAAAGTGGAAATAAACCCTATTGATCTCTATTTTAAATTAAACAAAAAATCGCCAACTCCATTTTCTTGTTTTGTGAAGCACAATGATAAATATTTATTGTCAGCATCCCCTGAAAGGTTTATCAAAAAACAAGGCAATAAAATTTCCTCTCAACCTATAAAGGGAACTATTAAACGAGGGGCAACTGTAGAGGAAGATGAACAACTCAAAAACAAACTCCAAACTGACCCAAAAGAACGCAGCGAAAACATTATGATTGTTGATTTGGTTCGAAACGATTTATCTAAAATTGCTACACGAAACAGCGTTAAAGTGGAAGAATTGTGTGAAATTTATACTTTTCCACAAGTTCATCAAATGATTTCGACCATAAGTGCTGAAGCAAAACCTGAGGTTGATTTCAAAACCATTATTCATGCACTTTTCCCAATGGGTTCGATGACAGGGGCTCCAAAAATTAGAGCCATGGAATTGATTGAACAGTACGAAGATTCTAAACGTGGTTTATACTCCGGAACAGTTGGCTACATTAAACCAAATGGTGATTTCGATTTTAATGTGGTGATTCGTAGTATTTTGTACAACAGTTCATCAAAAAAATTATCGTACTTTGTCGGTAGTGCCATTACGAGTTTGTCAGATCCCGAAAAAGAATACGAAGAATGTTTGTTAAAAGCAAAGGCAATAAACGAAGTGTTGGGTTCAAATGATTAAAAAAGTCGGAAGATGGAAGTTGGCATTGAGCGTTGGCTTCCCCTCTTGACCTGCCCGAATGACTCGTTCAGAAGGGGAGGGACAGGGGTGTGTTTTTGAAAGTTAGAAGATTCAAGTTGAAACCAAAAAAACTTTGCGAACTTTATAGTTATTAGTTGATATGATTAAGAAATTTGAAAAATATTACCAAAAAAACGAATTGTTTGCTAAAACAGACAACATTCTACTTACCGTTAGCGGAGGTAGAGATTCTGTAGCTATGGTAAATTTATTTCATCAGGCAAAATTAAATTTTGGAATTGCACATTGCAATTTTAAACTAAGAAGAAAAGAAGCCGACAAAGACGAACAATTTGTTAAAAATTTGGCTGAAAAACTAAATGTACCATTTTATACTGTTTCGTTTAATACCAAAGAATTTGCCGATGCAAATAAACTTTCTACACAAATGGCTGCCCGAGAACTTCGTTATTTTTGGTTTGAAGAAATAAGAAAAAAAAACAATTATCAATTTATTGCCACCGCCCACCATAAAAACGATGTGGCGGAAACATTGCTGATAAACCTCACAAAAGGTACCGGTTTAAGCGGTTTGCACGGCATTGTAAACAAAAAGGATAAAATTATCCGTCCGTTATTATGTTTTAACAGAAATGAAATAGACGATTTTGTTGATAAAAACAACTTGCCTTTCAGAGAAGATAAATCTAACGAAGAAACCAAATACGTTCGAAATAAAATACGACACAAAATTATTCCGGAACTCGAAAAAATTAATCCTTCATTTATCGAAATCATTTTTAAAGAAACCCAACAATTTGCTGAATTAGAGCAGTTGATTGAGACAAAAATTAGTGAGGAAAGAAAGAAATGTTTTTTTGTGAATGCTGAAAATATTGAAATTGATATTCTAAAACTCAATAAATTAAACCCTATAAAAACGTATCTTTTCTACTTTTTAAATCCTTTTGGATTTAATGCTGATGATGTAAGTGATGTTATGAATTCGCTTAAAAAACAATCGGGAAAAAAGTTTATGAGTAAAACACATCAAATTATTAAAGATAGAAATAAATTGATTATTTCTGTTTTGAAAGATGTTGAATACAAAGAGTTTGTCGTTAATAAATTAGAAGATTTCAGTAGTTTACCGTTTCATTTAACAGCAAAATTTGTTTCAAAAGACTCTTTAAAAGCTATTAAAAAAGATAAAAACTTTGCCTATTTAAATGCTGCTAAAATCAATTTTCCATTAAGGATAAAAAAATGGCAAAAAGGAGATAAATTCAAACCTTTTGGTATGAAAGGAATAAAAAAATTAAGTGATTTTTTTATTGATGAAAAGCTTTCTTTATTTGAAAAAGAAAACGTTTGGTTACTCACTTTAAATAACAAAATTGTTTGGGTGGTTGGGTATCGTATAGATGATGATTTTAAACTAACCGAAAAAACCAAACAGGTTCTTCAACTAGAAATAAAATGAGTTGCATTGACCAAATAGGGCATCAAATAAATCTTGAAACAACTCCTAAACGGATTATTTCAGTTGTTCCGTCGCAAACCGAATTATTGTTTGATTTAGGATTGGAAAATGAAGTTGTTGGAATTACTAAATTCTGCATACATCCAAAAAAATGGTTTGAAACTAAAACCCGAATTGGAGGCACAAAAACGCTAAACATCGAAAAAATAAAGCAGTTAAAACCCGATTTAATTATTGCCAATAAGGAAGAAAATACTAAAGAACAAATAGAAAAATTACAAAAATTATTTCCGGTTTGGACAAGCAACATTCGCAACCTTTCAGAAAGTTTAGAAATGATTAAGCAGGTTGGGAAAATGACCAATACTGAAAAAAAATCAATCGAAATTATTACAAAAATAGAAGATGATTTTTCTTACCTATCTTCACTAAAAAAACAACCAAAATCCGTTTTGTATTTTATCTGGAAAAACCCCTACATGAGTGTTGGAACAACAACTTTTATTAACGATATAATGAAAAGAGTTGGATTTATTAATACATTAGAAACCAAAGAAAATTATCCAATATTAACCGAAGAACAAATCACGGAGATAAATCCACCACTCATTTTACTTTCTTCAGAACCTTATCCTTTTAAAGAAAAACATCTTGCAGGGTTTAAAAACCTATGCCCTTCAGCCAATGTTATACTTGTAGATGGTGAAATGTTTTCATGGTATGGATCACGTTTAACAAAAACTGTTCATTATCTTGTTGACTTGTACGCTAAAATCAATTAACTTCGGAGAAAATTTTTGTAATCCGATTGTCGAATAAAATACTACTTTTTTTTGTGTTCATTTTGATGACATGGAATGTTTTTGCCCAAAAAATTGGAGTAGTAATGAGTGGAGGAGGAGCAAGTGGAATTACCCATATAGGTGTTTTAAAAGCCCTTGAGGAGTATGGAATTCCTATCGATTATGTTACGGGAACATCAATAGGTGCAGTTGTTGGGGCGTTTTATGCTGCGGGTTATTCGCCCGAAGAAATGGAATTTATTTTTACTTCTGATGAATTTAAAAGTTGGGCTTCGGGCGAGTTAGACAGAAATTATTCTTATTATCTTAGAAAAAAAGAGGATGATGCTTCAATGATAACCTTTAAGTTATCTACCGATACGATATGGGAAGCCAATTTACCATCAAGTTTTGTTTCATCAGAATCTATCAATTTTGGGTTGATGTCTTATTTATCATCTTCAATCACTTCAGCAAAAGGAAATTTTGATAGTTTATTTGTGCCTTTCCGTTGTGTTGCATCTGATGTAATTACGAAAAAGGAAGTTGTTTTTAGTTCAGGTAAACTTGCACTGGCGGTTAGAGCATCCATGGCATATCCTTTGTTTATTAAACCAATAGCACACGAAAACATGTTGTTGTTCGACGGTGGTTTGTACAATAATTTTCCATCCAATGTTTTGTATAATGAATTTTCTCCTGATTATATCATCGGAAGTAATGTCTCGTACAATTTTCCAATGCCTGACGAGGATAACGTTTTGTCGCAATTAAGATCAATTCTTGCTGTGGAAACAGATTATTCTATACCCTGTGAACAAGGAATAATTATTAAACCTGATGCAGAAGATTATGCTACTTTTAATTTTAATTATAATAAGGAACTTATAAAAATTGGCTATGATGCCACTATTGCCGTTATTGATTCAATAAAAAGAAACATCAATAGGTTTGTTTCAAAAGAAGCAGTTGTAAACAAAAGAAAATATTATAAGGCTTCATTACCTAGACTTATTTTTGATAACATTGAAGTTTCGGGTTTAAAAAAATCACAAAATCATTATGTAGAAAAATCCATTAGTTTAAATAAAGACACATTTACTATTGATGAAGTTGAGCATGAGTTTATCAAAATTCTGTCTGATGATAAAATCAAATCATTATACCCGGATGTTGAGTATAATGATACAACCAACTACTTTACTTTAAAACTCAGGGCTAAAAAAGAACGTGATTTATTTATTTCTTTTGGCGGTCTATTTTCATCTCGACCTATTGATGAGGGTTTTGTTGGGGTAAAATATAATTTTTTAGGTAAGTCGGCATATACCTTAATGGCAAATAGTTATTTTGGCAGATTTCATAATTCGATTATGGGAGGAATAAGAATAGATTTTCCGTACAAAATCCCGTTTTATACGCAGGTTTCCTATAATATGGGAAGTTGGGATTATTTTAAAAGTAACAATACTTTTTTTGAAGACATTAAACCATCTTTTTTGGTGATAAATGATAAATATTTAAAAACTGAAATCGGATTACCGGTTTTTTATAAAGGTAAGTTAGTGTTAGAAGGAAGTATAGGTGAAATAACTAATGAATATTACCAAACCAAACAGTTTTTATCGACAGATACTACTGACAAAACTTTTTTCGAAAATATTATGGGTGGAATTTATTATGAACGAAATTCGCTTGATAAGCCACAATATGCTTCATCCGGAAGTTATTTTTCTGTAAAATATAAATACATAAAAGGGCATGAAAATACCATTTTAGGCTCTACTTCAAACGATTCTACTATTCATGAAAATGATATGGAATGGGGGCAAATTAAATTAAAATACGACCAATATTTTAATGGAAAAAGAAAGGTTAAGTTTGGGATATCTTTTGAGGGTTCATACTCCGAACAATATTTCTTTAGCAATTATTCAGCCTCAATATTGGCAGCTCCAGCTTATCAGCCCATACCTGAAACAAGAACTTTATTTCAACCCAATTTACGAGCTTATACTTACATTGCCGGTGGAATAAAAAACATTTATTCCTTATTTAATAAATTTCAATTAAGGATAGAGGCTTATGTGTTTCAGCCTTATAAAACTATTTTAGCAACTGTTGAAAATGAACCGGAGTTTAGTCCTATTTGGTCGAATACACAGTATATAGGTTCAGCATCATTGGTTTATTATACACCTATTGGTCCTTTGGCTTTAAACGTAAATTATTATGACGAAACAGATAATCCGTGGAGCGTGATGTTCCATTTTGGATTTATTATTTTTAACAAGAAAAGTTTAGATTAGCCTAAAACGTATCGCAGTTTTTACACAATTCTATTTCTGATTTTCTGCGTTTAAACATTAATTCCAACCAACCTCTTCGGAGTTTAGAGTTGTAAATATCAAATAAATTATCGTTGTTAATATTGCCTACAACACCTTTCGAATTCAAATCGACACAACAAACACTAACATCGCCATTTGGTAAAAATACCAACTGATGCATTAATAAACCACAACCAATTTTGTGAGGTTTATTTTTACTGTTCGATGAATCTCCTTCAATATCCACTTCTCCAGCCCATGTATGAGGGTGTCTCAACTCGTAGCGATCAACCATATTTAATACCTCCACAAACTGTTGATCCATCCAATCTGTTTTTAATGGGTTTTTTGAGTCGATAACCGAAATAATGTTGGTTTTAATAGGAATGTTCTGTTTTTTATTTTCTTCACAAAAGAATTTGATATTTTTATAAAAAACATCCCATTTTGCACGAACACGCATTTCTTCAAACCTTTCAGGACTACCACCATCCATACTAAATTCCATTACATCAATAGCTTGGCTGTTTAAGATTTCAACTGTTTTTTTTTCGTTTAATGGAGTTGCATTGGTTAAAAGATGAACTATTGGAAATTTTTGATTATTGTTTTCAGAAATATCTTTGTATGCCTTAATAATACCTAAAAGTTCTCCAATTTCAGGATGTAAAAGTGTTTCACCACCATTGTGTAAATGAATAACTTCAACTTTTCTAAATCTTTTATCTTTAATCAGATTGCTGAAAAATTTCTCCAAAAGTTCGGGTGTAATCCTGATTTTTGGTTTGTCGTGGTCGAGAGAGCAAAAAGAACAACGTAAATTACAATAGCTTATAAATTCAATATTTATTTCCCGGATGGTAGTTGTTGATTTTATAAAGTTCCATTTGTAGTAAAATAAGTAGTTCTTTACAAAAAACATTCCTTGTAAAAATTCTAAAACTTTCCATAAAAACGTGCCTTTTTTTAAGTTTCTAACAAAAAAATCACGTACCTTGATTAGCATAATTTGATGTATCTGTAATAAAAGGCTAAAATACTTTCAATAAAAGAAGTTTATTCTGACATTTGTCATCAATAAGTACAAAGTTAGTAAAATAGAAACATTAAAATATTTGCCAAATTATTTGTAGGTAAATAAAAAAAGTATATTTTTGCAGTCCAATTTTTTGAAGAAAGACTAAAACAAACGCAAAATGAAAAGAACATTTCAACCATCGGTAAGAAAAAGAAGAAACAAACACGGTTTCATGAGTAGAATGGAATCTGCTAATGGCAGAAAAGTTTTAGCTAGAAGAAGAGCAAAAGGAAGAAAGAAACTAACAGTGTCTGACGAGTTCAAACACAGAAAGTAATGATATAAATTAGATTCAAAGGAAGCAATTAGCTTCCTTTTTTTTTGAACAAAATTTTGCATTTTGTTGAAAAGTTAACCTAGATAAATAGTGCTAATTAAACTAATTTTGAATCCAAATTAAAAAACTTCAAACCAATAAAATATGCCAAAAGACAATAGCATCAAACATGTTTTAATTATCGGAAGCGGTCCTATTGTTATTGGTCAAGCTTGTGAGTTCGATTACGCCGGTTCTCAAGCTTCACGTTCATTAAGAGAAGAAGGTATTGAGGTTACATTAATCAACTCCAATCCTGCAACAATTATGACGGATAAAGTGGTTGCCGATAACGTTTATCTAAAGCCTCTTGAAGTAGAGTCAATTGAGCAGATTTTAAAAAATCATAAAATTGATGCGGTGTTGCCAACCATGGGCGGACAAACAGCTCTTAATCTTGCCATGAAATGTGATGAAATTGGTTTGTGGGAAGAATATGGAGTTAAAATTATAGGCGTTGATATTGCTGCAATAGAAATTACCGAAAACAGAGAGTCGTTTAGAAAATTGATGGAAAAAATTGATGTTCCAATGGCTCCGCAAGAAACAGCAAAATCATTTTTAGAAGGTAAAGAAATTGCTCAAAAATTTGGATTTCCATTGTGTATTCGAGCTTCTTTTACGCTCGGTGGAACCGGTGCCGCCGTTGTACATACCGAAGGTGAGTTTGATAAATTGTTGGATAGTGGATTACATAAATCGCCTATTCATGAGGTAATGATTGATAAAGCATTGTTGGGATGGAAAGAGTTTGAGTTGGAATTGTTGAGAGATAAAAACGATAATGTAGTTATCATCTGTTCGATAGAAAACATGGATCCTATGGGAATTCATACAGGAGACTCGATTACCGTTGCTCCTGCCATGACTTTATCCGACAGAACCTACCAAAAAATGCGTGACATGGCAATTAAAATGATGCGTTCCATTGGCGATTTTGCCGGAGGTTGCAACGTTCAATTTGCTGTTAGTCCCGATGAAAATGAAGATATTATTGCCATAGAAATTAACCCTAGAGTTTCCCGTTCATCTGCTTTAGCGTCTAAAGCAACTGGCTACCCTATTGCAAAAATTGCTTCAAAATTGGCTATTGGTTATTATTTAACCGAGCTGGATAATCAAATTACAAAATCTACGTCAGCTTATTTTGAACCCACGTTAGACTACGTTATTGTAAAAATACCACGTTGGAATTTCGATAAATTTAAAGGAGCCGACCGTGAATTGGGTTTGCAAATGAAATCGGTTGGAGAGGTGATGGGAATTGGACGTTCGTTTCAGGAGGCATTGCAAAAAGCTTGTCAGAGTTTAGAAATTAACCGCAATGGTATTGGTGCCGACAACAAAGAATTAACCAATCAGGATGCTATTTTAAAAAGCTTAGAAAAACCAAGTTGGGATAGACTTTTCCATATTTATGATGCCATAAAACTTGGTATTCCGTTTAAAACTATTTTTGAAAAAACTAAAATTGATGTTTGGTTCTTAAAACAAATAGAAGATTTATTGAAGTTGGAACGCAAAATATCAAAACATACTTTAGAAACTTTACCTAAAGACTTGCTTTATGAAGCCAAACAAAAGGGCTACGCCGACAGGCAAATTGCCCACATGTTAAAATGCTTGGAAAGTGAGGTATTTAACAAACGAACAAAAGATTTTAACATTAGAAGAGTTTATAAATTGGTAGATACTTGTGCTGCTGAATTTCAGGCACAAACCCCTTACTATTACTCTACTTTTGAAGATGAAAACGAGTCGATTGTTACCGATAAAAAGAAAATTGTGGTGTTGGGTTCCGGTCCGAATAGAATAGGGCAGGGTATTGAGTTCGATTACAGTTGTGTACACGGCGTTTTGGCAGCAAAAGAAATGGGTTACGAAACCATTATGATTAATTGTAACCCCGAAACTGTTTCTACCGATTTTGACACAGCTGATAAATTGTATTTTGAACCCGTTTTTTGGGAACACATTTACGAAATAATTTTACACGAAAAACCCGAAGGTGTAATTGTTCAGTTGGGTGGGCAAACAGCTTTAAAATTGGCTGAAAAACTAGAAAAACACGGTGTTAAAATTCTAGGAACTTCTTTCGAAGCCTTAGATTTAGCCGAAGACAGAGGTCGTTTTTCGAATGTATTGAAAGAATTAAACATTCCTTACCCGGAATTTGGAGTGGTAGAAAATGCAGAGCAAGCTATTGAACTCTCAAAAACATTAGGTTTTCCATTGTTGGTTCGTCCTTCGTATGTGTTGGGTGGGCAAAAAATGAAAATTGTTATCAATAAAGAAGAATTGGAGCATCATGTAGTGGATATTTTAAGAGCTTTACCGGGAAATCAAATTTTGCTCGACCACTTTTTGGGTGGAGCAATAGAAGCTGAAGCTGATGCCATTTGTGATGGCGAAAATGTATACATCATTGGAGTAATGCAACACATCGAACCTGCCGGTATCCATTCGGGCGATTCGTATGCCGTGTTACCTCCATACAATTTAGGCGATTTAATCATTACTCAAATTGAAGACATCACTAAAAAAATTGCTATTGCTTTAAGAACTGTTGGGTTAATTAATATTCAGTTTGCGATTAAAGATGATGTGGTGTATGTGATTGAGGCAAACCCAAGAGCATCACGTACAGTGCCATTTATTGCTAAAGCGTATGACGAGCCTTATGTAAATTATG
>JACPDX010000104.1 GCA_016183805.1 Bacteroidota bacterium
GAACAACCCGACAAACGAATGCAAAAAAAAGGATTGGAATACGATATTGATATTTCTAACCAACGAGCTCGGCAATTTGAGGTTTCAGATTTTGATAGGTTTGATTATATATTTGCCATGGACAAAACCAATTTAACTGATATACTTCAATTGGCTAAAAATGAAACTCACACACTAAAAGCAAATTTATTTTTAGACTACACCTACCCCAACCAATCTAAAAATGTTCCTGATCCTTATTTTGGTGATGAAGAAGGTTTTGAAGAAGTTTATCAATTACTCAACCAAGCATGTAATGCTTTTATAAAATCAATAAAAAATGACTAACCACGGAACTTTATATTTGATACCTATAACACTTGGCGAATCTCCAATAAGCCAAGTAATACCGGAATATAACAATGCCATCATCAACGAAATTGATGTTTACATTGTAGAAAATATAAAAACTGCCCGTCGGTTTTTAAAAAAGGCTGGAATATTAAAACCCATTGATGAACTTACTTTTTTTGAAATTGATAAAAGAAGCAACACAAGTAATTATCCAACCTATATAAAACCATTAGCCGAAGGTAAAAACATTGGTGTTTTATCAGAAGCTGGCTGCCCAGGTGTTGCTGACCCTGGTGCTGAAATTGTAGCATTAGCTCAAGAACTAAATTACAAAGTAGTTCCATTGGTTGGTCCTTCTTCTATCCTACTCTCATTAATGGCAAGTGGGTTTAACGGACAAAGTTTTTGTTTTAACGGTTATTTACCCATCGAACAAAAAGATAGAATTTACAAATTAAAAGATTTAGAACGTATGGCTTTTAGAGAAAAACAAACTCAATTGTTTATTGAAACTCCGTACCGCAACATGCCTTTGTTTAAAGATATTTTAGCTACCTTAAACAACAATACAAAGCTTTGTATTGCAGTTGATATTACATCAAATACAGAGGAGATTTACACCAAAACCATTGAAGACTGGAAAAAGGAAACCAAGATTGATTTAAACAAACGCCCTTGTATTTTTTTGATAGGGTAAACTCCGAAAACAAGCTAAAACCTACCGAAAACAATCCATAAATTACCTTTAATTTATTGGTCACAACCTATTTATTCAAATTTAGTATAGTTATCATACGTCTATATTAAACGAACTTTATTAACTGGTGCTAACTTTTAGTTAGCCGTAACATTTAAAACCATGAAAATTATAAAAACAATAGCAATTATTGCAATATTATTCAATAATGCTACAGCTCAACATTTTGTAAATGATTCGTTAATTAGCAATCAAATTGACTTCTATATAGATTCTATAAAACAAGAATTAGCAGCATTAAATCTAACTGATGCTGAAATTTTAAAACACACTGCTTCTGCTCATTACATTTATATGGAAAGTGGGGATATAAAATCGGCTCTAAAAGACATGGAAAACAATATACCTTTTGATGAATGGATAGAAAAATATCCCAACACAAAGCTAGAAGAAAATCTATTGGTTGTAAAAAATGATTATGCCGTTTTAAAAAAATCGACCAACTACACCAGTTTACCTACAAAAAACCGATTACCACACAATATTATCAGTAAAAATAATTTAACAGCCAGTCAAGGTAAGTGGATTATAAATTACAGTAGAAAAAACAAATTTTCGGATGAATTTTTAATAGGATTCTATTTTACTTCTGATTTTGGTTTTGAGGCATTAGCCGAATATGCTCCAAAAATTATTGCGTACGGAAATGCTATTGAGGAAAAGAGCAATGTAATATTCTCCAATTTTAATCAAGAACCTACTCTAAATAAAATACTAAGCTTTTTAGAAAGATTAATTGATGTATGTGCCGCAATAGTAATCAACTACAACAACCCGGATATTGTACGATATACTATTGCAAATATATTGGTTCCAAAAATGACCAAATCAATAAATGGATTTCAACGATAAATCCATTTTCCTAAACTCAGTTAACAAGTTATATTCGATTCGGACAAATCAATTTCTTTCAAATACAGCATGTTGAGATTTTCTACCAATTTTTTTTATCTAAAAACGATTGTATATGATACATAGAGTAGATTTTTTAGTTATAAAATCTGCATGGCTCTTCCATTTCCGAAAGTCACTCAATTAAAAATTCATGGCGACGGATAAACCATTATTGAATTAAGTTCTAAAAGAAATCAAATTTGATTTAAACAAACGATCTTATATTTTTTTTTTGATTGGATAGTGAATTTTAATAAACACCTCTTCTTGTAATGTTCATATGTTAGGATAATGTTAAATCTATAATAAATATAAGAATAAATTAAAAAAGGGAGAACTTTGTAAAATTAATTCTTTTTGGATTGATTCTTGATTTCAAAGAACTGAATCTACTAGTTTTAATATAAACCATGAAAACGCTAACTACACTTCTATTTTTAATTTCTTTCTCAATTGCAAATGCTCAAATATGGCAAAACGACATTGCAACAGCAAAGAAAACTGCACAAGAACAAAACAGAAAAATAATTCTAGTTTTTCAAGGGTCAGATTGGTGTGCCCCATGTATAAAACTGGAAAAAGAGATTTGGAGTTCTGAAGAATTTAAAACGTATTCCAACCAACATTTTGTTTTATTAAAGGCTGATTTCCCTAAAAAGAAAGCCAACAAATTATCTAAAGAGCAACAAGATAAAAATGATTTGCTTGCCGAAAAATACAACCAAAATGGATATTTTCCACTTGTGGTTGTATTAGATAAAACCGGAAAAGTATTAGGTACAACTGGTTATAAAAATATCACTCCTACAGAGTACATTAAGTTATTATCATCTTTCTAATAAGTAGATGTGTGATGCCAAAGTTGTTTTTTATATTATTTAGTTTCATTCAATTATCTTCCTCTGCACAAGAAATTTTCCAACGAAAATTAAAATTGATGGGATCGAAATACGACATCACAGTTGTTGCTAATGATTCTATCGAAGCAAATAATTACATTGATATTGCTGCGAATGAAATTTCAAGAATTGAGAAAATAATATCTTCATGGGACAGTAATTCACAAACCTCTGAAATAATTAGAAATGCAGGAATTAAACCTGTAGTTGTAGGCAAAGAATTGTTTGACCTAATTAAGCGTTCCATAGCTATTTCGAAATTAACCGACGGTGCTTTTGATATTAGTTATGCATCTATGGATAAAGTCTGGAGATTTGATGGAAGCATGAAAAAAATGCCTACAGAGGATGAAATAAAAACTTCTGTTGAAAAGGTTGGTTATCAAAATATTATCTTAAATGAAGAAAATTACTCTGTTTTTTTAAAATTAAAAAACATGAAAATAGGGTTTGGTGCCATTGGCAAAGGTTATTCGGCTGATAAAGCTAAAGATTTACTTATCTCAAAAGGCGTTGTGGCTGGAATAATAAATGCCTCCGGAGACATGAATACCTGGGGAAAACAACCCAATGGTGACGACTGGAAAGTGGCAATTACCAACCCTCTAAACAAAGAGAAAGCATTTGGGCTTATGCCGATTACAAATGGTGCTGTAGTTACCTCTGGTAATTATGAAAAATTTGTAACCTTTAATAACGTTAGATATTCACACATTATTGACCCAAGAACAGGTTATCCTGCAAGCAAAATAATAAGTGTAACAGTATTTGCTCCAAAAGCTGAATTAGCAGACGCTCTTGCAACATCTATTTTTGTTATGGGTAGTGATGTAGGTATTAATATGGTTGACCAAATTCCTAATACTGAATGCATTATTATAGACGACGAAGGTAAAATTTATAAATCACAAAACATTAACATCAACTAATATGGTAATCAAAATAATTGCTTTTATATTATTCACGGCATCTTTAACATCTTGTGTTGCCGTTAAAGAATATGAAAAAGTGAATCTGAATGACCCTGATATGACCCTAGGAGACCGAAAATCAAATAAATTTGAAACCAGTTTTCAAATTTATCGGGAAGCGGCATCAGGTGCAAATGGAGGTAAATCAGGTAGCGGTTGTGGTTGTAACTAAAAAATTGACAATGAAATCATTGATATATTTATTAATACTTCTCCCAACATTTGTTTTTTCTCAAGAAACTTCAGATACTACTATTGTTCAAGACACCAATAAGGTATATAAAAAGAGAGTATTGGAAAATGTTGAAATTGATTTAATTTCCAGTTATTATACTCAAGATGGTAAAAATGCAGCTGTAACTGGTGGTATTGGTACTGAAAAACTATCTGATATTGCATCAACTATTAATATTGCTATACCTTTAAATGATGATGATGTATTTATTATTGATGCAACAGTTTCAGCATATACTTCCGCTTCATCAAGCAATTTAAATCCATTTTCTGGTGCTTCCTCTGGAGATGAGGATGAAGATGAGGATGATAAAAAAGGGTTAAATACTAATACTATTAAAGGACCCACTACCGGGACGCCATGGGTTGCTTCATCAGGTGCGTCTAAATCTGATATTTGGTATAATGGAAACTTAAGCTATAGCCATTCCTCTGATAATAGAAATAATATTATAAGTTCAAATGTTAGTTTTGCTAATGAATTTGATTATACTTCCTTTGGATTTGGTGCTGGTTACACTCATTTATTCAATAAAAAAAATACTGAAATTGGAATTAAGACGAATATCTATTTAGACCACTGGAGGTCACAATATCCTACAGAGATTCATACTTATATTGAAAATAATGGAAACCTAGAAGCAGACTTTTTTAATGGTGTTGATATACTTGATCATAATGGTTTAGTTGCTGATAAAAATGGTGCTCTAATTTGGGAACCTTTTAAAAATACTTTAGTAGATAATTCAAATAGAAACACTTACTCTTTTACATTAAGTTTTTCTCAAATAATAAGCAAAAATGCACAGTTTTCTATATTTTCTGATCTTGTTACTCAACAAGGATGGCTCGCTAATCCAATGCAGCGGGTTTATTTTAAAGACAAAGCCAATTATTATATTGGAACAGCGTCAAGTATAGCCAACTATACTTCTCCTTCAAATACTGATGTTTTTCAATTGGCAGATGATATTGAGCGTTTACCGGAAACCAGGTTAAAAACACCTGTTGGAGTTCGATTTAACTATTACATTAATGAACTTTTTGTTTTCAAAACATATTATCGTTACTATTTTGATGATTGGGGAATTAAAGCACATACAGTTAATGTTGAATTGCCTGTTAAGGTTTCTCAAAAATTCACATTATATCCTTCGTATCGATTTTATAGTCAAAATGCTGCTGATTATTTTGCTCCATATGAGGAACACCTTTCTACAGAAAAATATTACACCTCAGACTACGATTTATCCAAGTTTGATGCCAATCAATACGGTTTTGGAATAAAGTATAACGACATATTTACAACGGCTCATATAGGTAAATTAAGGTTCAAAACATTTGATTTAAATTATAGCCAATATATAAGAAACACCGGATTTAAAGCCAATATAATCTCATTTGGAATGAAGCTTATTGTAAACTAAATTTAAAGCTATTTTTTATGAATTAGCATCTATTACCCTGAAAATCAATATTAATTCTTTCGATTTGGTCAACGGAAATTTTAAATAACTAAGCAGTTCACTCGCTGCTTCAAAAACCGATACTTCAGGATAATAGTTGTCTCTAGCAAAATGTACAAACTTTAACACTTTAAAAGCATTAAACCAATTAAAAAACAGTTGTTTAAAATGGGTTACCGAAGTACTGTTTTGTCTTATTTTTTGTAAATTCTCGTTAAAAGAAATAGTTTTTAAATAGGCTAAAACCGGTTCGGGTAAATCAATTTCTTTCAAATACAACGTCTCGAGGTTTTCTACCAGTTTTTTTAAATCTAAAAACGATTGAATAGCATAAGTGGTGTAGTTTTTCTGTTCGCCACTTAAATAATTCTGCATAGCCCTACCCGTTCCGAAAGGCACTCTGTTGGAAATCCGTGGCGACGGATAAACTGTTGTTGAATTTAGTTCTGTATAATTCCCCAGCGTCATCATTTTTTGTAAAAAATAAAAATCTTCACCGGCTTTTCGTTTGTTCATGCCCCCTTGTTTTTGGTAGGCTTTACTTTTTACTGCCATGCTCGAACCAATGGTATGAAATGCAAAAGGAAACCCACAAAATTTTAGTGCATTTTTATACACCCTTAAATGTAATTCGTAAGCTTCAATGGCTCGGTAGTTTTCTTCCGAAAATTCGCTCCCTTGCAAAGGGTGTTCAAAATGAATGGAACAAGCGGGTGATTTTAGATTGTTTTCGAAATGTTTTTCTAATTCCACCAAATAATTGTTCTGACATATTGAATCAGCGTCAAAACAAGCAATTATTCCATCTTTTTTAATACTTTCAAATCGGTAAACAGCTTCATCCATACCAATTTTTCGGGCTAATCCCACTCCAGCATCTTTGCCGGGAAGATTATTTACATCGATAAAATAAAAAGTTAGCCAGCCTAAAAAATTTTCATTTGACCAATTCATTGCTTTTTGGAGCATTTTTGTATTGGTTTCTTTTACAGCTTTTAAATCTGATTCAGAACTGTTCACAACTGTTATTACCTCAACATTCCCTATTGGTTTTTTACAATTTTTTAAACTTGAAAGAGCAGAAACCAAAACTGTTTCGTTATAACATGGAATTACCACAATAATATGAACATCTGGTTGAATTGGAGCATGAATATAAGGATGTTGTTCTCCTATACTGTTTTGTAAATAATAATTCATTTACAAGTTAAAATTATTTTTTAAGGAAAGTTTTTAACCAAACTTCGGCTTCTTGCTTGGTTTTAAAAAATTTTGTTGGAGCAGCAGGTTTGTTTACATTAAGATAAAAATTGGCAATAATCCGATGTGGTAACGAATTAAATACAAATGCTTCTGCCAATGAGTATTTTAAACCTTCTTCGGAAGCAGAAAATTCGCGAGCCTCTTTGGTTACATTCATGTATTTACCAATTAAATGAAGAATAGGTCTTTTTTTTTGCGGTGAAAAATGCTCGTAATGGCTCACCAGTTCTTTACAATCTTCAATGTTTAATAATATATCGTCTTTAAATTTAACTTCAATTATTCCATCCTCTCTTAATAATACAGTAGAATGATTCAATATAATATGTTTTAAATGATCAACCAAAATAGAATTTTATAATGCTCTAATGTAAAAAATTAAAGTTTAGTTTGCAAATATTTTCCGGTAAAAGATTTTTTGCATTTTACTAAATCTTCAGGAATACCCTCAAAAACAACATTTCCACCTAAATCGCCTCCAACAGGACCAACATCAATAATCCAATCGGCACATTTTATTACATCTAAATTATGCTCTATTACAATTAACGAATGACCTTGATTGATAAGTGCATTAAATGCTGCCAACAATTTTTTGATATCATGAAAATGTAATCCAGTGGTCGGTTCATCAAAAATAAACAGTATTTTTTGATAGGTATCTTTTTTACCAAGAAACGAAGCCAATTTAACACGCTGTGCTTCTCCTCCACTTAATGTGTTTGAAGATTGTCCTAGATGCACATATCCCAAACCAACTTCCTGTAACGTATTTATTTTTTGAATAATTTTAGTGGTATAGTTACTTTCAATAGTATTAAAATAGAGCAACGATTCATCAATGGTCATATCTAGTACATCCGAAATATTTTTTTCGTTTATTTTAATTTCTAAAATTTCATTTTTAAATCGTTTTCCGTTACATGCCTCACATTTTAAATGAATATCCGACATAAATTGCATTTCCACCGTAATTTCTCCTTCACCTTTACAAACTTCACAACGTCCCCCATCAATGTTAAATGAAAAATGTGATGGTTTAAATCTACGTGATTTTGCCAATTTTTGTACTGAAAACAAGTTTCGAATATCGTCGTAAGCCTTAATGTAAGTTACCGGATTTGACCTCGATGATTTCCCTATTGGATTTTGATTGATAAATTCTACTCCTTTAATTTGATTAATGTCTCCTTCAATTCTATCAATTTGACCTGAATTTTCGGAGTAACCGTCAAACATTTTTTTTATGGAAGGCAACAAACAATTTTTAACCAATGATGATTTACCCGAGCCACTTACACCCGTAACGACTGTTAACGTATTTAGCGGAAATTTAACGTCAATGTTTTTTAAATTATTTTCTCTAGCCCCTTTTATTTCGATATAATTACTCCATTTCCTTCTTTTTTGCGGAACTTCAATTTTTTCAATACCATTCATGTATTGAGCAGTTAAACTCTTGGTATCTCGATATAACTCATCAATGTTTCCTTGAAAAATAAGTTCACCTCCCAAATGTCCAGCAAAAGGACCTAAATCAATAATTTCATCGGCAGCTTTTATAATATCTTCGTCATGCTCCACAACGATAACTGTATTACCTATATTTCTCAGATTTTTTAATACCGTAATTAAATTTTCGGTGTCTTTAGAGTGTAAACCAATACTTGGTTCATCCAAAATATACATCGAACCCACCAAACTACTTCCTAACGACGTTGCCAAATTTATTCGTTGCGATTCGCCACCGGACAAAGTGGAAGAAAGTCTGTTTAAAGTTAAATAACCCAATCCTACATCTTTTAAAAATTGTAACCTGCTATTTATTTCTAAAAGTAACCGATGCCCTATATCTTGTTCTCGTTTTGATAATTTAATGGTAGTAAAAAAATCGGTTAAATCGGCAATCGACATCATTACCAAGTCTGTAATCGAATGATTATCTATCTTCACATAATTAGCATCTTTTCTTAACCGTGAGCCTTTACAATCAGGGCAAACGGTTTTACCTCGATATCTCGAAAGCATTACCCGGTATTGAATTTTATAACTTTCTGCTTCCAACATTTTAAAAAATTTATTTAACCCTTCAAAATGTTTGTTACCTATCCACAATAAATTAATTTGTTCTTTTGTCAACTCATAAATAGGCTTATGAATAGGAAAATTAAAAAGAGACGAATTGATCACTAACTCATCTTTCCATGCTTTCATTTTATCGCCACGCCAACAAACAATAGCATCATCATAAACCGAAAGTGTTTTATTTGGCATTACCAGATTTTCGTCAACACCGATAACACTTCCATAACCTTCACAAGTTTTACATGCTCCAACAGGATTATTAAAACTAAAAAAATGAGCATTTGGTTCATGAAACTCCATACCATCTAATTCGAACCTATTGTTAAAAGTTTTGGTAGTTAATTTGTCTTTCCTGTCAACAATTATTTTACAAGTTCCTTGTCCTTCGTAAAATGCAGCTTCTACACTTCCATAAAGTCTGCTATCATTATCTTCATTAAAATTATCAATAATATACCTGTCAATTAACACATCAATGGTATTTCCCTGCCCGACTTTGTCATTCAGGCGGGCTTTGATTTGTTTTTCTGAAATTTGCTCGATACGTTCAATCTTATCGTTTATCCAAACCCTGCTAAATCCTTGTTTTAAAAGTAAATCAAGTTGTTCTTTTATATTTTTTCCGGTTAAATCAATGGTTGATAATAAATAAACTTTATCGCCATCCGACAATTGTTTAAACCATTTTACCACATCATTTACGGTTTCTCTTTTTACTACATTACCGGAAACGGGAGAATAAGTTGTTCCAATTCTTGCAAAAAGTAACTTTAAATAATCATAAATTTCAGTTGATGTTCCAACAGTAGAACGTTTATTTACCGTATTTACTTTTTGTTCGATGGCTATTGCAGGAGATATCCCATAAATATGATCAACATCCGGTTTTTCAATTTTACCTAAAAACTGACGAGCATAAGACGATAAACTTTCTACATAGCGACGTTGTCCTTCTGCAAAAAGTGTATCAAAAGCCAATGAAGATTTACCGGAACCCGACAAACCCGTAACCACAGTAAATTTATTTCGAGGGATGGCAACATCAATATTTTTTAAATTATGAACCCTTGCCCCTTTAACAAAAATATGGGTTTTGGTATTTATTTTACTAGCTCCGCCATCGGACAGATTTGCAATTTCCGGCTCCATTAAAAGGGTACTTTGATAATTATCGAAGTTAAATTTTGTTAAAAATTACAAAACTACTCTTCTTTTTAGTAGTTTTGGCGAGTAACAAAAAATTAAATGTAACGTAAATGCAATAAACATTGATTTATTTACGTTACCAAACAAATAAAAAACTGCTTATAAGAAATATCTACTTTTTTTAAATTAAAATCCACAAGAATTGGATTACATATTTTAACCCTAAAAGTAGATATTATGTTACTTTCCAAACTTACAGAACAAGAACTTATTCATGCCTATGTTAGAGGTAATGAATTTGCTATAGAGCAACTTATCCTAAGACATAAAAATAGAGTTTATACGTATATTTTTTATAAAGTTAAAGATGAAGAACTTGCCGAAGACATCTTTCAGGATACTTTTATAAAAGTGATAAATACCATTAAAAAAGGTAAATATAACGATGAAGGAAAATTTTTACCTTGGGTTCTACGCATAGCTCATAATTTAGTAATTGACTTTTTTAGAAAAAATTCAAGAATGCCAATGGTAAAAGGAACCGAAGATTTTGATATTTTCGATGTGATTTCTTCTCCGGATAGAAATATTGAGCAAAGCATACAATCGAATCAGGTTTATAAGCATTTAAAAAAATTAATAAAACACTTGCCAAACGACCAGAAAGAAGTTATCATGATGAGAATGTATTTTGACATGAGTTTTAAAGAGATTGCCGATATGACTAATGTAAGTATTAACACGTCGTTAGGTAGAATGCGTTACGGATTGATTAATTTAAGGAAAATGATTGAAGAAAAAAATATCTCGTTAGCATTAGAATAAGCTTATAGTTTTTAGTTTTGGTGAATTAAAATCTCGGAAAGTTATTTCGAGATTTTTTTTATTTAAGGCACAATAAGAAAAAAAATAATTCGTTTATAGGTTTATAAATTAAAAACTCAAAACAGCCTATGCAAACTTTTACTCATTTAGAATTTCTTGAATTAGAACAAAACGAAAAATCATTAAAAGAATCGTTGAATAAAATGGAAGAGAATGATGAAAAATACTCTCCAAAAAAACAAACCATCAGCAACATTTTGAATTACTCTAAATCGTTGAGTATTAAAAAATCAAACCATGTTGATTACATTGAAATGATTTTGAACTAAAGAAATTCGTCGAATTACACAGAGGTTGATATTGATTTGTCAACCTCTTTTTTTTCAGAAAACCTCACTATTATAAATAGAAAAGCCCTGCAATAAAAATTGTAGGGCTTTTCTATTTACAAAAATATTTTATTTTTTATCGTCAGTTACTTCTTCAAAATCAACATCAGTTACTTCGTCACTTCCTTTTGAAGAATTCTCTGCTCCTGCTCCATCTGCTTGTTCTCCAGCTTTTTCCTGAGCATTATACATCTCTTGAGAAGCAGCTTGAAAAACAGTATTTAATTTTTCAATACCGGCTTTCATCCCTTCTAAATCTTTTGCCTCGTGAGCTTTTTTGAGTTCTGCTAAAGCATCTTCGATAGGTTGTTTTTTGTCGGCTGGAATTTTATCTCCGTATTCTTTCAATTGTTTTTCGGTTTGGAAAATTAAACCATCAGCTTGATTAATCGTATCAGCATTTTCTTTTGCCAATTTATCAGCATCCGCATTTTCTTCCGCTTCACGTTTCATTTTAGCAATTTCCTCTTCACTTAAACCAGATGAAGCTTCAATTCGAATACTTTGTTGTTTTCCGGTAGCTTTATCTTTAGCAGAAATTTGCATAATTCCATTGGCATCAATATCAAAAGTTACTTCAATTTGAGGTACACCTCGTGGTGCTGGTGGAATATCAGTTAACTGAAATCTACCTAACGATTTATTGTCTTTTGCCATGGAACGTTCTCCTTGCAATACATGAATATCAACTGCTGGTTGGTTATCAGATGCGGTAGAAAAAGTTTCCGATTTTTTGGTTGGAATGGTTGTGTTTGCTTCAATTAATTTAGTTAAAACACCACCCATGGTTTCGATACCTAATGAAAGAGGTGTTACATCTAACAATAATACGTCTTTTACTTCACCAGTTAATACTCCACCTTGAATAGCTGCACCAATTGCAACAACTTCATCAGGGTTTACACCTTTGCTTGGTTCTTTACCAAAAAATTTCTTAACCGCTTCTTGAATGGCAGGTATTCTTGTAGAACCACCCACTAAAATTACTTCGTTAATGTCTGCGATAGTATATCCAGCATTTTTTAAAGCTGTTTTACAAGGAGCTATGGTTCTTTTTATTAAATCGTCAGCTAATTTTTCGAATTGAGCTCTGTTTAAAGTTCTAACTAAGTGTTTAGGACCACTAGCAGTTACTGTAACATAAGGCAAATTAATTTCTGTTTGATTGGTGCTCGATAATTCAATTTTAGCTTTTTCAGCAGCTTCTTTTAATCGTTGAAGAGCCATGGCATCCAATCTTAAATCAACATTTTCGTCTTTTTTAAATTCGTCGGCTAACCAATCAATAATTACTTGGTCAAAATCATCACCACCTAAATGGTTATCACCATCAGTTGATTTTACTTCAAAAACGCCATCACCTAATTCTAATACTGAAACATCATGCGTTCCACCACCACAATCAAATACAATAATTTTTAAGTCTTGATTTTTTTTATCCATACCGTAAGCTAAAGCAGCAGCAGTAGGTTCATTGATGATTCTTTTAACAGTTAACCCGGCAATTTCTCCGGCTTCTTTAGTAGCCTGACGTTGAGCATCGTTAAAATAAGCAGGAACGGTAATTACAGCCTCATTAACAGTTTGTCCTAAATAATCTTCTGCGGTTTTTTTCATTTTTTGCAAAACCATTGCAGAAATTTCCTGTGGAGTATATAATCTGTCGTCAATTTTTACTCTTGGCGTGTTGTTATCAC
>JACPDX010000017.1:0-4865 GCA_016183805.1 Bacteroidota bacterium
TAAAAACTATCAAAACGCTGAAAGATTTTGGTTTTTCTTCTTTAGGATTAACTGAAGATGATTTTCTTAATAAGGAAAATATTATTCAATTGGGCTATCCTCCTAATCGGTTAGATTTAATCATGGATTTGTCAGGAATTGATTTTAATACTTCTTTTGCCAAACATATTGAAGTAATGTATGAAGGCACTAAAATAAACTTTATTAATCTTGAGGATTTGATTGTTAATAAAAAAGCTAGTGGTCGCTTACAAGACCTTGCCGATATTGAAAAATTAGAAAAAGATATCAAAGAAACCGAAGCTACTAAGTCAGAATACCACCTTCGGTTTTATGAACAAATAGAGAAAGATAGAAACAAAAACGATCAGTTTTTAGCAGATTTAAACACTTTGTCGTACCAAAAAATCAGAAATGTAAAACCGGATGATGTTTATGTTGGTGAGCTAAAACCTAGCGAAAATTTAGAGTTGTCGAATAAATATCCTCAGGGAATTACAGAAGAAACTACCGAAGAAGGAAGTGCCGTAATTCTTAAAAGAATTAAAGTTACCGGAAAACATGTTGATATTTATGAAAAAATATTTTACAAATGGGGCGGTAAATTTTATACCAAAAACGGCTATAACATTACAGAAACACTTTGGAATTTAGAATCGATTGAAAAGTAAAGCCTCTCCAATCCCTCCTTCGGAGGGGCTTTCCTCCCTTGAGATTTGAGATTAAGAGGAAAATCTGCAGTGCAGATTTGGAATATAAAGGTGGATAATATTTATAGGTAATAAAAAAAATAAATGTGTAAATTTCTAATGACTAATCTCTAATCTCTAATTTTTTTAATCTCAAACAAATGAAATACATTTTAATCAGTGCTCTCATTATCTCCAACTGGTGCTTCGCACAAAGCAAAACGGAGTTTACTTTAACTCTTAAAGACGGCAACATTGTTACAGGAACAACAAAAGTAAGTAATGTTGTTTTGAGTACCGCTTATGGTAAATTAGATGTTCCAATCAAAAATGTAACCTCGATTGAATTGGGTGTTAAGCCCGATGGCTCTCAAAAAGACAACATTACCAACTTAGCAAAACAATTGTTAAACTCTAACGAAGAGATGAGAAGTAAAGCTTATTCGTCGTTAGTAGCTCTTTCGGTTGGTTCGATTCCTGTGTTAGAAGAAATAATTTTTTCTGGAACTTACGAACCAAGCAACTTTACTGATTTTACGCTGAGTAATGCGTTGAACGAGTTAAAAGCTACTCATGGTGTTGGCAACAACTACAAAACCAAAGATGTTGTGATGATTGATTATGAATACAACATGGGAGGTGTTTATGAGTTTTCGTCAATAGAACTTAAAACCGAATATGGAATATTAACTATTCCAAGAGAAAAAATACAAAAAATTGATGTAATATATTTTGATGAAAATACAAATGCAAGTAAAACATTCAAATTGATGGCTTCTACTCACATTAGCTCAAATACAAATGGTGGTTGGCTTAAAACTGGTATTATGGTTAAACCCGGGCAAACCATTTTCATTTCGGCAACAGGAGAAATTACTTTAGCCAGTTTATCGGGTAACAAATACAAACCGGATGGCTCAACCAAAAATGCAATGAGTTTAGAATATGTGGAAAGCTACGATAAATCAACATATCCAGCTTACGGGAATGTAGTTTTTAAAATAGGAGAAACAGGTGTTGCTACAAAAGCTGGAGCAAATTACAATGGCAAAGCTACTCAAAGTGGAATGTTGTATTTGTCAATCCACGAAAGTGTTTACAATGCTTCAAATGCAGGGTTTTATACGGTAAATGCTTCAGTTAAATAATTAATGGTTCAAACAGCATTTTACATAGTAATTTTTATCACCTGTTTTTTTTCAGTTTCTTGTCAGGACAATCATGCTCAAACAAGCGAAGAAAAAATAGAAACCGAACAATCAATTGCAGAAATCTCCATAGATTCGACCATTTATCAGTATTCATGGTTAGCAAACTACAACTATCAGGATGCACTCATTAATGTAGTAAAAACTCCGGTTGGATACAAAAGAATACCTGCTCAAAAAAACTCTTTTGCAGCTTGGCTTCAACATTTACCTATCAAAACAAATGATAACACCGTTTATTTGTATGATGGAAATAAAAAACGCAATCAAAATGCTCAATTTAAAGTAGTGAACATTGATGTAGGAGATAAAGATTTACAACAATGTGCTGATGCTGTTATGCGATTAAGAGCAGAATATTTATACGCAGCGAACCAACAAGCCAAAATCAAGTTTAATTATACTAATGGAGTTTCTATTTCTTTTAGTAAGTGGAGTAGTGGCTATTTTCCGAAATTACAAGGTAATAAAGTGGTTTGGGTAGCTGCACAAAACAATACTTCTTACGCAAGTTTTAAAAAATACATCAACAATATTTTTACTTATGCAGGAACATCATCGTTAAGCAAAGAGCTTCAACCTGTTGATTTAAAAAATCTGCAAATTGGAGATATATTTATTTTTGGTGGTTTTCCCGGTCATGCAGTAATTGTGGTAGATGTGGCAATAAATACAACTACCGGCGACAAATGTTTTATTATTGCTCAAAGTTATATGCCGGCTCAAAATATTCATGTGTTAAAAAATCCTATGAATCAAGAGTTAAGCCCTTGGTATAGTGTTTCAGCTTGTGAAAATCAAATCGTAACCCCCGAATGGACTTTTGAAACCAACCAATTAAAACGATTTGTAGAGTGATGAAAGTTTTATTTTTCCTTTTTTCTTTTAGTATTCTTTTTTTTGTCGGATGTTCTACTTCAACACTTGAACAAAAAGTGGACAACCATCAAATTTTAAAAGAAGTAGAATTAAATTATGCCAAAGGTTTTAGTATTACAAAAGGTCTTGGAAAGGAGAAAATACTCCGTATCAATATGTGTTGTACAA
The DNA here is from genome assembly GCA_016183805.1 of Bacteroidota bacterium. Lineage (GTDB taxonomy): Bacteria > Bacteroidota > Bacteroidia > Flavobacteriales_E > Vicingaceae > Vicingus. The sequence goes on from JACPDX010000017.1 coordinate 2,945, forward strand.
AAACGAAAAACCACAAGGATACGATGATGCTACTTTTATCAAAGTTCCTATAAAATCTATCGTTTGTTTTAGTTTAACCCACTTGGCATTTATTGATAAATTAGGAGCATTAAATTCTATTAAAGGATTGTCGGGGTGCGATTATGTGAGTAATAAAATGGTTATCAATAAAATAAAAAACAACGAAATAAAAGAAATAGGAAGTAGCCAGTTGATAAATTACGAATTACTGATTGACCTAAAACCCGACCTAATCATGACTTTTGGAATTGATGAAACGGCTACCAATCAACTGAACAAATTTAAAACGTTGGGTTTAAATGTGGTGTTAAATTCCGAATACATGGAAAACCATCCGTTGGGGAAAGCAGAATGGATAAAGTTTGTGGCTGCTTTTTACGACAAAGATTCGTTGGCTGAAATTATCTACAATAACATTGAATCCGATTACAACAAACTGATAGCTCTAACCAAAAATAGTGAAACAAAACCATCTGTTTTTGTAGGTATGCCTTGGAACGGTGCATGGTATTTGGCAGGAGGAAAATCGTTTCAAGCACAATTGTTTAACGATGCCGGAGCAAATTATTTATGGTCAGATAATAAAGAAACCTCAAGTTTTATTGTAGATAAAGAGGTAATCATTGAAAAAGCTTTAAATGCTGATTACTGGATAAATTTAAACGCTTTTAACTCGGTTGATGAAGTTACCAATGTTGACTCTAAATTAAAAGCTTTTAAATCGGTTAAAACCGGAAATATGTACAACAACAATTTAAAAGTAAATACTGCAAATGGTAACGATTATTGGGAATCGGGAGTTATCAACCCACATGTAGTTTTAGCCGATTTAATTAAAATATTTCACCCCAATTTAATTGAACACGAGTTTGTTTATTATAAGAGGTTGGAGTAAATTTACATCTCAACCATTTTAAACTCTCCTATTTATTTATTAACTTCGCAATGCCTTCAAATTTGGGGCAAAATATACTTTTCTAAAGCTTACTAAAGTAAAAAATTGTTGTATGGGCGTAACTGTTACAAAATCTACCGACGCATTGTTGTCGAAAGATAAGTTTAAAGAAACCATTTTAGAAGATTTCAAACTTGTTTACATGAGTAGGGAAACTTCGTATTTGGGTAGAAAGGAAGTGTTGACCGGAAAGGCCAAATTTGGAATTTTTGGTGACGGAAAAGAATTGCCACAACTAGCCTTAGCCAAACAATTTAAGGATGGTGATTTTAGGTCGGGTTATTATCGCGACCAAACCTTAATGATGGCAATTGGACAATTAACCATACAAGAATTTTTTGCTCAATTGTATGCACACACTGATGTAAAAGCTGAGCCTTGTTCTGCTGGCCGCTCCATGAACGGGCATTTTGGAACACGCAGTTTAAATGCAGACGGAACCTGGAAAGATTTAACTAAAATTAAAAATTCATCTGCCGATATATCTCCGACAGCTGGTCAAATGGCTCGTTTGGTAGGTTTGGCACAAGCATCAAAAGTATATCGAAACAATGCAGCTTTGGCAGGATTTACTACTTTTTCAAAAGGCGGAAACGAAGTTGCTTTCGGAACTATTGGTGATGCAAGTACCAGCGAAGGACCATTTTGGGAAGCCATCAATGCTATTGGTGTGTTGCAAGTTCCTGTGGTGATGTCGGTTTGGGATGATGGACAAGGGATTTCAGTGCCAAAAAAATATCAAACTACCAAAGAAAGTATTTCTGAGGCATTAAAAGGTTTTCAACGAGATAACGGTAAAAACAACGGTTATGAAATATTTACGGTTAAGGCTTGGGATTACCCATCGTTAATTGAAACTTACGAAAAAGCGGTAAAAATTGCCCGTGAAGAACATTGTCCGGTATTGGTGCATGTAGAAGAAGTTACACAACCACAAGGACATTC
>JACPDX010000017.1:4892-6026 GCA_016183805.1 Bacteroidota bacterium
ACAAAAGCAAAGAACGTTTAGAGTGGGAAGTGGAATATTGCTGCGTTAAAAAATTTAAAGAGTGGATTTTAGCCAATGCCATCGCCAATCAAGAAGAAATTGATGAGATTGAAAAAGCAGGAAAAAAAGAAGTAAACGATGCTAAAAAAGCAGCTTGGGAAGCTTATCTAAATCCTATTAAAACTGAACGCAACGAGGTGGTTGAATTATTGCAACAAATAGTTACAGCAAGTGCTAATGCAAGTTTTATTCAACCTTTAATTGACGGTTTAAAATCAAATACTGAACCGCTTCGAAAAGACATCATTTCGGCGGCTAAAAAGACCTTACGAATTGTTCGAAATGAAAATATTTCGGCAAAATCGGAATTATCAACATGGTTAAAAAATGCTGCGGAACTTAATCACGACAGATACAGTTCTACGTTGTATTCCGAATTTGCTTCTTCACCCATGAATGTTACTGAAGTGAAAGCTGAATTAACCGACAAAATGGAAGATGGGAGGGTAGTGCTGAGAGAAAATTTCGACAAGATTTTAGCCAAATATCCCGAAGTTTTAATTTTTGGTGAAGATGCGGGTAAAATTGGTGGCGTAAACCAAGGTTTAGAAGGTTTACAAGATAAATATGGTGAATTACGGGTTTCTGATACAGGAATTAGAGAAAACACGATACTTGGTCAAGGAATTGGAATGGCATTGCGTGGTTTACGACCTATCGCCGAAATACAATACCTAGATTATTTGTTGTACGCACTACAAGTCATGAGCGATGATTTAGCTTCGTTACAATATCGTACCAAAGGTGGTCAAAAAGCACCTGTAATTGTGCGTACCAGAGGTCATCGTTTAGAAGGTATTTGGCATTCGGGTTCTCCAATGGGAATGATTATCAATTCGTTACGTGGCATTCATGTTTGTGTGCCTAGAAATTTAACCGATGCAGCAGGTTTTTACAATACTTTATTGAAAGGGGATGACCCGGCAATAGTTATTGAACCATTAAATGGATACAGAACAAAAGAAAAAATTCCATCAAACTTAGGCGAATTTACTACGCCATTGGGAATTTCGGAGGTGTTGACTAAAGGAACTGATTTAACGATTGTTTCTTATGGATAGACAAGTAACTTGG
>JACPDX010000017.1:6063-27991 GCA_016183805.1 Bacteroidota bacterium
GCTCTGCAGGCAGTTCAGCAATTGAACGAAGTAGGAGTTTCTGCTGAATTAATTGATGCCAGAACTTTGTTGCCTTTCGATATCAATCATTCGATAGTCGAATCCTTAAAAAATACCAATCGTTTGTTGATTGTTGATGAAGATGTGCCCGGTGGTGCAAGTGCGTTTATTTTACAACAAATAGTTGAAGAACAAAAAGGCTATTTTTATTTAGATTCTAAACCTGTAACATTAACTGCAAAAGCACATCGACCGGCTTACGGAACCGATGGCGATTATTTTAGTAAACCGAGTATAGAAGATATTTTTGATGCAGCTTACGGTATAATGCACGAGGCTAATCCTACTGATTTTCCTGAAATCTATTAATGATTGTTTTAACCGGCAGAATGAAAAAAATATTGATTTTTCTGATTTTATGGTCTTCTGTTGGTTATGCACAAATTAATCTTGATTCGTTAGAGCACGCGGTAACAACAAAAAAAGGTAAAGAGAAAGTTGTTTTATTGAACGACTTGTGTTGGTATTTGGGAGCATCAGCACCACATAAAGCAGAAAAGTACGGTAAAGAAGCAGTTGCTCTCTCTAAAGAATTAAAAAACGATTCGCTTTTAGCTCAATCTCTTAACGATTTGGGTACGTTGTTTTTAAGAATAGGTGAGTATGATAAAGCCCAACATCATTACGACCAAGCCATCGCAATTCGGGAAAGCTTAAAAGATTCGATGGGTTTGGCTGCATTGTATTCAAAAATGGCAGTAATTCAGGAGATTAAAAGCAACTACCCTCAGGCACTCGAGATGAACTTAAAAGTGCTGAAAATATATGAAAGCGTTGGTAATGATACCTTAGCAATAGCAACACTTTATGGTAATATTTCTGTTATTTTAGCAAATATTGGTCAGGTTAAAAATGCTATTAAGTATAATGATAAAGCTCTTAAGTTGTCCCAATTTTTAAACAACGACCAATTGTTTGGAACCACGCTTGTTAATTATGCAAATTTTTACGGTAAATTAAATGAATTAGATACGTCGTTAATTTATTATCAAAAAGCATTGCCGTATTTCGAAAAAATAAATAATTTAAATTCAATTGCGGTAATTATCAACAACATGGCATCTATTTATGATAGAAAAAATCAAGTAGATTCGTCCATTTATTATTATAAACAAGCATTAGAAATTCGTTATCAACTACAAGATAAAAAAGGGGTAATGAGTACCAAAAGTAATTTAGGGTTGATGTACCTTAGAAAAGAGAACCCGGATTTAGCTCTTCAATATGCTACTGAAGCATTACCTATTTCGTTAGAATTAGAAACAAAAGAATATACCAAAACAATTTATTCGATATTAGCTTCGGGCAATTACCTTAAAGGAAATGTAAATCAAGCCTATACTTATCAAGTTAAATATACTGAGCTTTTAGAAGTTATTTTTAATGAAGAAACATCTAAACAAGTTGCGGAGATGTCGGAAAAATACGAGTCGGAAGTAAAAGAAAAGGAGATAGCTATACTTCAAAAAGATAAGCAACTTCAACAATTGGAAGTGGGGAGGTTAAAAACGATTAGAAATATTGTTATTGTAGGAATCATCCTAATTCTCCTTTTTTCACTGATATTGATAAACAGATTTGTTTTAATTAAAAGACAAAAAACAGTGATAGAAAAACAAAAAGATATTGTTGAGGAAAAACAGAAAGAAATTTTAGATAGTATTCGTTATGCCAAACGAATTCAAGATGCTTTGTTAACTTCTCAGGGATACATTGAACGGAATTTAAAACGGCTTAGAAATTAGTTTTCTATTGTTAAATCCTTTTCTCCCTTTTCTTTTTTATCTAACTTTTTAATGTGCTTTTTCGTAATCATTAATCCAAACATCATAATTAGTGAACTCAATAAAATGACTTGGATGATTAATGAACGATTGACCAGTAAAATTTGATTTGACGGAGTAATTGCAAGAAATAATAAAATAGTTATTAAACCTCGAGGTGAAACAAATAGTAATGGAATTAGAGGTAGTTTAGAAATTAATAGTTGAACAAGTCTAAAAATAAAAATTATACCAACTATTACAGCTGCCCATTTCAGAGAATCTAAATTTATAACTTCTCTTATTTCAATTAAATACCCAAATACTAAGAAAAATAACGAACGAATTAAAAAAGTTGCTTCAATGGTAAGCTCTTTAAACTTTTTCACCTCTTTAATTAAGATATCTAGTCTAAATCTTTCCATCCATTTGTATTTTTTAGCTTTTTCAATATTCCCAATAGATAATCCAAACATTAAATTTTACTAAGCAAAAATGCCAGAACTACTGTTGCAATTAATGATATAACAATTTCGACTAATAATTCCAGACCAAAATTTCCGAAAGATTGAATATTAATGTATCGATTAAAAAAAATGAAATTAAAAAAGATGACACCAAATATGTCGGAAATACTACTTTCATAAATTACAAATTCCTTATGTTCTGCTTTTAAATTTCTAACACTTGGAATTGCTATGGCACTGCTAATAATACATAATGGAATGGCGTTTAATAAACTGTCTTTTATTGGAAAATAGCCAAAATGATGAAATAAATAAGTAAATAAAAATGCTAAACCCAATAATGGTATAATAGCCCCCAAAAACGATTTTTTTATCAGGCTTATTTTTGATCTATTAAGATCTAATTCCAAAGAACCTTCTAATACAATTAATATTAGTCCAATACTACCTATAATTGGTAGTATTGGCGAAAAATCCGGCAATTCAATACCAAAAAAATTAGTTGATTGACGAACAAACCAGCCCAACGCCAAAAGTAAAATAACGGATGGTATTTTTGTTCTTGATGAAGTTAAATCAAAAAAATAGGAGATAAGCAGTAGGGTACAAAATGTTATTATTATAGCAGTTGTCATTAACTGTAAAGATAACAGTCTTTTTTAGAGTTGAACTAAAAAAAATTAATTGTTTAGTATATCACTAATTATTTTTAGATGATGACGAGTATGAATCTTTAAAAAAAGTTTAGTCATTCTTAAATTCAATACACCAAAATAAGGGTGATTAAAATTGCTGTTTTTTGGTAATGAACCCAATTCGAGGATTAATTTTTTGGCTTCAATTAGTTGATTTTCAATATCAGTAAGAACAATAATGGAATCGTTTACAACTGATTTAGGGGCTTTCCCTTTTCCTCTGGGAATACTGCCTTTTACTAAAATGAACGTTCGTGTAACATTAAACTTCCATTGATAATTTTCTGGATTCGATTTTTTTAAGGAATTTACCACTCCGTTGATAACTTTCAAAGAGTGGTCGATGTGCCAATGAACCCCTTTTGAAGAAATTTTCAGGTTGGTATTATTAGTAGGAGATACTTTTTGTTCTAAGAGGTGTAAAATTTTATCTAACGACATTTTATTCTTAATTAGTGTCTATCTTTAAAGTCGAGAGGCTGAACTGAAAGGTTCGAATTCTAGGCTTTCGAAGTTTTGAAAATCAGGAGTTTACTGTTGTAAATGACTGGTTTTCAAAACAAGAATAACGAAGAAGTCGGACTTTACAGACAGACTCTAATTATACGAAAGTACTTCTGCAAGATTCAACAAATCTTTATTTAATTTTTGGTGGTGTTTAATCGCTTTTTCAAATGGAGTATAACTAACATCTCTATGAAGAACACCAACCATGATGTTGGTTTTTCCTTCCAGTAAAGCATTTACAGCAGCATTTCCCAACCTGCTTGCCAATACCCTGTCTAAAGCCGAAGGGCTTCCACCACGTTGGATGTGCCCTAAAATAGTAACTTTAGTATCAAATTCCGGACAGAGATTTTTCACAAGCTCGGCAATTTTTAAAGCACCACCGGTTTCATCACCTTCAGCCACAATAACAATCATACTTTGTTTGTGTTGCGTTCGGTCATTTCTTAATTTTTCGAGTAATTTTTCAATTAAGGTTGGTGTTTCTGGAACTAAAATAGCTTCTGCACCAACTCCAATTCCACTTCTAAGAGCTATAAACCCTGCATCACGACCCATTACTTCAACCATAAACAAACGGTTGTGTGAACTTGCCGTATCTCTGATTTTATCAACAGCCTCAATTACTGTATTCAGAGCAGTATCGTAACCAATACAATAATCTGTGCCAAACAAATCGTTGTCAATGGTTCCCGGTATTCCAATAAACGGGATGTTGTGTTCTTCGTTAAATATTTTTGCACCTGTAAAAGTCCCGTCTCCACCTATGGCAACAATTCCATCTAAGTTGAATTTTTGAATGTTATCAAAAGCTTTTTGTCTGCCTTCTTTCTCATGAAACTCTTTGCAACGGGCACTTCTTAAAATAGTGCCACCTCGTTGTATAATATTACTCACGTCCCTGCTTGATAATTCTTTGATATCGCCTTCAATTAAACCTTTGTAACCTTCAAAAATTCCAAAAGGTACAATATTGTTGTAAATGCAAGTACGAACTACTGCCCTAACAGCAGCATTCATTCCCGGAGCGTCGCCTCCTGATGTAAAAACGCCTATTTTTTTCATAATTAACAATTTAAAAGTAACACACCCCTAGCCCCTCTCAAGAGGGGAAACTCCCTCCCTTTGGGAGGGTTGGGGTGGAATTCTTACTCCCATCATACAATTGATAGTTCATTAATCTGCATTCTAAATTACCATTAAATACTTTAATTTTTCTACTGGGTTTTAAACCTACTTTTTTTAAAGCCTCCATGTTTGAACTTATAAACCAAGCACTATAACCGGCATATTTTTGTTTTAAAGTATCGCCAAAATCTTTATACAATTCATCCACATTTTCGCCCATACGTTCGCCATAAGGTGGATTGCTTATAATTACCCCTTTTTCTTTTGGGGCATTAAACTCTTTAAAATCTTTTTTATGCAGTTCAATTACGTTCAATAAACAGGCACTACTAATGTTTGCACTAGCCATTCTTGTTTTCTAATGGTTTTTGAACTTCCAGAGCTTCTTTTTTTAAGGTATTAAATAAATTGTCGTCGTAGTTTTTCCAGTTCATAAACCCAAATCGTTCCCGTTTAAGGTTAGGGGCAATGTTTTTTGCAATCATGGCTGCTTCAATTAAAATAGTACCGGAACCACAAAACAAATCAATAAAAGTGGAGCTTTTATCCCAGTCGCTTAACAAAATCAATCCTGCAGCTAAATCTTCTTTCATGGGGGCAATACTTCTACTGTCACGGTAACCTCTTTTAAATAAATTATCGCCGGAACTGTCCAAACTAATTGTGCATAAGTTTTCGTTGTCGATGTGTAAGTTTAATCTAATGTCAGGATTTTCGGTATCTACGTTTGGTCTGATGTTGTATATCTCTCTAAATTGGTCAACTACCGCATCTTTTGCTTTAAAGGCTGCGTATTTAGTGTGATTAAACAAAGGTGAAAATACCGTAGAATCAATTAAAAAAGTTTGGTTGACGGAAAAATAAGTGCCCCAATTAATTTTTTTTATTTTATCGTATAAATCAGTATCACTACTAATGGTAAATGATTGAAGTGGAACAATAATTCTGTTGGCAGTTCTTAGCCATAAGTTTGTTTTATATACATCACTTAAATTCCCCGTAAAAGTAACGGCCCTATTACCTAATTCAACGTTGCTAATACCAAGTTGATTGAGCTCTTCCATTAATACTTCTTCTAAACCGAACGAAGTTTTGATAATTATTTTAAATTCTTTTTTAGTTATCATTCTTCAAAGGTAGTATTATACTGCCAACGGGATAAATTTCCACATTATTTTTTTGTCGGAAGTCCGAAGTGCTTCAGACTTCGGGCTTCTTAGTATAAACTAAATTGTTAATAATATTTTTTTTTTAATTAGCGTTGTGGATAAAAAAAAAGAGTATAATTGTGTGAAAATTCTATTAAATAGAATTGAAGTCATATAACCCAGATTCAATTCAGTTTTATAGAAGAAAATTCTTTTTTTATGATAAAATAGATGATACATCCACACACGGAAGTTCGCGTTGTAAGTCCTGAGATTGGACTTGGCGTTTTTGCAACAAAATTTATCCCCAAAGGAACCATAATGTATGTAATTGATGAAATGGAGTTGATATATCCAGACGGACATCCTTTACTTACCGATGAACATTACAGAAAATACATCGAAAAATTTTCGTACACCGACCAAAATGGAAGTAGAATAGTAAGTTGGGATTATGCCAAATACATGAACCATTATTGTGACAGAAATACCATAAGTACAGGTTATGGTTTTGAAATTGCGGTTAAAGATATTCATGCAGGTGAACAAGTTACGGATGATTATGGTGCTTTAAACATTGAAGAATCAATGAAATGTTACTGTGGTAAACCAAATTGCAGAGGAGAAATAAATCCTGATGACTTGTTAATTTTTGCTGAAGAATGGGACAAGGAAATTTTACCTGCCATAAAAAATAGCCACAAAGTGGAGCAACCTTTAATGCATTATGTGGATGATGTTACCAAAAATAACTTGTCAGATTTCTTAAAAACCGGTAAAAACTTTTCAACAATTAAAAGCCTTTATTTCGATAGGGTGAAGGTGTATAAATAAAGGGCCAGAAGTCCTTAGTCGCCAACGCTATTTCCTTTGCTTCAGACTAAGGACAGAATAGGGGAATTTTGTATAATTTATTAGGAGTTATAATTGTAAGTGGTGTTTTTTATCTCTTGGCAAATTTTGTATTTGGAATAAATCTTTAAGGCTTACGTTAATAATTTAAAGAACAAAAAAAGCACCCTTTCGAGTGCTTTATTTGTTCAATTTGACCAGGTAAAGCTTCTTTAGTAGCATTTAATGCTTTAGTTGCTTGTGTAACGGCTTTTACCGCTTTAAGTGAATTGGTTTTTGGTGTTATTGTTTTTGCTTCTTTTATTACAGCTTCCGATTTTTCTAATAACCCTGTAACATCTTGTTGTTGAGATTCCAAATCACTTTTAATCGATTTCACATCACCGGCATGATTTTTTAAGTCTCCTAATTTTTTAGTCAATTCTTGATTTTTCTCGTACAAATCAAAGGAAGAATCTACGTAACTATCAGTCGCAGAATGACCAACTTTTTCCGGTCTTTTTAATTCTTCAGCAACTTTTTCTTTTTTCTCTTCTTTTTGAGCCGAAGCATTAACCGAGAATCCTGTAATTAATACTGCTGCAAATAAAATTTTTGTAAATGATTTTAAATTTTTCATAGATTTTAATTTTTTTTAGGTTAGTTAATTATTTGTTTAACAAATATATACTTAAATTAAATAAAAATTATTTTTATTAATGAATTAAAATTTATACAAAAAAAATCGAATAATAAGTAGTTTCTAGCTTGATATTAATCTTTTATATTAACTAAGATTAAATAATTAAATTTGTTGTTAATGCACAAAAAAAAACATATAGTTTGTATGTTTAACAGATGATAGTCAATTTATAACAAAAACAAATGAATTTTTTACCAATCTTATTCTTGTTGATGTGCCTTTCATGTTTTTCACAAGAAGATGTTATTATACCTATTGATTATACATTGTATAAAAAAGAATTTGTACCAGGTTTAACACAAAAAAAAGCAAACGAAATTAGTGCCAGACAAGATAATGAAATTAGAACTAAAAGTATAGGTAAGAAATTACCGGAAATTAGTGTTATAGATACTCTTGGTAGTTCAGTGTTATTAAAAAAATTAGTAATTCAGAAAACTTTAATAGCTATTGCTAATGCACACTGTGGTTTTGGATTAGAAAGTTTAACCAATGATTTACCTAAAGCTTTAGCTAAAATTAAAGAGGCTGACAAAGACCTTCATGTTATTATTTTATATGAAAGAACTGCTGAAGACGACGACGATTCAACAAGATTTAATAGAAATTTATCCGAAATAAAGGAATTGTACCCAAATGTTTATATCATTGATGAAATTGATTCAAAAAAGATAAATGTTTATGGAAGTCCAACAAGGTATTATTTTAACGACAAAGGAATTTTAATGGAAATAAAAAATGGGTTATCAACAGTTGAACGTCTTTTTGATGAAATAACTACCGTTTATAATACCCTTTAAAAAATCTTCTTAAACATTCTGTTCCATTTGTAGTTGCCTTTATCCATCGAAAATATAATGGTTTGGGCTTTACCAACAATGTGATTTTCAGGTAAAAATCCCCAAAAACGTGAGTCAGCACTATTGTGTCGGTTATCGCCCATCATAAAATAATAATTCATTTTAAACTGGTAAGTAGTAGTTAATTTATCGTTAATCAGAAATCCGCTTTCGGTTTCTTCAAAAGTATTTTCTTCGTAAATTTCAATTATTCTACGGTACAAAAAAATGTTGTTTTTGTCAAGTGTTACGGTAGTCCCTTTTTTTGGAATTACTACTTCACCAAAATAATCGATGTTCCATAAATAACTTGGATGATAGGGAAAAATATAATCAGCATAAACATTGGGTTCTACTTCAATTTTTTTAATGGATTGGATAAAATCAGATGATTTCAGCTGGTAATAAGCAGAATCGGTCATGGTTAATTCCCAGTGGTTTTCCAAGCCATCTAATCCTCCTTCGGTAATTTCGTAATTTAATAAGGTATCGTTAGTAATCGGTTTGTTGGTTACTACCTTGTAGTTGAATTGTGCATGATATGGTAATTCCAACTCTTGGTTGTTGATATACACTCTTTTGTTATCTATTTTTAAAGTATCTCCGGGCAAACCAATACAACGTTTAATGTAATATGAGCGATGATCGACAGGGTAATCGGTGTCGAAAGGATAATTAAACACAATAACGTCTTGTCGTTGAATGGTGTCCACAAAAAAACGGTAGTAAGGCAATTGGATAATAGCTAAATAGGCTTTGGTTTGTTGCAGCCAAGGCAAATGTTGGTGGCTTAATGGAAAAGTTAACAGCGTTATAGGTAACCTTGCTCCGTAAGATAGTTTATTTACCAAAATTAAATCGCCAGGAAGTAATGTTTTTTCCATGGAGGATGATGGAATGGTAAATACCTCAAAGAAAAATGCCTTAATGACCATAACGGTAATTAAGGCAAAAAATAAGGCTCTTATCCAGTCTTTTATTGATTTCAAAAGTAAACTTAATGAACCAACGTAAATAAACGTTCCCAACGAATTCTACCTAATTGGCTATCGTAAGATAACCATACAAACACTGCTTTGCCAACAATGTGATCTTCGGGTACAAAACCCCAAAAACGAGAATCTAAGGAATTATGTCGGTTATCTCCCATCATCCAATAATAATCCATTTCAAAGGTATAGGAATCTTTTATTTCGTTGTCGATGTATATTTTATCGCCAACCACACGTAAATCATGACCTTCGTAATTGTGAATTACCCTGGTATAAAGAGGCAATGTTTTTAAATCTAATTTAACCGTAACTCCTTTTTTTGGAATTACAAACGGTCCAAAATTATCTCTTGTCCAATTGTAAGAAGTATCGTGAGGAAATACCGGTAGATTTTGAAATTGATATACATAACCCAATGGTTCAATCACCTTTTCTACCGATTTTACATAAGAGAATTGTTTTACTTTTGCGGCCGCAGCATCGGTTAATGTTAATTCAAATTCATTTTTATTTTCTAATTGCTGAATGGGTTCTGTAGTAATGTTTTTCTTTTGTAAGGTCTTTACATTAAAACCGGTTCCATCGGTAACTACTTTGTAAGTGAATTGAGCATTTGGGTCAAAATAAGCAACTTGGTCGTTAACCATTAATTTACTATCTACAATTTGAAGTTTATCGCCAGGTAAACCCACGCATCGTTTAATGTAATTTTCCTGTTTATCAGCAGGGCGACCAACGACTGTGAAATTCGAATACACAAAATCTTTTCCATAATCTCTTACCAATTGTTCGTAAACTTGGTTTTGATGTTCTAAAACAACGGTATCACCAGCAGGAAAGTTAAACACAACACAATCGTTACGCTCTACTTTTCCCATGGCAGGAAGTTTAGCATAAGGGAATTTCACAACTTCTAAATATGATTTTTTACCGCCCACAAAAGGAACCCACTCAGGAAAACTGTGGTGAGTAAACGGAAAACTTATTGGTGTGTTGGGTACTCTGGCACCGTAAGCCATTTTGTTAACAAATAAAAAGTCACCCACCAATAATTTTTGCTCCATCGATGATGTTGGAATGGTAAAAGCCTCAATGTAAAAACCACGAATTAATGTTGCTGCAATTATTGCAAAAACAATGGCATCAGCCCATTCTCTTCCTTTCGATTTTTTGTATTTAGCGGCTTCTTCGTATCCAATAAATTTAAAATCATCCTGAAAAGCCAGATAGGGTAGGTAAATTCCGGCAAAAACAACTCCTAAAAAGTGTTCGGTAAATTTTACTTTTCCAAACAATTTCATCAATTCTACAATAATCCCCATCCAAACCACAAAACCTAAAAATGGCACATAATAAATAATGGTCCACCACATGGATTTATGAATGGCTTTCACCGCCAAATGAGTACTGTAAAAAGGAACTAAAGCTTTCCAGCCTTCAATACCCAGTTTTTCGAAAATTTTGTACAAAGCAATATGCGTAGCTAAAAAGTACAAAATTGATAAGATGATAAATGTTGTTATACTGATTTCCATGTTTTATTGTTTAAAGTTTGAAGTTTGAAGTTTGAGGTTTGTCAATTTTACACATGTACACATTAAAAAATTATCTAATTAAAAAGTACTTCTTTCATGGTAAAAATACCCTTTTTATTTACAATGTATTCTGCTCCAATAACAGCACCTAAAGCAAAGCCGTTTCTATTGTATGCCGTGTGTGTTATGGTAATGTCGTCTTCGGCAGATTGGTAAAAAATTTCGTGTGTACCTGGAACATCATTTACCCGTTTAGAAATAATGCTTAATTCATTTTGTTGTGTTGTTTCACGATTTACCCAGGTTGTTTTTCTGTCGATGTTTTCTATAATCCCTTCGGCTAAAGTTATTGCTGTTCCGCTGGGAGCATCTTTTTTTTCGGTATGGTGGATTTCTTCCATCATTACACTATAGCTTGGGTAATTGTTCATTAACTGAGCTAGTTTTTTGTTCAATTCAAAAAAAATATTTACTCCTAAACTATAATTGGTAGCATGTAATAAGGCATTGTTTGAATTTAAACAGTTTGATTTTACTTCGTCAAACTTATTGTACCATCCTGTTGTTCCCACTACAACTGGCAAGTTGGCTTCGAAGCATTTGTAAATATTTGCAATTACAGCGTTAGGCTCTGTAAATTCAATAGCCACATCACATTTTTTTAAATTCTCTACGGTAAAATCATGCATGTTGTCTAAATTAATTTTTAGCACTACATGATGGCCCCGTTCGATAGCAATTTTTTCGATTGCTACTCCCATTTTACCGTATCCTATTATTGCTATGTTCATCTGTAGATATTTATTGCTTTTTTATGTCAGATGGAATACGCCATGTTATCTTCATCACTTTTTGTTTGCTTTTTCACATGGCTATTTCATTGTTCTATAACCTAAAATTGACCTCGTTTATTTTAATTTAACAGATGTTTTACACGATTGGTTTATACCAATTATAAAAGGTTATTTAAAGGGTTATAATTAGCGTAAATCCTTTACTAAAATTATTTTTATCGGTTAATTGAATGCTCGGTTGAAAATAAAAACTCAGGTTATCGTTTACCGGAAAAGTAAATAAATGTGCATCAACGGTAGCATCAACAATGTTAAACACATAAATTAATCCGGCAATAATGTATGAAAAATCTCGGTTTCTTCGATACACATCCATGTTGCTTCTAATGTTTTCGGGAGTTAATATTCCTTCAAATTCGTCAAAAGTAGTGGTATCGCTGTCAATTCTAATAATGTATGCATCTTTAAACCGTTTGTATTCTTTTTGGTTTGAAAAAGCAAAGTAAAGCGAAGTTCCGATACCGCCATAAATAATGGGTAATTTCCAATATTTACGGTTGTAAACTTGCCCTAATCCGGGAACAACCATACTCATTAAAGTAGCTTTGGTGGGGGAATGAACTTTTGTTTTAGCCGAATCTAAAACAATGGTATCGCTTTCTAAAGTTTGTGAATACCCCGAAAAAGCTATTAAAAAAATAGCAACCAGACTTAATAGGATATGTTTTTTGATGGTAAACACCATGTCGAGTTACAAACCTAACAATTCTATCACCCGTTCTAATTGAACTTCAGAATCGAAAGGAATAACAATTTTACCTTTTCCTTTGGTATTTGATTGAAGTTGAACCTTTGTTTTCAAAAAAGAAGTCAATTCCTCTTGAATTTTTAATTGGCTAAACGATAAATTACTTGTTCTGCCTTTGTTAAATTGAGCAACTTTTTCATTTGTCGGGACTTTAACTCCCTGAGCAAGACTTTCTACCTGACGAACAGATAATCCTTCGGCTACTATTTTTCTGAATAATGTAATTTGATGTTTGACATCGGTAATATTTACCAACGCACGAGCATGACCCATAGTAATATCTTTGGTACGAATAGCCAATTGTATTTCGGCAGGAAGTTTTAATAAACGTAAAAAATTAGCAACCGTTGAACGTTTTTTCCCAACTCTTTCACTCAGTTTTTCTTGTGTTAAATTACACTCTTCAATCAATTTTTGATAACTAAAAGCAACTTCTAAAGCATCTAAATTTTCCCGTTGAATATTTTCTACCAACGCCATTTCAAGCATTTCCTGGTCGTTGGCAATACGAATAAAAGCAGGAATTTTATCTAAACCGGCTATTTGCGAGGCTCTAAATCGTCTCTCTCCTGAAATCAATTGGTATTTATCATATCCTAATTTACGAACGGTAATAGGTTGAATAATACCTAATTCTTTAATAGAATCAGATAATTCAATCAAGGCTTCTTTTTCGAACTGTGTACGTGGTTGAAAGGGATTTGCCTCAATGTTGGAAATTAAAAGTGTAGAAACTGTTCCTACAATATTTCCTTGTTCTTCCGGTGATTTCGACGTTATATCTGTATCTACACTTTGTAATAATGCTCCTAATCCTCTTCCTAAAGCGGGTTTTTTACTCATCTTCTAATGCTATTATTTTTTCAGACGCAGACATCTGAGTCAGATTATTTTTTTGAAGTATTTCTCGTGCCAAATTTAAGTAGTTTATTGCTCCTTTTGAACTTACATCGTGCATAATGATGGTTTGACCGTGACTTGGAGCTTCACCTAGTTTGGTATTTCGTTGAATAATGGTATCAAACATCAATTGTTGGAAGTGAGTTTTAACCTCTTCAACCACTTGGTTGGATAAACGTAAACGAATATCGTACATAGTTAGCAACAAACCTTCAATATCCAAATCAGGGTTTAAACGTTGTTGAACAATTTTAACGGTGTTTAATAATTTTCCTAATCCTTCCAAAGCAAAATATTCGCATTGAATAGGAATGATAACAGAATCGGCAGCTACTAGAGAGTTGATGGTTATTAAACCCAACGATGGAGAACAATCAATGATGATAAAATCATAATCATCTTTAATTTGAGCCAATGAAGTTCTCATCATTTTTTCTCGATTCGGTAAATTAATCAGTTCAATTTCAGCACCTACCAAATCAATATGAGCAGGTAAAATATCCAGGTTTGGCGAATCGGTGTGTAAAATAGCATCTTTTGGAGCTATTTCGTTAATTAAACATTCATAAATGCTTGTTTTAATATTGCGTGGGTCAAAACCAACACCAGAAGTTGAGTTTGCTTGAGGATCTGCATCAACCAACAACACTTTATATTCTAACACGCCTAAAGCAGCAGCTAAATTTATAGCTGTTGTCGTTTTTCCTACGCCACCTTTTTGGTTTGATATTGCTATTATTTTTCCCATATTTATTTTTAAAGTTTATAAGGTTAGTGGTTTAGAGTTTAGGGTTTATGAGTTTAGAAATTTACACATTATTATATTTACACATTGTTACATTTTCACATGGTCGCCAATATTTAATAAAATTAGTTCTTTTCCTGCATCAGCAAATTTCTTTATAGCTTCAGCTTTGTTTATTTTTATGTAAGGAAATGTATCGTAGTGAACACCTATTATTTTGTTACAATTAATAAAATCAGATGCTCTGATGGCATCATCAATTCCCATGGTAAAATTATCGCCAATGGGTAAAACGGCAAAATCAATTTTTTCGTATTCACCTATCAATTTCATGTCGTAATGCAAAGCCGTATCACCTGCATAATAAAAATTACCTGTTTTGGTTTTAACGATAAATCCACCGGGGTTACCTCCGTAAGTTCCATCAGGTAAAACACTCGAATGTTCGGCTTTTACATATTTGATGCTTCCAAAATCAAAATTCCATTGTCCACCAAAATTCATCGGGTGGTATTTTTTTATTCCTTTTGCAGCAAACCAAGTTGCAATTTCGTAATTCGAAACTATGGTGGAGTTGGTTCTTTTTAAAATGTTTTCTGCATCAGCCAAGTGGTCTTCATGTCCGTGTGAGATGAACACATAATTACAAGCTAACTCGTTAACTTTGATGTGTTTTGCCAATTCATTTGGTGTAATAAACGGGTCGAAAAGCAGGTTGGTTTTTCCTACTTTTACTGCAAAACAAGCATGTCCGTAATACGTAACTTCCATTTAGTTGGATAAAAATACAAAGTAACTTAAAAGTAGCTTTAATAAGCGATAACAATTAGAGCAGTTACCAATTATTTTTAAACAAATTTTTGTTAATTGAAATTAGAGAATTGGAGAACCAATCTCTTGTAATTAAAACCCTATGCGTTTTATTTTTGAAGCATCAGTTTTTGAGTAACTAAATGCTTGTTGTTTTTATCTGTGAGTTGTATAAAATACACTCCATTATCTAAATGATTGATGTTGATACTATTTTGTGTTATGTGTTTATTGTACACTTTCTCGCCTAAAAGATTATAAATCTCTATTTTTAATAATCCTGTTGTTTCATTTTCCAATTTAATGTTTAGTAACCCTGTTGTGGGGTTGGGGTAGATAATAACTCCTAAATTCCCGAAAGCTGTTTCTTCTACTGCTGTTGAAAAAGAACAACTCACCGAATCGCAACCCAAGCTATCGGTTTTTACTAACCATAAATTTTGGTAGGGCTGCCCAATATGGTTGTACTGCCCGGTAATAATAAAACCACCATCGTTGGTGGTATTAAAGCCATAAAAATAATTGGGAATGGTAGGTTCTCCTTCATATACTCTTTGCCAAATTAAATCTCCGTTTTTATCTGCTTTTATTAAAAAACCTGACCAAGCAGTTGTTGCTCCGTATTCACCTGAACCTATCATTACAAAAGATGAATCGGTCAATTGTTTAACACTTGCTATCCAATCATAAGGGGTTGTTCCTAAGGTGAAATATTTTATCCATTGTTGAACTCCTGCTGAATCAATCTTCATTAAAGCTGCTTGATTATTATATCTTCCCGACATTGCAAATCCACCATCTAACGTATAGGTTGCTGATGCTGATGGTTCGTTTCCACCTGGAGTACCATATTCATTTCTCCAAATTAAATTACCTGCGGTGTCTGTGCGAACAATACCAAAATCAAAATAGGGGTCTCCTGTATTATAGTAACCATAACGCCCACCTAATAAATATTCGGTATTGTTTTTAATGACTTCTAAACTCAAGTAAACTTCTTCGAAAATAGTTCCAAATGTTTTTCTCCATATTAAATTACCATCTAAATCTGTTTTTATTAATAAAATGTCATTATAAACAGTATTAGGGTCAATTGATGAATTACCTAATATAATTATTTTGTTATCAGATGTAATTTCCAGTTCAGCAGATTGATCGTTATCAGCATGCGTATATTTTTTAAACCACAATAGATTACCATTGGTATCAATTTTTGTTAAAAAAGTAGCAGCGGTTGTAGTTAAGGTATCATGCATTGTACCTAAAAGAATATAGCTATTATCAGGTAATTCTTTTAGGTCAGTAAAAATATCTCCACCAATGATTGGAACAAAATCAAATTGTTTTTTCCAAATAGTATCACCATTCATTTCTGTTTTTACGATATAGGCAGCACTATATCCTGTACTAACACTATTAGCCACTCCACAGGCAAGATATTCTCCATTGCTTAATTGAATACAGTTAGTTCCTACATCCATAAGCGTATCAACCCCCGTTTCCATGTTGACATTAAAATTTACTTGCCCAAAACTGGAAAAACTACAGTTAAGGATGAGTAAGACAATCGTTATTTTTAATTTTGGATACATTATAACTACTCAATAATTAATTTACTATGTCCAATAATCTTATTATTTTGACTTAAACTTAATAAATATACACCTTTTGCAAAAGATATTTCTTTTATCTCAAAAGGGCTATTAACAGTTACCTTAATCATTTTTTGTAACTGTACTTGTCCTAAAAGGTTGGTAATTATAACAGTTACAGGGTTATTATCATTCTCTAAATTACTTACTTCAAGATAAAATGTTCCGTTATTAGGGTTAGGATATAAAATGAAACCTCCTAAGTCCCTACTTGCAATTTTTTCAGCATTATCTTCAATAAATTCATTATTAGCTAATCGCATACTATTAGCAGGAATATCTTCAATGTAAAACTTATAATGAGGCAATTTACGTGCTTTTAATCCTGCATTGGCTTGTGCTCCCGCTTTGGTATTGGTGGCTGCTACGGTTTGTAGGTTGGCTATTTGTGCTGTATTGGCGGTATATATTGTTTGGTTGCTATCCAGCATATCTGCTACGGTAGTCATTAAACTCACAAAACTTTGTTTTTGGGTAAGCTCCATTAAACTGTCTGCCTGTATTTCATTCAACATCATTCTTACCGAATCAGGTTCATTTTTAGCAGCAAAATCTTGTGTTGCTATCACATCCACATTATTGCTGTTACTAAATTTACATTCTTTACAGGTGTTGCCAATCTGTTCCAGTTTTTTTCGCTGATATTCACTCTCTAAGAGTATTATTTCACCATTCAGGTAATTAATATCTCCTTCAATATCTCTTGCTTTAATGTATTGGGGAGAATTACTCTGAGCCTGATAAATGTTGTTTTTTATACCATTGGGTAAATAAAGTTCTTCCAATGCGGTTAGTACCGCTACCGATAATGGTGCTTGTGGATATAAAATGTCTTTTAAGATACCGGGTGGTAAAGAAGGAGATTTGTTAATGGCAGCAATCATTACTTCATCACTCAATGCTCCTGAACTGGTCAGCAGGTTTTTGAGTTGCCCGTAACTGATTTTACCCTGATTTATTTTACTGAGTAAATACTGAGTATCGCCACCATCTTGCGTTTGTAAGGCTGAAGCCAATTGAGGTTTTAATACGTTAATTTCATGCTTATAATCTACGATAAGATTTTCTATTGCATTAAAATATATCGGATAAGGAGTTAAAGGTGGAGGAGGTGCTAAACGGAATATATTGGCACAACTACTTGGGGTTTTAATTAAAGAATTACATACCCATGGAGTCATATCCGCTGCTTTCCATATTGGTGAACTGCAAAGAGGTCTAGTATAAGTTTGAGAAGACTGATTAAAGAAGTAAGAAAAATACTTAAAAGTAACGTTATTATCAGCAAACACATTAGCTGTAGAAGTGGATGTGTTACAGGAATATATCCATTCGTTACCCGCAGGGTTTCCATCAGCAGCACAACCCAAACCTTGTTGCCGCATTAATGAAGTAGGGGATAATGACATATTAACAACGGCTAGACTATAATTCACAGGATTGTTAAAATTATTACATCCTAACTTTAAATTTTGATTATCACTTTGAGCTTGAATGCCTATCCCAACCTCATTAAAGGTATTATTAAAAATAATACCACCATTAGCTCCACTACCATGAATAACAAACCCATAAGAATCCATAGAGGATAGTACAGGGTTAACGGTATTACCAGAAATATCAAATCCATCTGAGAAAGCAGATAATATTCCATATGTTTTGATATTTGGTAAAACAGGTTCTGGCACATTAAATGTATTATTCTGTATTTGAGCTAAAGAGGAACCTTGCATATAAATTCCCTCTTGGCAGTCAGTTATGTTATTTGAGGTAACTTTTAATTGATTACTTGTAGAAATGTAGTTAGCTTCAATCGCCCTTGTTAGACCTGCAAATCTATTAGGTCCATAAGTATCTGTAATGATAGGCTTACAGTCATTGCATAAAAGACCTGTTCCTCTTAAATCTCCTGCAAAATAATTAATTCCTCCAAAAAATGTATTGGATGTAAGTGTAAGATTAACGTTTTCTCCTGCGGTTATATAGGTCATCACATCATTATATATTGGATAGTAGGAATTAGTATATTTAGAATTGATATTGTAAGTAAAGGTCGAAAGACTAATATTATAATTGAAATTAATTAAATTTTTAGGTATCACTATCCCTCTTCTGCAATTTACAAATTGAGCCCCTGATGCGTAGAAAAGCCCTCCATAATTATTTACGATAGATTGATTTATCTTTGGTCTTCTACTCGTAAACACTGCTATATCAGCATTTTCAATTTTACCATATATATTGGCATAAGATTGCCCAGTATTAAAAATACCTGTTCCCCATAATTCTATACCATCCCATATTCCTCCTGAACAACCAGTCAATGTTACGCCAGAATTGACATTCAGGTACGAACCTGGATGAACTATTAAACGAGCTACACCATAAGGTATTGGGTCTAAAGGGTCTGGGTGATATATAAATTCCACAGTAGTTCCATTTGAAATAGTTAAAGTAGCACCATTAGTAACCTCTACATAACCATCAACCCTAATTAAAGGAGCGTTCCAAGTAGTGTTGGTTGTAATTTGAGTACCATAAGCCACGTCAAAAGGTGTAAATACAGCATTAACAGTTGTAGAACCATTTATAATACATCCATTAGCATCAGTAACGGTAACATTATATGTTCCCATAGGTAAATTATCTGCTGTAGATGTGGTTTGATTATTGGCATTAGCATCCCATTGAATGGTATAAGGAGCAAGACCTCCTGTAGGTATAACTGTTGCTGTTCCATCTCCATTTGGTCCCGTACAATTTGAATTTGTTGATGTAAAACTTAATGTAGGCGTTCCTCCTAATATTATCACATTTAAGGATTGAACTGTACAAGAAGCATTATCTTGTACAATTACGTAATATGTACCAGGTGCAAGATTACTTACAGAGGAATTTGTTGCTCCAGCAATAGGGGTATTACCTACTGCATTGTACCATTGAAAAATATAAGGGGCAACGCCACCAGTTACAGTAACATTTGCAGTTCCGATATTTACAGTACAATTTGAATTTGTTGAAGAAACACAGGCTAACATACATGGGGTTGTACCATACACACCAACAGCGTTCCAAGCTTCTATTACTTGAGAAACCTGTATAGAACATTCTCCATATAAATCCCTTGCTGCTTGAATCGTTGCATTTCTCGTGTCAGCAAAGTTAGAGGTTGATGTTAGATAGCTATATGCCCTATATGTAATTTGACCTGTTGAAGCCATGCCAATACCTGTAACGCTATATGTATATGTCGTAGGGGAATTGTTGGTTCCTGAACCACCTTGTGAAAGTAAATAAAACCAATAGTTCATAACCCCACTTCTATTATGAGGATCTCCACAACCTGGAGGCATTGGTCCAGATGTAAAAATAGGATTGCAACCAGAAGTATAAAAGTTACCATTATATGAATCAGGATTCCCACATATATTAGGGTTGGACATACTTCGTATATAATTTGGATAAGATGTGCCACTGATATAGACATCTTCAGCCATAGTCCAATCTCCAGTTCCACCTTGAGCATAGAATTCAAATAATGCTCCAAAAATATCACTATAAGCTTCATTTATAGCACCTGATTCGCCAAAATACTGTAATCCACTAGTAAATTGAGTAACTGCATGACCCCATTCATGTCCAACTATATCATTTGCAACCCAATAAGTATTAGGTTGTCCATTTGCTCCGCTAATAAAATACCTTGTAAATAATTGAGATGGAGATCCTTGCCAAGTTGCGTTATCTGTACTAGTATTTTGCAACATACACTTCATTAAAGCATCGTTATTGTCATAGCTTTTTCTCCCATAAGTTGATAATAAATAATCATAAAACTTATCAGTTGCCCAATGTGCCTGACCTAATGCTTGTTTCTCAAAATTTTCACTCCAATCATTATCGAAATCATATACATATCCAGTGCTATAATTATTCAATAAAGTTACAAACCCTCCTCCTTTACAGGAGGAGCTCATTGTATATGCTTGATTTAAAGTAAAACTAGTATTAATTGTTTGATTTCCCATAAACATTGTTTGGCTTGTTCCAGGTGTACAAGAGATAGATAATGGGGCTATTTTTATTAAAGTACCTGTATTGGCATCTATATAAACATTATTTGAAGTTTCTGGTATTTTAGTTTCAATATCTATTTTGTAAGCGAGTTTAAAATTAGATGCAATATATGGTAAATCAACACCATTCATTGTAATTACTAATTCAGGTGCTGGGTAATAGGTCGCAGAACTATCCATTTTTGATGTTCTAAGTTCTTGCTCAGATACTGGGTCATCCCATCTATAAAGAGTCGCATTTATATATGATTTTGCATAATCAATAGCATTTTGAGGAGATAATGTTGGGGATACACTAAGACTTAATCCTGAACAAATTTTTCCATTAGCTAAATATACATTTCCATTTTTACTATGAACAATATACTCACAACCTTCAACTTTTGTGTTTTTATAAAATTGTTGATACCAAGTATTTTCAGTTCCTGTCCTATCAGTTTCCGTTTTTACAAATTGCATTACATCATCAGAGCTTAGACCAAAAGCAATTTTGTTTGAACTAAAAACAGTAGAAGTATTTATAGTTTGTGGGTCTTTAAAATAAATCCAACCATGCTCACTGTTCGGTGTTGAAATTTGTTGTAGTGGTGAAATTAAACTTTGATAAGCTTGGCTAAACGCAATATCAGATGATAACATCAATACTGATAAAGCAATAATTATTAATTTTTTCATGGGAAAGGGGTTTAAGGTTTGACAAACTAAAAGTAGAAAACTTAAAAGTAGAAACCAAATTTATTTTTACCCTGAAATGTTTTTTATAAGAATTAATCCCTAAATTTGTACTCATTACAATTTTATAATTATAACAAATGAATATTCCTAATTATTTAACCGAAAACGAAATCAAACCGTCGTATCAAAGGATAAAGATATTCGAATATTTGTATCAGGAAATGAATCATCCAACGGTTGATTTAATTTATAAAATGTTGGCTCCAGAAATCCCAACTTTATCAAAAACCACCGTTTACAATACCCTAAAATTGTTTGTAGATAAAGGTATCACTTCAACAGTAACCATAGAAAACAATGAAGTAAGATACGATGCCATAGTTGAACACCACGGACATTTTAAATGTAACGTGTGTGGTAAAATTGTAGATATTCCCCTGGACTTTGAAAAATTAAATTTGAACGAATTGCAAGATGTTAGCATCGAAAAAACGCACGTTCATCTTATCGGAAAATGTAATAAATGTTTAACCAAATAAATTAATAAAAAATGAGTGTATTAGTAGGAAAAATGGCGCCAAAATTTTCAGCAAATGCTGTAATTGATGGAGGTAAAATTGTGAATAACTTTACGTTAGAACAATTTAAAGGCAAGTATGTAATTTTATTCTTTTACCCAAAAGATTTCACTTTTGTTTGCCCGACAGAATTGTTTGCTTTTCAGGAAAAATTACAAGAGTTTAAAAACAGAAACGTAGAATTAATTGCAGTTTCAACAGATACCGAACAATCGCACTGGG
>JACPDX010000101.1:0-999 GCA_016183805.1 Bacteroidota bacterium
AAGAAAAAAACAAAGAAAAAAAGGAGGAAGAAGATTTTGTAAAAAAGCAAGAAGAGTACCTTGATAATATGTATGGAAAATATTGGGAAAATCAATTAGAATTACTGTTAGCCTCTGTTAATATTGATGCAGAAGTACATTGCTATTTAGAAACTAAAGAAGATATAAGAGAATATAAAGAACTAAAAATTGATTTAGAAAATCGGAATATTTATTCGATGAACTGGTCATTATTTATTGGGTGGCTTCAGGAACAAAATCCACAGGTTAAATTTTTAACAAAAGAAGAATTTAAAAAACAATATTATACCAATAAGAACCTAAAACCAGCAGATAAGATAGTGGTAAACAAAAAAAATGATTTACCATTATTTTCACATGATGAATTGGTAGGCAGGTTAGAAAAAAGCACTATAACTACAAAACCACCTCAAAAAAAAGCTACTAGGATACCATTGTCAGATATCCAAGAATTAGCTAAAGAAATAGGTAGTTCTGTTGAAGCCGTCGCTAAAAAAAATGGTTATAAAATTGAAGGAGAGTTTGCAGTAAAATATGAAGAACATCGATAATAACCCATAAAATCATAGAATATTTTTTATAATATATTCTATTTTCGTGTTTTCAATAAAAAATATCACCTCTTTTCGCTTATTATTTTGAATTATAATTAGTAATTCGTTTGTTATATTCTTTAATTGTTTTTTGTCCGAACCCGGGATTTTTATAATTAGAGCTAAAATTTCAGTGTAGAATTTTTTCATTTTTTTATCAATAACCGCTGATCTTCTTAAAAAACGTGTTAAACTTTCGAAATTACTCTCCATTTTTAATTTAATAAACAAGCTCAAACCTAACACATAAACTCCTGTATTTATATCTTTTCTAACCTCTATAAAAGTTTTATTATTCATTATTCTGTTATAACAATGTAACGAATTTTTATACTCCTTCAAACAAAGATAGACTTGACACATGTTTGCCATAAATATTTTATAT
>JACPDX010000101.1:1053-19200 GCA_016183805.1 Bacteroidota bacterium
CTTGTTCATGGTGCATTTCATTCCAAATTTCTTCACCAAATTTCTTTGCTTTCTCAAAATCTTCAACATGGGTATAAAATGCAACAATATTATTTTTTATGGACAAGAAATGACCACTCACAGCATTGTTTTTCTCTCTTAACGGTAAGTTATCATAATAATCAGTACTTATTTTATGTAATTTATTTAATAAACTACCATTATGAGTTAATATACTCAAGGAAATTCCACAATTCAAGTACCAAAAAAACTCTTCTGTTAAAATATAGCCGTGTTTGTGTTTGCGAACCTCTTCGATAAATTTATTATAACTGATATAACTTTCTTTAAAATTATGCTGAAATAAAAAGATGATGTGTTCTATAATGTTTTCATGAACCTGTAAAGATTTATATCGTTCACTTAGATTGCTTTCCGATTTAATTTCAATGTATTTATTTTGAATTTTCTTTACAACATGAAGTCCTTCTTCATTGATATTAAACCCCGACTTTGTCCAAACATTTTTTAATTCGATAAGTAATAATGTGTAGTTCTGAAACTGAAAATTAGCATACATCAGCGATTCAAATCGTTTTTTATGATGTGCTTTCAACTTATTGTACAATTCAATATTTTCTGTTTCTATTACCAATTGAAGTTCGGCTTTTAATAATTCTATTTCAATTAAAAAGTTGCCAATTTCTTTTGCCCGTACAAATGCTTTTTTAAGTAATGAATTGGCTTTTTTAAAAGATTTTTTTTTGAGAAGTATTTTTACTTCTAACAATAAATTGTAGCTTTCCCTATCATATTCATAACTAGAATTATAGCTTGCTAATTTTCTCAAAACATAGTTCCAAAAATTCTGTTTAATGTGTTTTACCGGTGTTTTAGTCAAACTTTTAAATTTTGATATTACTGCCGACTCATTGTAGGATTTATGATTTACCAAAATATCAAACATTTCGGAGTGAATAGTTGCACGATCATTGGTTATTTCTCTTCCCAGATATGTCAACTCATTTCCGTCTAACGACTGAATAAATTTATATAAATCATCACTTGGTGTTTTCATTTGTTCATCTTGTTTGTTCTATTTTGGTATTGAAAATTAGTACCTTACAAATATACATATTACTTATAAGTTTTTCTTGGAGCAATTTATTTTTGAAATTTATAAACTATAATCATCTAATAATATACTTTATAATTTGATATGAGCTAAATTAATTTTATAAATCGATATATTCATCAGCTACAAATTGATAATTATTTGTTGTATAAAAATTAGAAAAATTCATATTACTTATAAAGTATTTGGTTTATAAAGTAGTGCTATTGTTGAGTATAATTGTATAATAAGAATCAACAATAATCTGGCAATGAAAAATTTTACAATAAAAACAGTTCTAAGAAGTGTTTCTTTTTTATTTCTTCTCTTTATCTTAACAAATACTTCTTTTTCACAAACAGCTGATTGCGACAATACAGCAGGAGGGCAGTTAACGGTAGGAAGTTCATGTGCAGCTCCCGTAACTTTTAACTCTAGCAATAACACCGATTATTGGAACGGTGCATCGGGTTGTGGGGCAGCCGATTTAGATGATGCCTGGATGTGGTTTACCGCTACTTCTACCCAAACACAAATAACATATACACCTACCTCGGGCGATGCCATTGTAACTGTTTTTAATGTTGCGTGTGCAACAGGAATGTCGGGTATTGCCTGTGCAAACAATTCAACAGGAGTTGGTTCTGAAGATATCACGTTAACAACAGTCGTGGGAGTTACCTATCACATAAGAATTCAAAATGTTGGCTCAAATAACTCAATGAACGGAAGTATTTGTGTATATAATCTACCTTTACCATCGCCACCACCACCACCATCTCCGGCTCCACCCGCACCAAATACAGCTTGTTTCCCTCCTTTGGTTGATATTACAGCAAATTGCGGTCTTCCTTATTTTTTCAATGTTCCTGCTCCTGGTTCAGGATATGTTGGAAATACTGGTACTGGAGCTGGACCTGGTTGTGCAGCTGCATTTTGTCCATTTAGCTGTCCAATTGGCTCTGATATAGATTGTGATGGTGCTGCAGATTTGTCTTTTTCAATAGAAAATTCTGTATGGTTTCAATGGTGTAACCAAGAAGCAACTCCTCAAACATTTTCTATCGGATTTGATGAGCCGGGCGAAGGAACTTCTTGTAATGTTCAAGGTGCAGTTTGGGTTGGTTCTAGGTTTAATTCTACTACAATTGAATGTAACAATACTACTTATCAGACGTTTAGCAATTCAAATGGGGCAACTTTTGATGGGTTTACGTTTACAGTAACAGTTCCTGTTGGTGAATGTGCTTTTTTTATGGTTGACGGATGGGCTGGAGCTCAATGTGCAGGAATGTCTATTGTAGCACCATGTATGATTCCTCTGCCTATAACGCTAGGTAATTTTGACGGTTACAATTTGGCAGCAGGAAATCAACTCGTTTGGACAACACTAACAGAGATAAATAACAACTATTTTACCATTGAACGAAGCTTAGACATGATTGGTTGGGAAGAGGTTGCTAAAGCTTTGGGATCGGGAAATTCTTCCACACCGAAAACTTATTCTATAATAGATGACAAATTTCCTCAAAACAGTAAAATTATTTACTATCGTTTAAAACAAACCGATTATGATGGGCAATTTGAATATTTTAAACCAATCGCCATAAATGTTCAATTAAACTTGGCAATTGATTTTGAAGTGTCAGACATTTTCCCTAATCCGGGCTATTCCGGTTCATCATTTTCATTTAATTATAAAGCACAAAAACAATCAAATCTAACAGTTTCAATTATTAATGTTTCAGGACAATTAATTTACCGGGAATTTTTTGAAAACCTAGATACTTCAACCAAACAAACTATAAACTATAAATTATTGCAAGGGTTATATTATATAAAATTTGAAAACGAATATTTCAGCTCACACCAAAAGCTACTGGTTTATAAATAATTTTCAAAAAACCGAAAGCATTTTTTATGGTAGCTTTAAAAACAAGTAAAATGAAAATAAATAACCCACCAAACCTCCATGCTATTTTATTTTGGATTTTCTCCGTATTTTTTTCTGTTGTATTAGTTATTTATTTGGTTAAAAACGGATAAAGTAATGATAGGGGTATGGGCAACAAATGATTGTATAAAAATAACAATAACATCCACATTAATTGATGTTAAAGCGGTTAAAGATATTGTTAGAACAATAACAAAAATATCAAAAAAGAAAACCCTTAAAAAAGAGGTTCTCCTTATCGAATCTATTCATCAGGTTAATTTTACAAAAAAAGGCGAGTTGTTTTATAAAAGAATTACTTCGGAAAAAAAATTAAGAAAGATGAAGGTTTCAATTATCCATGAGGAAAAAAAGGAATATTAAACTTGGTAAAGCAACCATTTTATTTATACTCAAACTTAACAGTTCCGCAATACTGCGGAACTGTTAAGTTTGAGTTATGTTCAGATTACGAGAATCCTCGAAAGTTATAAACTTTCGGAACAGTAATCAAATTACTAGATATTTTCCGTCCGACAGTTGACGGATGGGAGCTGCTTAACTTCCTCTTTAACACTAGGTTGTATTATTGTTAATTTTGTTTTATTATCCTTACTTAAGTCTTGAGTTAGTTTAAATTCAAAAACAATATTATTGGTATTATCAATTTTTGTTTGAATTTTTTTCATAATTTCCTTTCTCACTTCAACTAAAATAGAAAGTTTAACAGGGTTATCACAACTAATAACAATCTTTTTTTTGTTTAAAGAAGCATAGGTAAAATTTATTTTCTTGAAAGTCAGTTTATTTTTTAAATCCATCGGTACGGTATTAATTTGGGTTTAAAGTCTATTCTTTAGGTTGTGTTTCTAAATCTTTAATTTAAAACAATCTTATTCTTAATGACCATTCCCGCCTTATCATTTATTTCTACAATATAAATGCCTCGTGGTAATTTTTGAATATTCAGGCTTGTAAGAATAGTTTCTTTTTCAAGATGAGTTGATATTACCTCTTCGCCTAACGTGTTGATTATTCTAATTGTAGTTGGCAATACGGTTGATTTTTCCCAATTAATATTTAAAAAATCTTGAGCAGGATTTGGGTACACATTTATCTGAAATTCATTGGTGTTATTATCGTCGATTGATGTTACCGTACAACCCCCTATTTTACCATTAATATCATACTTTGAAAAAAATTGCCAAATTAAACGAGAAGCATTAATATCTCGGTTTGTGGTTCCCGAATTATAAGGTGCACTTGGCCAGGTATGTCCTCCATTTAAAATTTTATAATGTTCTACTTCAACACAATTATTTCCTCCAGTATATAAATAGTGTTCGGCGGTAGAATTATCAGAAGTATTAATATCTGGAACAGCAGTAAATACAGGGGTTGTATTGCAGTTGTTAAAACCTATCCAATGATTTAATACATTTACAATAGGCTCACTAAAATTGCTACCGGTATAAGCTACAGTTCCGTCAGCATTTCCATGTATTTCTAATATTGGTGTAGGATGTAGTGGGCTACATGTCGAGGGATCTCCTAAAGTCATTGAACCAGCAACGGATGCAATGGCAGCAATACGATTACTTAATTCGCAAGCCAAAACATAGCTCATAAAACCACCATTTGAAAATCCTGTGCTGTAAACCCTATTTTGATTTATATTATAAGTTGCCGAAAGAGAATCAATTAATACGTTTATAAAATCAACATCATCAACTGTTCCACCCCAATTGGCATTCCAATAGGTATAACCACTAGCATCTACGGTACCATTAGGAGCTACTAAAATAAAACCAGCAGTATCAGCAACTGGGCGTAAATCACCATAAAACATTATATTAGCAGCACTACCAGTATATCCATGAAGATTAAAAACCAACGGAGCAGCTACAGTTGATGAATAAGAAGCTGGTACATAAAGGATGTATGAACGTTGTACACCTCCATGTTGAATAGATCCGTTTATTGTTTGTTGACCAAAACAAATAGTTATTACCGAGAAAAGGAAAGTAGTAAGTGTGAATTTCATGTTTTCTTGTTTAAATTTTAAACTAAGCTAAGTTATTTTTATAGTTGATAGATTATATTCCTATAAAAACCATATAGTTGCTTTACATAAATAAGGTAATTACCCGATATGTTTTATATTAATTTTCTTTATAGTTTTGAGAAACTAATGTTTTATTAAAAAATACCCCTTGTTTTTAGAGTAAACTAAGTTAGTTTTAATTTTTATGAATAATATTTTGATAGGTGTTATTCTTCTCCCTGATTTATTCATTTAATCAGGGAGAATTTAAAATAGTACAATCACACTTTATAAATTAAGACTATTACCCTATTGACTTTGTTTATTCATCTTTATATATTTAAGTGATACTAATCTCACTTTTAATAGTTAGGTATGAAATTACTACTCGTAGATAATAATAAAGCGATAAGAGAAGGTATAAAAAATTTGCTAAGACGTAATTCTGAAATTGTTATTACAGAAGCTTTTCATAGCTTATTAGCTCTACAACTAACTTTAGAAAATGATTTTGATGCAATTTTAATATATACTGAGATGCCTATAGTAAATGGTAGTGATTTTACAAAATATCTCCTTATTAAGAAACCAAAATCAGTAATTATTGGTACTTTTTTAGATTTTAATATTGAATCAGCTAATCAAATGACACAAAATGGAGCTAAAAAATGCATCCATAAGGCTGATTTAAATACATTGTTACTAGAAAAGATATTTCAAGAATTGCATTGTTGTGTTCCAGTTTTTGTATAGATACAATAAATTTACTGTTATAAAAAGAATTTGAATTTTCTCCATTATTTTTTCTAAATAAATATAACTGATAATAACCCATTGGCTACTGCGATTACTAAAATCAATTACACAACTGTTAAAAAATGTTTTGCATAGATAAATGTTGTAAAAATAACATTCAAGCAAAATTAAATTATATTAGGAGCATAAAACACAGAATAATTGGCTTGTTTAACTTGAATTTTCTTTTTAACGACACCATATAACCACCCCATATAAATCATACAATCACCTGATTGTTTTAACTCCATTTTTAAAAGAACTTTGGTTACTACTTTATATTACTATAGTTGTTTTTAGTTAGTATTAGAAAAATAGAGCTTCTACATACAAAATAAATTATGAAAATATTACTAACATGGATTTTATTATCTATTTCCAGTATTGCTTTTTCGCAAGAAATTTGTAACAATGGTATTGATGATGATGGAAATGGATTAATTGATTTGAATGACCCAGCTTGTAGTTGTACTCCTTTAACTGTCCAGCCACCATCAATGATTCCCAACCATTCGTTTGAACAGATGAATTGTTGTCCAACCTCATTTTCCCAAGTGAATTGTGCAACAGGCTGGATACAAGCTTCCAGTGCTACATCAGATTATCACAATTGCTCTTATAATTCGACCATTAATACTCCCGCTTTCCCCTATCCAGATGGGACTGGATATATGGGGTTTTGGGATTTTAATAACGGATTTGGAGTTTGGAAAGAGTATGTTGGTTCGTGTTTACTCTCACCTATGATAGCAGGTCAAACATATGAGATAACTTTTGATATTGCTGTTGGATATGGTTCAGAGGGAGTTCCCGGACCATACCCTCCTTTAAATTTCACTATTTTTGGGGCTTCTAGCTGTGGAGCTTTACCATGGGCAGGAACAAATTGTCCTTCAGGAAGTTGGATACCACTGGTAAGCCAATTAATACCAACTAGTACTCCCAACCCATCTCCAATACCTTGGCAAAATATAACTTTAATTTTTACTCCTTCCACAAATATTTACGCAGTAGCTCTTGGTTCTTCTTGTGGAGCTGTTACAAATACGTACTCCTATATCGATAACTTAGTACTTAATCAAACTACTTCATTTAACGCCAGTTTACAAGAAACAGGAGGTTGGTGTACCGATAATCTACAACTTTTTTCGCCTGATGCTCCTTTAGGAACTTATCAATGGTACAAAGATGGTATAGCTTTATCTGGAGAGATAAATGATACGTTAAACCTCTCTTTAGGTGGGTACACTGACGGTTACTATACGCTAAAAATTGATTCGGGAGGTACTTGCTATGTAGTTTCTGGTACTGTGAGCCCAAAAACTTCTCCTGTAGCCAATTTTACAGCAGCCAATTTATGTTATGGTTCTGTATCATCATTTACCGATTTATCAACAATATCAATAGGTAGTATTGTTGGCTGGGATTGGGATGCAGGGGATGGTATAGGAACAAGTACGGCTCAAAACCCAGCTTATACATACGGAGATACAGGTACTTACACAGTAACTTTAATCGTTACTTCCAGTCAAGGATGTAAAGATACTATTTTTGGTACAGGCACTGTGTTTGACCCACCCGTTGCCTCTTTTGCAGCTAATACAGTTTGCGAAGGTTCTACAACTGTATTTACCGATTCCTCCACTTCAAGCGTTTCGACTATTGTTGGTTGGGATTGGGATGCAGGAGATGGCATAGGAACAACCACTACTCAAAATCCAACGTATGTTTATGCCGGGGCAGGTAATTATAATGCAACATTAACAGTTACCGATGGTAATGGTTGTACAGATGATACTTTGATTACAGTTAGCGTAGTATCACCACCTGCAACGCCTGTAACTTGTGCAGGAAATGTGTTAGTAAATCCAAGTTTTGAAGACCCTATTGTACCTGTTTTAAATGGAAACAATCTTATAGGATCTTCAATTCCTGGTTGGACTACACAGTTTGGAGGTACTTTTAATTTAATAAAAGTGAATGGAACTGCTTATGCTTCTGGAGCCGATAATGCAGCAACTGGTAATCAATATGTGGACATTGTGAATTCTAGTGATTATCCAACACAGTCTTTTACTTTAGCAAGAACCTCTACACTTTCTTTTTCCGGGTATTTTAGTAATAGAGAATCTGCAAATGGCGGATATGTTTCTTGGACTGCCAGAGTAGATATATTAGATGCTTCAAGTACTGTTGTTTCGAGTTCGAATACGTTTAATTTTACCTCGGTATTTGGAGATGAAACTTGGGTGTATTTATCAGGAACATCCGCTCCACTACCTGCCGGAACCTATCGTTACCGGGCATTTATTAGTGATTATGGTCATTTTGACGAAGCATTTTTATGCATCACCCCTTCTGTTTGTGAAGGCGATACTATTTTTTTAAATGCTTCAACTATTGCTGGAGCTGCTTATTCGTGGACGGGACCAAACGCATTTACATCTACACAACAAAATCCAATGATAATAAACGCAACACCTGCAATGTCAGGAACATATACAGTAACAGTGTCAGATTCATCAGTCAATTGCCCCGGCAATCCGGATTCTACCATTATTGTTGTGGATCCATTACCAACAGTAACTGTTCCGACCAATATAAATGTATGTAGCAATGAAATAGTTGCCGCAACAAATTTTATTAGTAGCCCAACAGGAGGAACATTCTCTTGGACAAACGATAACACCTCTATTGGAATTGGGGCAAGTGGAGTTGGGAATATTCCGGCATTTAATGCTATTAACAATACAGCTAGCCCTATTACGGCAACAATAATTGTAACATCAACAGTTGCATCAGTTCCTTGCCCCGGAATTTCATCAAGCTACACTATCACAATTTATCCGACATCCGCATTCACTCAAGTTTTAAGCGGCTGTCAAGGATTTAGTGTGTCGGCCGGAACAAATACCTACACCACAACAGGAATATTTATAGATACACTTGTGTCTGCAAATGGTTGTGATAGTATCTTAACCACCAACTTAACGATTAATCCTATCTCAACAATTACACAAAACGTATCAGGTTGTCAAGGATTTAGTATAGCAGTAGGAGTAAACACATACAGTTCGACAGGTATTTATATAGATACACTTATAGCAACTACTGGTTGTGATAGTATCGTAACAACTAACTTAACCATCACCAATAGTAGTATTCTTAATTTAGGAAATGACACCTGTTTTTCAGCACCATTTACACTAGATGCTACTTCTAATTATGATATTTATACTTGGCAAGATGCAAGCACAGCTAATACATTTAATGTATTAGTACCTGATACTTATTACTGTGAGGTAGGTACAATAGGGGGGAACCTAATTTATAATGGAGATTTTGAGTTAGGTAATACGGGGTTCTCTTCTCAATACAACTACACATCAGGAACAGTAATGCAGGGAGGGTATGATATAAATACCACTACAGCAACTGGTTGGTGGGGTAATTGCAATGATCATACTAGTAGTAGTGGAAACATGATGATAGTGGATGCAGCCTGCGGAACAAATGGTGTGTCTGGGGGAGCAGATTTATGGTGTCAAACGGTAAATGTCACCCAAAATACTGATTATATATTCTCAGCTTGGGCAGCCAATGCTGCTAACTCAGCATCTACTGCTTTATTAGGGTTTTTTATTGATGGAGTTCAAGTAGGAACAACATTAGGGACATCAAGTGTTTCTTGTCAGTGGAATCAAATGTCTCAAATATGGAACTCTGGTATGGCAACAACAGTAACCATTTGTATAAGAGAATTGACCTTTATATGTAGTGGAGCAGATTTTATTATGGATGATGTTTATTTTGCACCGATATGTTACCAAACTGACACAATCCATGTTTTTCCTTCTCCAACTGTTTCTTATACTCAATCAAATGTCTGTGAAGGATTGACGATGAACTTTGCGAATACTTCTTCAATATCATCAGGAGCTATTAGTACTTATAGTTGGAATTTTGGTGATGGAATAGGTAACGCTAATGTTGCTAGCCCTTCTTACACTTACGGTAATGTTGGTCAATATCCAGTTACTTTAACTGCTACAAGTGATTTTGGATGTGTTGATTCAATAACTCAAATGGTAACAGTTCTACCTATTTCTACCTTTACTCAAAGTTTAATTGAATGCCCCGGATTTAGTGTAACTGTAGCGGCAAATACCTATAACACAACAGGAATTTTTACAGATACATTGACTTCAGCAAATGGTTGCGATAGTATCTTAACAACCGATTTAACCATTAAACCCATTTCCACTTTTACTCAAGTTTTAAGTGGTTGTCAAGGCTTTAATGTAATGGTAGGAACAAATACTTATAATACAACAGGAATTTATACTGATACGCTTATAGCAGCAAATGGTTGTGATAGTATTTTAACAACTGATTTGACAATTGAGTCGATTTCAAATTTTACTCAAGTTTTAAGTGGTTGTCAAGGCTTTAATGTAATGGTGGGAGCAAATACTTATAATACTACAGGAATTTTTACAGATACTCTTATAGCAACAAATGGTTGTGATAGTATATTAACAACAGACTTAACCATTAACCCTCAACCAACAGCGGCATATACATTTACCAATGTATGTTTTGGAACGACCACCGGTTTTACCGATTTATCGAATGGGAATGGAGGGACAATAAACCAATGGGCATGGGATTTCACCAACAATGGGTCGGTTGACAATGCCACCCAAAATCCAACCAATGGATATGCATCAGCAGGAAGTTATACCGTAGAATTATTGGTAACAACTACCGACGGATGTAAAGATTCGATTACAAGAGTAGTAGTAGTAAATCCAATACCAGTTGCAGACTTTACAGCAACAACAGAGTGTTTAGGAAATACCACAACGTTTACAGATGCATCAACAGTAACAACGGGTTCCATTACAAATTGGGCATGGGATTTTGGTGATACAGGAACTGATGCCACACAAAACCCAACACATATCTATACGGCAAGCGGTAATTTTAATACAGTACTCACAGTAACCTCAGATAGCGGATGTATAAATAATTACAATACCAATGTTACAGTATATTCAAATCCAATAGCATCATTTACAGCTGATGAAGCTTGTTTAACTTTGGAAACATCATTTACAGATTCATCCATACCGGGAGATAACCCAATTAGCATTTGGGATTGGGATTTTCAAAACAATGGAAGTGTTGATATTAGTGAACAAAGCCCAACATTTATTTTCCCTACATCTGGTATTCATAATGTTAATTTGTACGTTGAAGATAGCCAAGGCTGTAACCATGATACCGTACTTACCATAACAGTATCAGAAAATCCAATAGCTAATTTTACCTACAGTAATGAATGTTTTGGAACAGCAACCACATTTACCGATTTATCGAGCAACAATGGAGGAACAACCAATATTGATACATGGCAGTGGGATTTTGATGGCAACGGTTCAATAGACGATGCCACACCAAACCCAACCAATACCTTCCCTTTGGCAGGAACCTATCAAACCGAATTGTTTGTAACCAGTACGTTAGGTTGTAAAGATTCGATGACCATTGCTGTTGTAGTAAATCCAATACCAGTAGCTAATTTTACAGCAACAAGCGAATGTTTTGAATATACCACTACATTTACAAACACATCAACCATAACAACAGGTACCATTGCACAAAACGATTGGGATTTTGATGATGCAATAGGAACAAGTGCATTATTAAATCCAACCTATATTTATGGAAGTTCCGGCACATTTAATGTGGAATTAATTGTAACCTCCGATAGTGGTTGTACCCATAGTGTTATAGTTCCTGTTACCGTTTATCCAAAACCAACAGCTAATTTTGATACCACAGATGTTTGTTTAAATATAGCAGCACAATTTACCGACCAATCTATTGATAATGGAGGTATACTAAACGGTTGGACATGGGATTTTGAAAACGATGGAGTAGTGGATAATTCTACTACACAAAACCCTTCTCACTATTATCTGGCTGCAGGAACCTATACCATTGAATTAATAGCATCAACAACTGATGGTTGTAAGGACACTATAAACAAAACAGTAACTATACACCCCATGCCAGTAGCAGATTTCACTTATATAGATGCCTGTTTTAATCAAGACATCGTATTTACCAACATATCAACTGTTAGTGCCGGTACAGTAGATGTCTGGGATTGGCAATTTGGAGATGCCCAAACTTCAGCACTGGAAGACCCCTTACATAATTATGCCTCAGAAGGTGTTTATAATGTTCAGTTAATAGTTGCCACAAACAATAACTGTAGCGATACCATTATTAAAAATGGGATAGAAGTATGGCCTTTACCCTATGTAAACTTTGGTCCGACATCCGTTTGTTTAAATGATAGCACACAGTTTACAGACTCATCAACTGTTTCGAATATATATACTGTAAATAATAACGTGACATATAGTTGGGATTTTGCAGATGGAATAGGAACAAGTAATGATCAGCATCCAATATACATGTACACTACCGATGGAATTTTTAATGCAACATTAACAGTTACAACTGACCACAATTGTGAAAATGATACTACACTACCTGTAACAGTGCATCCATTACCGGTAGTAGATTTTACTCCAGACATTCAAAATGGCTGTACACCGGTTTATGTTACCTTTACTGATCTTACCGATATTCAAAATACTGATGGTAGTTTCATTAATGAATGGGATTGGGATTTTAATGGAGATGGAATAACGGACAACATCAACCCAAGTCCTCCGTACAATTTTACCAACCCATCACACAGTAGTGTAAGAGATTTTGATATTCGATTAATTACTACCTCCAATTTTGGATGTAAAGACACCTTAATAAAAGAAGATTATATACATTCCTACCCGATACCCCTAGCAAGTTTTATGTATTGGCCAAATGATGAAGCTTCTATTGTAGATAACGATATAACATTCACTGATCAATCCATAATAGGTTCGGTATTTAACTGGGATTTAGGCGACGGAACTTTAACTACTGTTCAACATCCGGTTCACGAATATACCGATACAGGATTCTATTTGGTAACTCTTGCAATAGAAAACGTTTACGGCTGTAGAGATACGACTCAGAAATATGTAAACATTAAACCAATATATGCCATATATATTCCGAATTCATTTACACCAAACGGCGATAATACCAATGATTATTTTTATGTAAATGGATATGGAATTAAAGAATTACAGATGATGATTTTTAACCGTTGGGGAGAAAAATTATATGATGACATAGGTGTTGATCAATCATGGGATGGAGTTTATAAAGGTGATTTAGTACCAACTGATGTGTATGTTTATAAAGTTAGGGCTAAAGATGTTTTTGACGAGTGGCATAATTATATTGGTAAAGTAACTGTAATAAAATAGAAAATTAAACAATGTGGAAACTAATTATTGGATATTATATTATGTGTTGCCTGTTTATAAAGTAAAACATTTCAAAAAATAACAAATTAGAAACTTTTACTACCAAATAAATTTGTAAAACCACACTCAAAAAGGTGTGGTTTTATTGTTTGGTTTTGTAAAAATAATGGGGTATTTTCTATTAAATCATACAAACACCCTATACAAATAAGGGAATCGTCCTATTGTCTAAATCATTTTAATGTATAAAATTAGCTAAAAATTAAGTTTCAATCAATTTACTAAACATAAACTATGAATCATTCAAGCCTATTACAACAAAATTCTCAAAAGAATAAATTTATGAAGCTAAACTTAAAACTCATGAAAAAAAATCTGCAAAGTCGAATATTAGGTAGTATTATATTATTTTTTCTTCCATTCATGTATGGTAGCCAGCTTTTTGCTCAAAATATAGCTATTAATACTACAGGAAATGTACCAAATGCATCTGCCATACTTGACATAGATGCATCACCAGGAAATAACCTAGGAATTCTTATTCCACGTATTCCATTAACTGCTACAAACTCCAATTTACCAATTGGAGCATCAATTACGACAAGTTTATTGGTGTACAATACTGCAACAGCAGGAGCAGCTCCAAACAATGTGTTACCCGGTTTCTATTATTGGAACGGTACAAAGTGGATTGCATTAAGTGGTGGAACAGGAGGTAACGATTGGGGATTACTCGGCAATTCAGGCACTATTGATGGGACAAATTTTATTGGCACTACAGATACCTCTGCCTTAAACTTTAAAGTAAATAATGCGAAAGCAGGAAGAATAGATAGACTTGGGCCTACATTTTTAGGATATTTAGCAGGAAATGTGAACACTGATATAAAAAATACCGGTATAGGAGCTGAGGCACTTCGATTTAATACAACCGGTGCTAATAATACCGCAGTTGGTAATGTTGCGTTGAGAAGTAATACACTTGGAAGTGATAATACTGCCGTTGGTAATGGTGCATTGCGTAACAATACCACAGGAAGTTTTAACAGTGTTCTTGGAAGAACCGCTTTATTCAATAATACTACAGGTTATGAAAACACTTCTTTAGGTGCCTCTGCAATGCAACAAAACACTACAGGATACAAGAACACAGCAATTGGACGTACTGCTTTGCAACAGACTACTACAGGGTTTGAGAATACTGCTACTGGAGCGTACACTTTATTTACCAATCAAACTGGCAATGAAAACACCGCTAACGGGACCGGGGCATTATTTAACAATACTACGGGTAGCTATAATTCCGGATTCGGTAGATCTGCATTGTTTTATAGTGGCACTGGAAGTTATAATGTCGGGATGGGTTATTCTGCCGGGCAAGGAGATACTCTTTTTACCTTCAACCAATGTACATTTGTTGGAGCTCAATCAACAGCTACCGGTAACCGAACTAATGTAACTATGCTTGGTTATGGTATAACTAATGGACAAGTTACTGGAAATAACCAAGTCTTATTGGGTAATACTGCTATTACACAGATAAGAGCTCAGGTTACGGGTATTACCGCTTATTCCGATGAACGATTTAAGACAAATATTAGTGATAACGTTGAAGGATTGAATTTTATTTTAAAACTTAAACCCGTTATTTATAATGTACTTCCAAATGAACTTCATAAAATATGGGGTACTTCAACAGCATTAACTGATAAAATAGACCACAATGATGCAGAGAAAAAGAGATATATTGGATTTGTTGCACAAGATGTGGAAAAAGCTGCCAACGAAAGTGGATTTAATTTCCCGGGTATAGACATTCCTAATAATGACAAGGAAGTTTACAGTCTGCGTTACGTAGATTTTATTATGCCAATAGTAAAAGCTATACAGGAACTAAAAGTAGAAAACGATAATTTAAAGTCGGCCAATATGAACTTAAAAGCTGAAATAAATCAAATAAAAGAAGCTATTAATCTTAAAGTAAATAATTAATATACACTTAAACCCTAGAAATCATGAAAAAATTATTACAGTTTAAAATGACCTTACTAATGTATTGCATTTTATTTTTTTCTGTGGCAAACGCCCAAAATACTCCCCCGGTTGTTAATGCTGGAGTTGACCAACTAATTTTATTATCAGACATCGCAACCCTCTCTGGGTCAGCTACTGATGACGGATTGGTAAATCCGTTAAGTACTACTTGGTCGTTTGTGAGTGGACCGGGTACCGTTTCATTTTCTAATCCATCTAACCTTAATTCTACAGCTACATTTTCTGCTCCCGGAACATATTTTTTACGATTAAGAGCTCAAGATGGTCAATATACAAGATCCGATACTGTTAGAGTTGCCGTTAGAGTACAAATCACGGATCGTAAGTGTAATATGGGTAACTATGTGGCTTATGTCTCAAATGTAACTCAGGCAGAAATAATTAATACTGCCAATTTATCAGGAGTTGCTGGCGTTCACAAACGCTACAAATGGAAAGATTTAGAGCCAACACCGGGGAATTATAATTTTTCATCCATACAGACAGACCTAAACATCCTATCTTCTCGAGGGAAACAATTAATTAGTATGGTTTTAACGAAAAGTTTTGACACGAATAGTGTCGTAACACCCAACTATCTATCGAGCTACGTGGCAACATTTGGACCAAATTTCCAAGGAACTTACGGTTACTCTATTGCGATATGGGATCCTTTTGTTGTTACACGTTTAAAACTATTACTTGATACTTTGGCAAAAACATTTGATACGCATCCTAATTTTGAAGGTGTGGCAACTCAAGAAACTGCACTTGGTCAGCCATGGAATCCATCAATGGCTAGTTTTGGTTATACAGACGAAATATACCGAGATGCTATGATTGATATACTTACCGGGGCATCAAATAGTTTTAGGCAGTCGAGTATTTTTTGGTACATGAATTTTATGCCTGCCCCTTATCCTTGGAAAGAGGATTATTTAGCCGAAGTTGCTCATGCTGTTGCTCCTTTAGGTACGATAAGAGTAGGTGGTCCAGATGTATTACCAGATGATATTGGATTACAAAGACGTACTTATCGCTTATACGATTCATTAGTCGGAGAAGTACCTTTGTTTTGCTCGATTCAAAATAATAGTTACAGACACTTGCACGAAGATACAGTGAATTATAGTACCAAATATTGGACATTGCAGGAAATGGTTGATTTTTCCAGAGATAGTTTGTATGTCAATTACCTTATGTGGAACTATAAAACATGGAAAACGCCAGGGCAACCAGATGAGTATGATTTTAATGATGCTAAACTGGTTATGGCGGCTAACCCTGTACATAATCCACAACTTAGTAATCCTTTAACGGCAGGATCAATATCAGGCACCAATACTGTCTGCAAAGGTCAAACAAATGTTTCTTATTCAGTTCCACCTATTATTAATGCTACTGATTACATTTGGTCGTATTCAGGTACCGGAGCCACAATTTCCGGAACAACAAATTCGGTAACAATAAATTTTTCTGCAACAGCCACCT
The DNA here is from genome assembly GCA_016183805.1 of Bacteroidota bacterium. GTDB lineage: Bacteria > Bacteroidota > Bacteroidia > Flavobacteriales_E > Vicingaceae > Vicingus. The sequence continues at coordinate 17,838 of JACPDX010000101.1, forward strand.
CGGGTAATTTAAAAGTTATGGGAAGTAATTGTTGTGGTAATGGTACAATTTCGACTAACTATGCAATAACTGTAACATCAAACAAAACAGTATCAGCAGCATCGTCAACACCAACACTATGTATCAATTCAGCTTTAACCAATATCACTCATACTACAACCGGTGCTACAGGCATAGGAGCAGCTACAGGACTACCGGCAGGTGTTACAGCTAACTGGGCTGCAAATACCATTACAATAAGTGGAACACCAACTGTAAGTGGTACATTTAACTACTCGATACCACTAACTGGAGGTTGTGGAACGGTGAGTGCCACTGGTACGATTACCGTAACACCAAACAAAACAGTAACAGCAGCCTCGTCATCTCCAATAGTATGTATCAATACAGCAATTCCATCTGTTACCCACACCACCACAGGAGCAACCGGCATAGGAGCAGCTACTGGATTGCCGGCAGGAGTTACAGCTAACTGGGCGGGAGGAATTATTACAATAAGTGGAACACCAACAGCAAGTGGAACATTTAATTATACCATACCTTTAACAGGTGGTTGTGGTACGGTAAATGCCATAGGGACGATTATTGTAAATGCTCCTGCAGCAGGTATAGATGTGCAAACGGCATGTAACAGTTATACGTGGATTGATGGTAACAACTATACCGCAAGTAATAGCACAGCTACATTTAATATAGTTGGTGGAGCAGCCAACGGTTGTGATAGTTTAGTTACTTTGAATTTAACCGTAAACAGTATAGATACCTCTGTTACACAAAATGTAAATACACTCATTGCAAATGAAACAGGAGCAAATTACCAATGGTTAGATTGTAATAATAGTTTCACTATTATAAATGGGGCAACTACACAAAGTTATATTGTGCCAATAAATGGGAATTATGCTGTAGAAATAACCAAAAACACTTGTGTAGATACTTCATCCTGTGTCAATGTTTTGGTAACTGGGCTGAATGTACTTGAAGAAACCGGAATGCGAATTTATCCAAATCCTATCAACAATCAATTTATAATTGAGTTAACAGATTACTCGGTAGATACAAAAATAACTATAACCAGTATAGAAGGAAAAATTGTTTACAGCAATACTTCGATACCTAGTAGAAAAATAGTGCTAAATGCCACAGATTGGGCTAAAGGTGTTTATACCATTAAATTAACAAATCAGCAGGTTAACCTGACCAGTAAATTGATTAAACAATAATTATTAGACTATACTTAAAAAGTAAATAATTAATATACACTTAAACCCTAGAAATCATGAAAAAATTATTACAGTTTAAAATGACCTTACTAATGTATTGCATTTTATTTTTTTCTGTGGCAAACGCCCAAAATACTCCC
>JACPDX010000021.1:0-8400 GCA_016183805.1 Bacteroidota bacterium
AAAAGCGCAGGAGTAAACCGATTGAGCATTGGTACCCAATCGTTTTTTGACGACGATTTACAATTTTTTAATCGAGCACACTCAGCCAAAGAAGCCGAAAAGTCTATTTTAATGAGTCAGGACATAGGTTTTGAAAACATTACCATCGATTTAATTTATGGAACACCAACCTTAACCCAACAAAAGTGGGAATACAATTTAAAAAAAGTAGAAGAATTAAAAATTCCTCATTTGTCGGCTTATTCCTTAACTGTTGAACCAAAAACAGCGATTCACCATCAGCTCAAAACAAAAAAAATACAACTTTTACCGGAAGATGATGTTATTCAACAATTTAATATTTTAATGGATTTCGCATCCAAAAATGGAATGATACATTACGAAATTTCCAACTTTGCCAAAGAAGGGTTTATTTCAAAACACAACAGCAACTATTGGAAAGGCGAAAAGTATTCAGGTTTTGGTCCTTCGGCACATAGTTTCTATGGAAATAAGCGGTTTTGGAATGTATCGAATAATGTCAAATACATACAAGCTATTCAAAACAATACCCCATTTTTTGAAGAAGAAATCATTGATGAGCGAACAGCATACAACGAATATATTTTAACCCGATTACGAACCATTTGGGGTATTGATTTGAAATACTTAAACACCAATTTTAACGATAAATTTTCTAACTATTTCAATACCGAAGTTAAAAAACATTTGGATTCGAATCATCTTCAAAAAGTTGAAAATTGCATTACCTTGACCAAAAAAGGTATCTTTATAGCAGATAAAATTTCGAGTGACTTATTTTTTGTTGAATGAAAGCAAATATAGAATACCATAATAATACCTATAAAATTGATTTGTCAAAACCATTAGACATTTCAATGCCTTTAAAGGCGGATATTTCCAACCCAACAGCTTGGTATGTAAATCCTCCAACATTTACTCCGGTAATGGAAAATGGTTTTGTAGGTGATGTTAATTTAGGCGGAGCAGTAAATTTTAGAAACATTTTTTTTAACCCTCACGGACATGGAACGCATACCGAATGTGTCGGGCATATAAGTAAAGAAGTTTATACCATCAACCAATGTTTAAAACAATTTTTTTGTATGGCTAAAGTGGTGAGTATTACACCAGAGATTAACGGAAATGATAGTTTTATTTCTCTTGTTCAAATTCAAAAAATATGGAATAAAAACTGTGCTGATGCCTTAATTATAAGAACATTGCCAAATAAAAACGATAAACTTTCTAAACAATATTCCAATACTAATCCAGTATTTATTCATCACGATGCAATAAAATTTTTGGTTAAAAACGGATTAAAACATATTTTAATTGACACACCTTCAATTGATAAAGAAGAAGATGGTGGTGAATTGTTGGCTCATCATGCCTTTTGGGAATATCCAACAAATACCCAAACGGAAAGAACTGTTACAGAGCTCATTTTTGTTAATGACCACATTGTTGATGGCGAATATTTTTTAAATCTTCAAATTGCTCCTTTTGAGAATGATGCTTCGCCTAGCAAACCAATTTTATACAAAATTTTGGACTAATATTTTTTCGAAAAACAACTTGTTTCGAATTTTTATTTTGATAAATTTGTGTTTACAAAACAAAATTTTAAAGATGAAATTAGACGCATTGGACTTAAAAATACTTAAAAAGCTTCAGCAAAATGGTAAAATAACCAACCTGCAATTGTCAAAAGACATAGGTTTGTCGCCGGCACCAACTTTAGAAAGAGTAAAAAAATTAGAAACAAATGGTTTTATAGAAAGCTATCATGCGTTGGTAAACGAAGAAAAATTGGAATTGGGAATAGTAGCTTTTATGCAAATTTCATTGATTCGTCAACGCGACAATGCCATTAACGACTTTGTAGCTCAAATAAATAAAATTGATGAGATTATGGAGTGTTATAACGTTACCGGTCAAGCCGATTATTTACTTAAAATAGTGGTAAAGGATATTAAGCAATTTGATGTGTTGGTAAAAGAGAAATTATCACCTATTGAGCAAATTCTTAATATGCATTCCATGATTGTTATCAATAGAGATAAATATTCAAAAGTTTTGCCTTATTCTTATCAATGAACATAGAGGAGTTTTGAGATTATTGCATTCAAAAAAAAGGAGTTACCGAGCATTTTCCATTCGATAAAAATACGTTGGTTTTTAAGATAATGGGAAAAATGTTTGCACTAATAGATGTTGAAGCGTTTGATTTTGTTAATTTAAAATCTGACCCTGAAAAAGCCGTTGAACTGAGAGAAAAGTACCAAGGGATTAAACCCGGTTATCACATGAGTAAAATACATTGGAACAGTGTTTATGTGAATACAGATGTTAGCGATAAGCTGGTTTTTGAGTTGGTTGATGATTCATACAATCTGATAGTAAGTAGTTTAACCAAAAAATTAAAAGAAGAATTAGAAAAATGATAAAACGGATAATAGGATATTTTTTACAAGGATTATTATACACCCTACCAGTTGTAGCAACCGTTTATGTTGTAATTGAAGCCATTATTTTTGTTGATGGAATAATTCCTGTAAAGTTTCCCGGGCTTGGATTATTAATTATACTTATTTCATTTACCATTTTAGGATATTTAGGAGGAAAATTTATCACTCCTAATCTTATCAATTTTGATAAGATTTTAGATAAAATGCCTCTTATTAAAATTGTATATACTTCTATCAAAGATTTGATTTCCGCTTTTGTTGGAAAGAAAAAACGTTTTACTGAGCCTGTTCTGGTAAAAATGGAAGGTAATGTTGAACGATTGGGTTTTGTAACTCAGCGTGATTTATCCGATTTAGGAATTCCAGATACTAAAATTGCAGTATATATTCCATTTTCGTATGCAATTACTGGCAACTTAATTATTGTTCCAAAAGAATGTGTTACACCAGTTACAGGAAATTCAGCTGATATTATGAAATTTGTGATTTCCGGAGGTGTCACAGAGCTAGAAGACCATGATGAGGATGAAGTAAAGAAATAATTTTATTGATTTGCAAAAATGGTCAGTGAAATCATTCCTCTATCTTGATTAACATAATCCAACTCCACAGAAACTAAACCATCTTTACTGTTCCATTCATATAAACTGTTAGTATTTGAAGGGGTGCCAAAATCCGGATGGTTTTCAAAAACTGCTTTAATTTCATTTAGCACATCAACGGCATCATTTTCAAGCGAAAAATAAGTGTCTAATCCTACCTCGTAACATCCGGCAGCATCAAAAAAATAAGTGGTTTTGTAAGAGTCATTATCTCCAATTGGATATTCATATTCCAAATAATCTTCATCTTCTTTTACAAGAGAAGACTTTTTTTCTGATTTTCTAACTTCTGTCAGTGATTTGTTTAAATCTAAAACTCGTTCGTTAATGGTTTTTACTTTAGTAATTTGTTCAAAGTAAGAGTCGTTTCCGGTACAAGAATAAGAAAAAACGATAATGGTGAGTAGTATTGTTTTAATAAATAATTTCATATGTAGATATTTATTGTTTTTTATACGTCATATGGAATACACCAGTTTATCTTCATCACATTTTGTGTGCTTCGGCACGTGGCTATTTCATGACAATTAAATGTAAAATATTTACCAAATGTAATTCAAAACTTGCATTAAATTTTTAGAATTCATTAAAAGATTTTATGAGCATTAATAGATTATTTTTGCTGCATAATGTTAGAAAAATACAAATACCACATTTGGCTCCATGTAATTGTTTTAATTTTCGGATTTACCGGTATTCTTGGTAAATTAATTGAAGCGAGTTCATACTTATTGGTTTGGTATCGGGTTGCAATAGCATTGATAGCCATTGCCGGTTATTTTATACTAATTAAGCACCCATTAAAAGTTTCAAAAAAAACATTGTATAAAATATTAGGTGTTGGTGTTATTATTGCCATTCATTGGATTACCTTTTTTGAAGCTATAAAACAATCTAATGTATCTGTTGCCTTAGTTTGTTTTTCCAGTAGCACCTTATTCACTTCCATCATAGAACCTTTTTATTTTAAGCGAAAAATAAAAGCCTATGAATTAATATTCGGACTATTAATCATTGTTGGTTTATATTTTATTTTTAGCTTCGAATTCAAGTATGTTGTAGGTATGTTGTTGAGCTTTTTCTCGGCAGCTTTAGCCTCCTGGTTTACTGTTTTAAATGGAGTGTTAATTAAAGAAACCAATTCAAAAACCATTTCTTTTTATGAATTGCTAGGGGCTTTTTTACTGGTAACCATATACTTAATTGCGAAAAATGGGTTAGATATAAATTTATACAGAGTTTCTACTCAGGATATAAAATGGTTATTGATATTAGGAACCATTTGTACGGCATTTGCATTTATTGTAAGTGTGGAGGTAATGAAAAAAATTACGCCTTATACAGTAACCATGAGTGTGAACTTAGAACCTATTTATTCCATTATTTTAGCCATATTAATTTGGCCGGAATCGGAAACCATGAGTTATGGGTTTTACATGGGAACAATCATTGTTTTAGCTACCATTTTTCTAAATGGTTACATCAAAGGTAAAGATGGTAAGTCTATATTGCTAAAAAATTAGCTATCATTTTTTTGCCGTAATCTGTAAGTATCGATTCGGGGTGGAATTGAACTCCATATAAGTGATATACTTTATGTTTTAGCGACATAATTTGTCCACTTTCATCAACAGAAGTAATTTTTAAATCTTCAGGAAAATTTTGGATTGATATTGCCCAACTATGATAGCGACCAACAGTTGTTTTGGTTGGAATACCTTTAAACAATAAATCATTCTTATCAATAATTTCTATTTTATTAGCAATACCATGATAAACTTGGGGAAGATTAATAAGCTCACCACCAAACACTTCTCCAATAGCCTGCATACCGAGACAAACACCTAAAATTTTTTTACTCGATGAATAATGCTGTATAATTTCTTTTATAATTCCCGCATCTTTAGGTAAACCAGGACCAGGAGAAAGAATGATAGTATTGTATTTTGCAACTTCTGCTAATGTGATTTTATCATTTCTATAAACATCAACTTTTTGATTGGAAACCCCTTCAATATAATGAAGCAAATTGTACGTAAAAGAATCGTAATTATCCAAAAGCAAAATATTGTCCATGTAAAATTTAAATCGTATAATTTCTTTACAAATGTAGTAGTTCAAAAGCAACATTCTATCTTTTAATGAATCGATTAAATGTGTTGATTTATAACTAAATAACTACTGTTAAAAAGCTAAATAAGAATAGTTATCGAAATTATATGAAAAAAGGATGCGAATTTTTTAAAAATATATACATTTGTTCTCCTTTTATTAACATAAAATCGAAATTTAAAAACATTATATATGTCAAATCATAAAAAAGAAATTGAGGCATTTATGGCTCCTTTAAAACAGAAGTTGGGTCATGAAAAAGAATTTTTGCAAGCAGTAGAAGAAGTAGCCGAAACGGTTATTCCTTATATCGAAAAACATCCAAAATACAAAGAAGCTAAAATTTTAGAAAGAATGACTCAGCCTGAAAGAGCCATTAGCTTCAGAGTGCCTTGGATTGACGATAAAGGAGAGTTTCAGATAAACACAGGCTACAGGGTTCAAATGAACAGTGCAATCGGACCCTATAAAGGTGGTATGCGTTTTCATCCTACAGTTAATTTAAGTGTAATGAAATTTTTAGCGTTCGAACAAACGTTAAAAAATAGTTTAACTTCATTACCAATGGGTGGAGGTAAAGGCGGTTCAGATTTTGATCCTCGTGGAAAATCTGACAATGAAATCATGCGTTTTTGTCAAAGTTTAATGACAGAATTGTTTCGTCATATTGGTGCAGATACTGATGTTCCTGCCGGAGATATAGGAGTCGGTGCTAGAGAAGTAGGTTTTATGTTTGGTCAATATAAACGTTTGGCGAATAGATTTACAGGAGTAATTACCGGAAAGGGTATTTCTTGGGGAGGTTCTTTAATTAGACCTGAAGCAACTGGTTATGGTGCAGTATATTTTACTCAAGAAGTTTTGAAAAATGTGGGCGAAACTATCAAAGGAAAAACTGTTTCTGTATCCGGGTTTGGTAATGTGGCTTGGGGTGTAGTTAAAAAATTAGATGAACTTGGGGCAAAAGTAGTTACTATTTCAGGACCTGATGGATATGTGTATGATGAAAAAGGAATTAGCGGTAAAAAAATTGATTACATGCTAGATATGAGAAATAGTGGTAAAGATAAAGTTAAGGATTACGCCGACAAGTTTGGTGTAGAATATTTTGCAGGTAAAAAACCATGGGGGGTAAAAGTTGATATTGCAATGCCTTGTGCAACTCAAAATGAAATTGATGAAAATGATGCTAAAGAATTGATAAAAAATGGTGTTCATTTTGTTTCTGAAGTAGCTAACATGCCAACAACATTACCGGCTTATAAATTATTAAAAGCCGCAGGAGTTATTTTTGCTCCGGGTAAAGCTGTAAATGCAGGTGGTGTTGCAACATCTGGTTTAGAAATGTCACAAAACTCTTTACGTTTATCATGGTCTGCTAAAGAAGTTGATGAAAAACTACATGATATTATGATTAAAATTCATAGAAGCTGTGTTCAATTTGGATTCGACAAAAAAGAAGGAAGAGTAGATTACGTAAAAGGTGCAAATATTGCAGGCTTTGTAAAAGTTGCTGATGCAATGTTAGAACAAGGGTTGGTATAGTTTTCAAATGTTAAAAAAAAAGAGCCTTCCGTCAGCTGACAGAAGGCTCTTTTTTTTAACAAATTCAGATTATTAATTAACGTATAACTCTAACAATCGTTCGAAACCAATACCTGCAAGCAAGAAAATAACAATAAGATTCAGCAAAATCATTTTATGTTCTTCTCTTCTAATGTGAGCTAAAATAGCTCCTGCCATAACCATTGCCAAAGCAGTTGCTGCAACTGGTGTTAGTATTGGCAGTATATTGGTTAAATGTGGAACAGTTAAACCTATAGCTCCTAATAGCTCCAAGACACCAAAAAATTTAAGTGTTGATAATTTGTAATCCTCTTCCCAACTTTTACTGTTCGAAAAAGCTACCTTTCCTTTAAAAATTTTTGTAAATCCGGTGTAAACAAACAACAATGCAAGGATAATTTGTAGTGCTAAAATAATTAAATTCATGTCCATTTTTCTTAATTAAAAATTAGAATCCAAGTTACAGATAAATATTGTAATATGATTTAAATCATACATATTTTTATGGTTAATTAGTTAAATTTGTTTCCAAATTAAAAGCTATGTACGGAAAACTTCAAAACGATCTTCAAGTAGAATTAAAAAAAATTGAAGAAGCAGGATTATACAAAAAAGAAAGAATAATAACCTCGCCAATGGGAGCTCAGGTTAAGGTAGATTCTGGCGATGAGGTAATTATAATGTGTGCAAACAACTATTTAGGTTTATCGTCTCATCCTAAAGTGATTGAAGGAGCAAAAAAAGCACTAGACTCTCATGGTTATGGAATGTCGTCAGTTCGTTTTATCTGTGGAACACAAGATATTCATAAAACATTAGAAAAAAAGATTTCTGATTTTTTAGGAATGGAAGACACTATTTTATATGCCGCTGCTTTTGATGCCAATGGCGGAATTTTTGAGCCACTTTTTGGAGAAAATGATGCCATTATTTCTGATGAATTAAATCATGCTTCAATTATAGATGGAGTTCGTTTGTGTAAAGCTCAACGTTATCGTTATAAAAATAGCGACATGGCAGATTTGGAAGAGCAATTAAAAAGTGCTCAAGCACAACGTAACAGAATTATTGTTACTGATGGTGTTTTTTCGATGGATGGTTATGTAGCCAAATTGGATAAAATTTGTGATTTGGCAGAAAAATATGATGCCTTGGTAATGGTTGACGATTCACACGCGACGGGTTTTATTGGTAAAACAGGAAGAGGAACACACGAATACAACAATGTGATGGGAAGAGTTGATATCATTACCTCTACGCTAGGAAAAGCTTTGGGTGGAGCAATGGGTGGATTTACTTCAGGTAAAAAAGAAATTATTGATATGCTTCGTCAACGTTCCCGACCATATTTATTTTCTAACTCATTATCGCCAGTAATTGTTGGAGCTGCTATTGAGGTGTTCAACTTATTAAGTGCTACAACTGAATTACGTGATAAACTAGAGTTGAATGTAAAATATTTTAAAAATGGGTTGAGAAAAATAGGCTTAGAATTTAGAGATGGAGATTCTGCTATTGTGCCTGTAATGCTTTACGATGCAAAATTGGCTCAATTGTTTGCCGATAAATTATTAAAAGAAGGCATTTATGCTGTTGGTTTTTTCTATCCGGTAGTTCCAAAAGATTTAGCAAGAATTAGAGTACAGATT
>JACPDX010000021.1:8464-43216 GCA_016183805.1 Bacteroidota bacterium
AAAGCCATTGCAGCTTTTGAGAAAATTGGAAAAGAATTAGGCGTGATTAAAAAATAGTCCGAAGCCCGAAGACGGAAGCTTGGAGTACTTCGGACTTCCGTCTTCGGGCTTCCAACTTCAAACTAGTCAAAAGTTGGGTCAGCAGCCTTAACATAATTTTTTTTCTTAGGCTTGATTTTCTTTACAAACAAGATATCAATCAATTCATCTTCAACTGTTACAATGGTTCTGCTCATTCCATTAATAATTGAAATTACTTGATCCGGATTTCTATATTTTCTAACAACTCTTTCAAATGTGTTGTCTTCAAACTTTAAAAACATTTCATCAGTATTTATTTTTCCACCTTTCACGATAACTTTTCCATAAAAACAATCTGCCATACTACCTTTCCTAAAAGTAATAATCACATCGTCATACGTTCCATCCTCGACTTCATTTGCACCTCTTTTTTCAAAAATTTCAGCATATTTTTGGTAACAAGTTATCTGAGCATCATCATTTGATTGGGCATAACCAATTGCAGTAAAAGAAGCGAATAAAAGGTTAAATACTATTTTTTTCATAAGTTTAATTCTTAAAAGAGTTCATAAAAATAGAAATACTTTATTTATTATCTAAATTTGAAGGTCATATTTTTTATAATATCACCAAAATTCATCAAAATGAGTGTAAATATCATTAAAAATAACTTTTTAGAAGCTAGACAAATTTTAGACCAATTTATAAACGATTCGGCTAATTTCATGAAAATTGCTGAGTCGGGAAGTTTGATGGTTACTTCCATACAACAAGGAGGGAAGATTATTTCGTGTGGAAATGGAGGTTCAATGTGTGATGCCATGCACTTTGCAGAAGAATTAACAGGCAGATTTAGAGAAAACAGAAAAGCAATTCCTGCATTATCAATTTCTGATTCATCTCATATTTCTTGTGTAGGAAACGATTATGGCTTCGACGAAATTTTTTCTCGTTATATTGAAGCTATTGGAAACAAAGGAGATGTATTGTTGGCAATAAGTACCAGCGGCAATTCAAAAAATGTATTAAAAGCGGTAGAGGCTGCTAAACAAAAAGGAATGAAGGTCGTTGCTTTAACAGGTAAAGACGGAGGTTTATTGGCTTCGAATTGTGATGTCGAAATACGTGCTCCACATTCAAAATATGCCGACAGAGCCCAAGAAATTCATATCAAAGTGATACACTCTCTTATTCATTACATCGAAGAAAATGTGTAAATCAAAAATCGTAAATCAAAAATCGTAAATTGCATGTTAGTAAAAACCTTTGGAAGTGCTGTTGTAGGTGTTGATGCCATTACCATTACTGTGGAAGTAAATGCAGATAAGGGTTTTAAGTTTTTTATGGTGGGTTTACCCGATAATGCCGTTAAAGAAAGCCAGCATAGAATTTCATCGGCTTTAAAAAATGTGGGCTATAAAATGCCGGGTAAAAAACTGGTCATAAACATGGCTCCTGCCGATATCCGTAAAGAAGGCTCAGCTTATGATTTAACCATTGCCATTGGTATTTTGGCAGCTTCAGGTCAAATTAACGAAGAAAAAATTGCCGATTATGTAATTATGGGAGAACTCTCTCTTGATGGTGGACTACAACCTATAAAAGGAGCCTTGCCCATTTCAATTCAAGCTCGAAAAGAAGGGTTTAAAGGATTTATTTTACCCAAGGCAAACGCTCGTGAAGCAGCCATTGTTGATGGTATAGAAGTTTATGGAATAGAAAATATTAAAGAAATTATTGATTTTTTTAATGAAGAAACAGTTCTCGAACAAACCGTTGTTGATACACGTAAAGAGTTTTACGAAAACTTAAACAATGTTGATTTCGATTTTTTAGATGTAAAAGGACAGGAAAATATAAAAAGGGCATTAGAAATTTCAGCAGCTGGTGGACACAATGTAATATTAATTGGACCGCCGGGAGCAGGAAAAACCATGTTAGCCAAACGGTTACCAACCATATTACCTCCATTATCATTACAGGAAGCATTAGAAACCACCAAAATTCATTCGGTGAGTGGTAAGTTGGCTACCGAAACTTCATTAATAAGTACACGACCATTTCGATCGCCTCACCATACTATTTCTGATGTCGCACTAGTTGGTGGTGGTGGATTTCCACAGCCTGGAGAAATTTCATTGGCTCATAATGGAGTGTTGTTTTTAGATGAATTACCCGAATTTAAACGAACTGTTTTAGAAGTTTTACGCCAACCATTGGAGGAACGAAGAATTTCCATCTCCAGAGCAAAATTTTCGGTCGATTATCCTGCCAGTTTTATGTTGGTGGCATCTATGAATCCTTGTCCTTGCGGATATTATAATCACCCTGAGAAAGAATGTGTATGTTCGTCGGGAGTGGTACAAAAATATTTGAGTAAAATATCCGGACCGTTGCTAGATAGGATTGATTTACATGTGGAGGTAACACCTGTTTCGTTTAACGAATTGAGCAGAGTGGATTACAAAGGCGAAAGCAGCAACGAAATTAGAGAACGAGTAATTAAAGCTCGGAATGTTCAAGAAAAACGTTTCGAAAAAAACAAAGGCATTTACGCCAATGCTCAAATGACTTCAAAACAATTGCGTGAAATTTGTGTAATTGACCAATCCGGACAAGATTTACTTAAAGTAGCCATGGAAAGGTTAGGCTTATCGGCTCGTGCTTACGACCGTATTTTAAAAGTTGCCCGAACCATTGCCGATTTAGACAATGCTCCAAAAATTGAAACTAACCATTTAGCCGAAGCCATTCAGTTTAGAAGTTTAGATAGAGAAGGCTGGGCAGGGTAATAGATTAATGTAAAAACTTAGTCAAAATAATATACCCAAGAATAATTCCAAAAATGGTTATTAATACCCAGTATGTTCCTTTAAACAAGGTTTTGTTTTTTTTCTGGTCCAAATAAAATTGGTAACCAATAATTATTATAAAAGCTATAATAAATAGAATGGCAAATATTTTTTGTCCGTCAGAAAACATGGCTAAAATTTAAAGTAAACAAAAGTACGACCAAAATTTTTGCTGTCTTTTTCTATACGATGATATTTTGCTTTTATTTCAGGAAGATTTAAAAAACGAAGTACTCTTTTTTTTAACTGTCCGCTTCCTTTCCCGTGAATTATTTCGATGGTGGTAATTTTTGAGTTGATGGCATCAAAAAAAGCATCGTTTAACGATGCTTCAATTTTTTTTGATTGGTTAAATATGTCGTGTAAGTCTAATGTTATTTTAGCCATAGACTAACCTGCTTTAGATTGAACAACTAACCAATTGTTGTTTTCTTTTTTTAAATCTACGTTAATAGCTATTTTTTCATTTTTTCTAAAAGTAGCTTTAATGGTAACGGTAGAGTCGGTAAAATCCATCACTTCAAAAACAAAGAAACTATCTAAACTGCCTTGGTAAACACTTCTAAATGTTTCAATTTCATCAAAAGTCATTACTTTAACTCTTTTGTTAAATTTGAAAACAATTAAATTATTAGGAATTTTATCGTCATTGATAATAATAATAGGGGTTTGACCATTCTTTTCATCCTCACTAAAGTAATCTTTTAATGCGTGTAGGTCAAGGGTTTTTTGAATAACTGTATTGATGTCTCTAGCACTTTGAGCAAAAAACGATAAAGGGAGTAGTACAATCAATATTAGAGCAAACTTTTTCATAACTTTAAATTTTAGTAATACCCACGCAGGTATACGATTTAGATAAGTTTTAGTTTCACTGTAGGGGAAACTTTAGCGTGAATATACAACCTTAAAATTAAAATATCAACAACAATGCCAATCAATTTTAATTTTAAAACAAAATTATTAATTTTTGGCAACGTATTTGCATAATATTTGGTATAAAATACATATTTTTACATAAACCAATTTAAATTCTAAATTTATGAAAAACAAAAACCTAAATTTTATGGTGTTATTTGTTTTAACTGCTTCAATGATTGTCTTTTCTTGTAAAAAAGACGAAAAAGAAGAAGAGATAGAAGTAAATAACGAAACAACTACTGCCCAAGATAATGCAATCGCTCAAAATATGTTTGACGATGTAAAAAAAGTGGTTGAAGAATCTGCTAATGATGAAGGACAATCAGGAAAAGTTGGTAATTTTTTCGGAACATGTGTTTCGGTTACTATTAATCCTAATTGGATTGATTCTACTCAGTATTGGCCTAAAACAATGACCATTGATTTTGGAACATCCAATTGTACAGGAAACGATGGTATCAACAGAAGAGGTAAATTAATAGTTACATTAACCGATAGGTATAGAAATGCAGGAAGTGTGTTAACAGTTAATCCACAAAACTATTTTGTAAACGACCATCAAATAGAAGGAACAAAAACCTTAACCAACAATGGAAGAAACGGTTCAAATAATTTAACATTTACCGTTCAAGTTACCAATGGTAAAATAACTTTTCCAACAGGCGGATCTACTACTTGGAGTTCAACGAGAACAAACGAATGGATAGCAGGAGAATCAACAACTTGGTATAATAGTGGAGGGTTATTAGCAGCTTTGTGCGATGATGTATATTTAATTACAGGTTCTGCCAATGGTGTAAACAGAAACGGAGTTTCATATTCTGTAAATATTACTTCTCCACTTAGAAAAGAATTGTGTTGCAGATGGATAGTAAGTGGTAAATTAGATGTTATTCCTGGCGGAGGATTATTAACTCGATCGGTAAATTATGACCCTACAAATACGGGTAATTGCGACCCTACTGCCACAGTAACTATTGCAGGAAATACTTTTACGATAACTATGCCTTAAAAAAGTTCTATTTTATAATTGAAGGGGAATTTATTCCCCTTTTTTTATGAGTAGTAATTCATATTTTCCTTTAATCTATTCTTTTAACCATTGGTGTATTAACCTAACCAGTGTAATTTTTCAAACATATATTTGTATTCGTTTAGTTTAAAAAAAATTATGAAGAAAATATTACTATCATTTGCCATTCTTTTTGTTGCTCATTTATCAGCACAAAACACAACCTATAAATTTAATATCGACTTAACAAAAGCAAATAATGACATGCTTCAAGTTTTTTTGGAAACACCCGAAATTAAATCGGATAAAATAATTTATAACATTCCTAAAATGGTTCCTGGAACGTATAAAATTTACAATTTTGGTCAGTATTCTATGGATTTTGAGGCTTTCGATAAAAAAGGATATGCCATGAGTGTAAATCGATTAGATGATAACAGATGGGAAATTGAAAATGCTAAAAATTTAGCTAAAATTTCTTATTGGGTAGAAGATACATGGGATGCCAAAGTTGACCATTTGGTTTTTGAACCAGGAGGTACCAATATAGAAAAAGATGAAAATATGGTGTTAAATAATCATGGTTTTTTTGGGTACTTTGATGGGTTAAAAAACCTCAAATACGAATTATCGGTTACTCGTCCAAACAATTTTTATGGAGCAACAGGATTAACTGAAATTAAAACAATTGGCAATACAGACATTTTTTACGTGAACAATTATATGGATTTAGTTGATTCGCCAATCATGTACAATGTGCCTGATACTACCATTATTAAAGTTGGAGGTGCCGATATTTTAATATCGGTTTATTCTAAAAACAAATCAGTTACTTCGAAAGAAATAGCAAAAAACATATCCTCCATATTAGAAGCACAAAAAAATTATTTAGGAGGAAAATTACCGATAGAAAAATATGCATTTATCATTTATTTGTATGCTGGTCAAAGTGGTTCTGGAGGTAGTGGAGCACTAGAACATTCCTACTCTTCGTTTTATTATTTACCAGAAATGACTGCCGATAGAATTTCAGGAATGTTAATTGATGTTGCTGCTCACGAGTTTTTTCATATCGTTACACCGCTAAATATTCATGCAGAAGAAATTGGGGATTTTGATTACATCAATCCGAAAATGTCGAAACATTTGTGGATGTATGAAGGAGTTACCGAATATTTTGCAGGTCATGTTCAGGTCTATGAGGGTTTAATTTCTAAGCAAGAATACATGGAAATTATTGAAGACAAAATTAAAGGAGCCGGCTATTATAAAGATGATTTACCCTTTACCACCATGAGTTTAGGTTGTTTGGATAGTCATGAAGATCAATATGGAAATGTTTATCAAAAAGGTGCTTTAATAGGATTGTGTTTAGACATTTTGTTAAGAGAAAATTCTAATGGAAAGGTAGGGATGAAAGAGATGATGGCAATGCTTTCGAAAGAATATGGAAAAAATGTTTCGTTTAAAGATGATGAACTTTTTGATAAAATAGCCGGATTATCGAACCCAAAAATCAGAGATTTTTTTAAAAATTATGTTGAAGGAGAAAACCCCTTACCATTAGAACAGTTGTTAAGTAAAGTTGGGATTACATACAAAACAAATGTAGTTGTTAAAGAAATTACAATGGGAGGGGCATCGTTGAGTTATAATCAAGAAATTGATAAAATTTATGTGATGGATACAGGTAACATGGATGAATTTGGAAAATTGCTCGGTTACAAGAATAATGATAATATTATTTCTATAAATGGTATAGATATTACCGTAGATAATGTTCAAGAAGAATTTTTTAGATTAAAAACCACTATTAAGGAGGGAGATAAAGTGGAGGTTATTGTGGAAAGAGAAGTAAAAGGTAAACTAAAAAAAGTAACTTTAAAATCGAAAGCTGTAATGGTTGAAAAAAATAAAAAGTATTTAATAGAATTTAATAAAGAAGCTTCACCTGAACAGTTAACACTTCAAAACCTTTGGTTAAATACAAAAATTTAGCCTAAAAAATATAAAACCAAAATGATTAACAAAAAAAAACTATACTGGATAGCTCAAATTGTTGGGTGGTTAGTATATGTTTTAATTGTTGGAGTGTTTAACCAATTAAATGGAAACGAGATTACCAAAGAATTAATATTTAGTTTATTATCCATTTATTTTATCGGATTATCCATATCTCATTTTTATCGTGGAATAATTATCAAGCTAAATTGGATGAAGTGGTCAATTTCACACCTTATTCCAAGAGTTTTTATCGGGGTTATTCTGTTTGGTATTATTGTATATTTTGTTCAAACAATTGTTTTAGAGGTGCTTATAGCTGAAAGCAATTTTGCTTTCGATATGGCAGATGCTTTCCCTAAAATTATAAATTGGTCGCTTTTATTTTTACTGTGGTCGTTGTTGTATTTTCTTTTTCACTTTATCAATAATTATAAAAAAGAAGAAATTAAAAATTTAAGATGGGAAGCAGCACGAAATGAAATAGAATTAAACAAAATTAAATCGCAACTAAATCCACATTTTATTTTCAACTCCATGAATAGCATCAGGGCTTTAGTAGATGAAGACCCACAGTTGGCAAAAAGTGCAATAACTCAGCTGTCGAATGTTCTACGAAATTCATTAATGACAGGAAAGAAAAAAATTATTCCTTTGAGCGATGAGTTAAAAATAGTAGATGATTACTTAAGTTTAGAAAAAACCAGATTTGAAGAAAAACTTACCATTGTTAAACACATTGAATCCAACACAGAAAATTTTCTAATTCCACCGCTAATGATACAAACATTGGTTGAAAATGGAATAAAACATGGAACCTCTAAATTGCCTGAAGGAGGAGTGTTAGAAATTCAATCAAAATTAGAAAATGAAAATTTGATAATTACCATTTATAATTCAGGATTTTATGATGAAAATAATATTCCCGAAACAGGTTTTGGGATATTAAATACTAAACAACGACTACAACTGTTGTATGGTAATAAAGCTAAATTTACTATCGAAAATGAAAATAATAGAGTAAAAACAATGTTACTTATCCCTAATAAAACTCAACTTTAAAAATAAACACGATGAAAGTAGTAATTGTTGATGATGAAAGATTGGCCAGAAAAGAATTACAAAATTTATTGGCTAAATTCCCTCATGTTGAAGTACTTGCCGAATGTGATAGTGTTCAATCGGCTTTAGTTGAAATAGAACGGTTAAAACCTGATTTGGTTTTTTTAGATATCAATATGCCCGGAAAAGATGGTTTCGCATTATTGGAAGAACTAAATTTTATTCCGGAAATAATTTTTGTTACCGCTTATGATGAGTATGCAATAAAAGCTTTTGAAGTAAATGCACTCGATTACCTGTTAAAACCTATACAATCCGAACGGTTAGAAGAAGCTATTAATAAATTTACTTTACCCGAAGCGGTAGAAAACACTTCTCATAAATTAGGGTTAAACGATCAGGTTTTTGTAAAAGATGGAGAAAAATGTTGGTTTGTAAAATTAGCCAATGTTCCCATGTTTGAGTCGGAAGGTAATTATGTGCGTGTTTATTTTGATAATAATAAACCTTTAATTCTTAAATCGTTAAATAATCTTGCCAACAAACTGGACGAAAATGTTTTTTTTAGAGCCAACAGAAAATACATCATCAATTTAAATTGGGTGGACACCATAGAAAATTGGTTTAATGGTGGTCTAATGGTAAAATTAAAAACCGGAAATAAAATTGAAATTTCCAGACGTCAGGCATCACGACTTAAAGACATGAAAAGTTTATAGCAAAACGAAAGGGACAAGTAAAAGTGAGGGTGAAAATCAAAAAAAAATATATTTATTTACCTATTGTACACTTTGAACCTTAAATTTTCTTTGTTCTTCCGACTTCGGTCTTTGGTCTTAAAACATTTAATCTTCATTTTCAGTTGTTTAATCATTCATTTTTATGGATAGGTATAAAAAAAGTAGGCTATCTGTTTTATTATAGGTAAATTTATAGTTCATTAAAAAAATTTGATGGAATCATTTTATATAAAAGCAACAGAAACCACTCCGGAAATCAATTTTGATTTAGGTAAAAATGTATTTTCTATAAAAGGTAAATCGGTGTTTTTACATGTCGATGAATTTTACGATCCGATTCTTGAGTGGTTACGAAATTTAGATGGAAAACTTAATCGCCCAATTACTGTTGTGTTTGATTTAGAGTATTTTAACATCATTTCGTCTAAACGTATTTTATTTGTTCTTTATACCTTAAATGAACTGAGAAATAATGGGCTAGACATACAGGTTTCTTGGAACTTTTCTCTCGAAGATGATGATATGAAAGAAGTTGGTGAAGATTATGCCTGTATGGTAAATCTACCCTTTAATTTTGTATGTAAAACTATAGAACACGAAGCCATTTAACTGTTTTATAATTGTTTCTAGTTACTTGTATCTCGTCTCAGGTTATTGGTTTTTCGCTAATTATTTTCTTGCAATCCCGATTAGTCCCGATAATTATTGGGAGGAGCAAAGCACACTAAGTTTTTTTGCTTCGGTCTTCCTACTTCGGTCTTCCAACTTCTGCCATCCTAAAAAATTTCTCAATCTTAATTAAATTTCTCAATTTTGCATTTTAAATTTATTTCTTATGAAAAATATTTCAATACTCTTAAATATAGTTTTAGCAGTTGCAATTGCTGTACTATATTATTTACATTTCTCTTGTTCAACGTCGTACTCAATTGATACAAATGATGAAATAGTAGTTGAAAACAAAGATGAAAAACCTGCTATAAGTAACGGCATTGCAAATGTTGGGTATATAAATATTGATTCATTACAAGATAAATATGAATTATATGATGTTTTAATACAAAAGCTAAAAGCTAAACAAACCAAATACGAGAGTGAAATTTCGGGTAAAATGCAGGCTTTTGAAAAGAAAGTAAAAGATTTTCAACAAAAAGCCCCTACCATGTCGCAATTTGAAGGGCAAACCAAGCAACAGGAACTAGCCGAAGAAGAACAACGACTGTATAAATTAAGAGAAGATTTTACATCAAAATTTCAAGAAGAAGAAGCTAAGTTGAACGATGAATTTCAAAAAACTGTACAAGCTTATATTGAAAAACACAATGAAAAAACCAATTATGATATTATTATTGGTGCATCTCAGTTAGGAAACATAGTGCTAGATTTTAAATCGGAAATAGATATTACTCAACAGGTTGTTGATGGGTTAAATGCCGAATACAAAGCTAAATCAGAAAAAAAATAATGTTAATAGCACAACATAAAAAACAAACTAATATTGCCGAATATATTTTGTATATGTGGCAAATAGAAGATATTATTCGTTCGCATAATTTTGAGTTGGGATTAATTAATGATTCTATTATTTCCAGATTTGAAGTCTCTAAAGAAATTCAATACGACATTAAACTATGGTATCAGAACCTTATCGAACAAATGATGAAAGAAGGAAAATCCGAAAAGGGACATCTTAGTTTTCTCAATCAACATTTAGAAGAATTAAATAACTTGCACAACTCTCTTCTTACCACCATACAAGATGTAGAATACCAAACTGCATATATTGCTGCCAAAGATAATATCAGAAATTTTATTAATAAATCGGCAGGCGAATCACATTCCGAAATAGAGGCTTGTTTAATTGCATTGTATGGTTTTTTAATGTTAAAGTTAAAAAGTGCAGAAGTGAGTAACGCTACAAAAGAGGCCATGCAAACATTCAGTAAACTTGTAGCAATTCTAGTAGATAGATACAATAAATTGAAAAAAGGAGAGTTACTTTTCTCGTCAGAAAAAAGTAACTAGGCAATAGATTACATCTATTGTAAATTATTGTGAAAAAAATATTCCTCATATTATTTATACTATTTTCATCCTTTGCAGGATATTCTCAATGCACAACAGTAGTTGTTATTGATACCGTTTCGGTTCTTCCAAATGGAGATTTAATTATTGGTTGGCAGCCAAGTCCTGATGTTGGAATTATCAGCTATGATATTTATTATTTGAACCCAAATACTGGTGCAAAAGACAGCTTAGATGCTGTAAATTCGGGAACAACTTTTTATATTATTCCTTACGACACCATCGTTAAATATCAAATTACAGAAATTGTAGTGGTGGCAAATTGTGGAGCTGGTGTAGGAACTAGCCCTTTCGGAATCAATTTTCCTCAAGCAATGATATTAACCAATCAAATTAATTTCTGTAGTTCATCCACCACACTTAACTGGACTGCTTATGATGATTTTAATTCAGGTACCAATGTGCTTTACCAAGTGTTTGTAGATGTTAATGGCAGCGGTTTTATGTTGGCAGGAACAACCAATTCACTTACCTATACTTACAATGGATTAGTGATAGGTTCAACGTACCGGTTTTTTATCAGAGCTGTTGAAAACAATGGTGCAGGGCCTTTTACCTCTTCATCAAATATTGTAGATGTTTCGGGTAATTTCTTAAAAGACCCAAATTTTTTATATCTTTTTACGGCAACAGTTATAGATTCTTCTCAAGTTTTGGTTCAGTTTTTTGCTGATACTGCCGCTGATATTAAACACTATAATATTAAAAGAGCTTTATCAGATAATATTGTTTTCTCTACTGTTTATTCCGTTTCAGATTTTAATGGCATGAATCCTTTAGTAAGTTATTACGATGAAAGTGTAGATGCAAAAAACAATTCATACATCTATGAAATTGAAGCAATCAACCAATGCAACCAATCAAAAATTACATCAAACATAGCAAAGACTATAAAATTAACTGTTGTTGCAGATATTGCATCATCAACCAATCAATTAAATTGGACTTTTTATGAGGATTGGCAAGGCACAGTAAAAGAATATCAAATTTACAGACAAGCAAAGGACGAAATGAGTTTTAACCTAATTGCAACAATACCGGCATCAACAACAGTAAACTCTTATATAGATGATGTTACCAATCAGCTGCAAGGAACAGGTGAGTTTTGTTATAAAATATTAGCCATTGAGCAAAATACGGTACATGTTGGTAATTTACCCATGGCAACAAGTGTTTCGGGTGAAGTTTGTGTTAAACACGAACCATTTATGTACATCGCCAATGCTTTTGAGCCGTTGAGTGAATTTAATGCTACGTTTAAACCTTCTGCCATATTTTTTGATTTAACTACTTATCAATTTATAATTTTTGATAGATGGGGACAAAAAGTGTTCGAAACCAACAATAGAGATGAAGGTTGGAATGGAAAATTTAACAATTCGGGTAACAATTTACCTATGGGAGCGTATGTTTACTTCATTCAATTCAATTCAAATTCGGATAAAGAGTTTCAAAAACGAGGAACAGTTACTCTAATCCGATAAAACAGCTATTTGGCATTGTACTTGAAGTTTAATTGCTAATACCGTATTTTTGTTCTTTAAATGAAAATCAATTTTTACATAGCATATTTATTACTCTATTTAGTTTTTAACTCCAACGAGCTAAAAGCACAACATGCCGATTGTGATAAATTGTTGCGTTTAACCGACACTATTTACGAAGCAAAAAACATTTCAGGGTTTGGTGATAAAATGGAGTTTAAAAACAACTTTAACGATTCTGTATCTTCATTTCCTCAAGAAAACAACTCCATTTGGTATTTAATTCAAGTCCCAACTTCTGGCAATTTTACTTTTGATATTATATCCAATAGCGATTTAGATGATTGGGATTTTTTATTGTTTGAAAACAAAAGTCAATTTTGCCGTAGAATAGATTCTAATAAAATAAAACCCATACGAACAAACCTTTCAAGAAGCCCAACTACAGGATTGTCGTTGTTGTCAACAGAAAATTTTTCATCACCGGGCATTAACAACAATTACAGCAAATTTGTTACGGCAAAGGCAGGTGATGAGTATATATTGGTAGTTAATAATCCAAAAAAAGCAAACAGTAACCATACTTTATTGCTGCATTTTCCTCCCTCACAAAAAGTAGAAAAGAGTGTGGAACCAACCAAGGTTGAAGTAGTAAAAGACGCTCCAAAACTTAATTTCACTTTTGAGATAAAAGATGCAGCAACCAATTTGCCAATGCCAGCAAATGTTAGTATTAGCGGACTTCTAAAAGAAATTGTTGAATTGAAGGATGTTACCAATTATCAGGCTATTGTCGAAAGAAATTTATATAGAATAAATTTAACGGTTTTTAATCAAGGTTTTATGCTGTATTCTGTAAAAATTAACATCAATAAATCAAAAGACATCTTTCATCAAGAAATACTTTTAGAACGAATTGTAGAGGGTAAAAAAGTGAGTTTAGACGATATTCAATTTCAAGCGGCGAGTGATAAATTTTTAAAAACAGCAGAAAGCTCATTAAAAAGTTTACTCCATTTTATGGAGTTGAATAAAACGGTGAAAATTGAAGTCGGCGGACATGTAAATGGGCCGGGACAGTCTAATAGTCAAGAGTTTAAAAAATTATCGTTGGATAGGGCTATAGCAGTAAAGAATTTTTTAATTGAAAATGGAATAGAAAGCAATCGAATTCAATATTTAGGTTATGGAAATTCAAAAATGATTTTTCCTGACCCAAAAATTGAAGATGAACATTCAGCCAACAGAAGAGTTGAAATAAAAATTATGTCGAAATGAGTTTGATTTTAGGAATTGAAACTGCTACAAAAATATGTAGCGTGGCAATAAGTAGAGATGAAAAGCTTTTGGCGTTAAAAGAAATTGGTGGCGAATATTCACATTCCGAAAACCTGAATCATTTTATTGAATTGGCTTGTGCAGAAGCCAAAATTACCTTAAACCAATTGGATGCTATTGTGGTTAGTAAAGGACCGGGTTCTTACACCGGTTTGCGTATTGGAGTTTCCACCGCAAAAGGTTTGTGTTACGGACTAGATAAACCTTTAATAGCAGTAGATACTTTAAAAGCAATGGTGGTTGGAGTAACCGACTCCCTCCCCTTCGGAGAGGTTCAGGGAGGGGTTTTGTTCTGCCCGATGATTGATGCACGACGAATGGAAGTTTATACCGCATTGTATATTTCAAAATTTGAACTAATTGAACCCATTTCTGCGAAAATTATTGACGAAAATTCATTCGCTCATTTTTTAGATAAAAACAAAGTAGTATTTTTTGGCGATGGTGCTGAAAAGTGCAAATCGTTATTGAATAATCACCCAAACGCTGTATTTATTGATAACGTTGAGCCTTCAGCACAATATGTTAATCAATTGGCTTCATCCAAATTTAAACAAGGCATTTTTGAAGATGTTGCCTATTTTGAACCCTATTATTTAAAAGAGTTTTTGGCAACTACGTCTAAGAAGAAAGGGTAGCAGTTTTTCGTTTCTATAATGAGTTAGTTTAAGGAATTTTTTTGTGGTCTAGACACCTGCCTACGCAGGTGAGGAGTTAACTACGTTCCTGCGTAGGCAGGAATCCAGTTTCCAGCAAAATTTTCATCCCGATTTTTCGGGGTAGAAAAATGAAGTCCAAATATCTTTATATTGAATTCTCCGATTTTTTATTTAGCAGTTAAAGTTCTTAGTCGCTCACGCACATAACCATCACTTCAGACTAAGAACAGGTAGCGGGTAGTATCATTTATCTTTCAGTTTATAAAGTGTCGATGTTGTTATTTTAAATTTATAGTTCAGTTTGGAAACAGTAGTTGAGATTAAATTGACAAACCAGTCTTCCGCGAAAGGAGCAATTATGATTTCGTGAATTAATAATGATAGGTCGATATTTACTTTTTTAAATTCTAAAGGTTCTCTTGGTACTCCATTTTTTATAGCATGCGGGATTGGCATGTCAATGTAATAAAGTCGAAGTTCCTGCTCGTGTTTAAAACTGGTTCTTTTATAATTAAATTGATTAGTGCCTCCACCAAGTTTAGATGTCTGGTTTTTAGTTAATAGTTCCATGAACGTTACTTTGTCAAAATCTCGATAGTAGATTTCACCAATATGAATATCGTCATGAGATTTTTCTAAGGATTTAATTATGCTTCCAACACTAGATTTAATTGCAATTCCATTTTTTGTATTTGTAAATATTTTCCACATCGCGTCTGATTGAATTTCATTTATGTGCCATGAATTTAAAAAATAGAATTTTTTTGTCTCTGGCATAGTGCTAAACATTTCACGCGTACTTTTGTAATCTTTTAGTTGAAAAATTCCTTCAAATGGATCTTCGAATTTGTCTGACCGACAAAAAAATAGTTGTTCAGAAGTGAGGATATCTACAAATTTCGTAAAGTCGATATAACGCCAAACAATAGTTCTTGGATCGGGAGTATGAAAATATCGACTTTCTTTATACATATTTTTTCAATATTGTACCCAACTTGTTTATATTCGGAAAGTTTCTATCTATCTACACTCCCCAACATTACTACTGCTTTTAAAAACCACTTTTTTTGAAGTTTTTGAAAAACTAATAAACTCATAAGGAAAAATGATGCTTTGAGAATAAGTACATTTTGGGTTAGGAGTTGTTTCGGTATAATCCACCATTATTTCGTTAGCTTCTTCACTTACTGAATTTATTTTTAGTTGATATCCGCCATTTTTTCTCATGCCTAAAGCCACTAAAACAACTACGTCGTTGTTAAAATCAACGATTGGCGCAGGAGTTGGGTCAGAAAAATTTGACCAAGCCAATTTCCATGCTTTTTCAAATGCTGTATGGTTGGTATAAACTTCTTGCGTTAGCTCTTGGAAACCTCCGTTTGTGTTTTTATCTATGGTTTTAAAAGTAATAGAAGAATTGGTTGCTACCTTTTTGGTAGAAGTACAAGAGATAAGAATTACCGATAAAAGCAGTAAAAATTGCTTTGAGATTTGTTTGTTGATTTTTGTCATTCACAAAGTTTTACATTGTTCCCATAGGAGTTTTAATTCCTTTTTTATTTCCACATTTCCGTGGACTTGAACAAGATGCCACAAGAGCAATTATAGCAAGTAGAAAAAATATTTTTCCAAAAGATTTCATAATTTTTTTATTTTAAACAAAGTAAGTATTTTTTTATGGTTTCTTCCAATCCAAAATACAAGGCATCAGAAATTAAAGCATGTCCAATAGAAACTTCTTTTAGGTGGATAATATTTTGTTTGAAGTAGGTTAAATTTTCCAAGCTAAGATCATGTCCGGCATTTATGCCCAAACCTAATTTGTTTGCCAAATTTGCCGCTTCAACAAAATCTTTTATGGCTTTGGTTCTATCCGTGCTATAATTTTCGGCATAAGGCCCTGTGTACAATTCAATTCGATCTGTTCCTGTTTCTACAGCATTTTCGATATTTACAAGGTTGGTATCTACAAAAAGTGAAGTTCTAATGTGGTATTTTTTAAATTCAGCAACAACTTCTTTTAAATAATCTTTTTGTTTTAACGTGTCCCAACCAGCATTTGAAGTTAAAACTCCCGGTGGGTCTGGTACTAAAGTTACTTGTTCGGGTTTAACTTCCAAAACCAAATTAATAAATGATGTATTTGGGAAACCTTCGATGTTAAATTCGGTTTTCACTACTTTTTTTAAATCGTAAACATCAGCATACCTAATGTGCCGCTCGTCAGGTCGTGGATGAACGGTTATTCCTTGAGCCCCAAATTTTTCACAATCTATTGCCACCTGAACCACGTTTGGAGTATTTCCTCCACGAGCATTCCTTATGGTTGCCACTTTATTGATATTTACACTTAATTTTGTCATGTTTAAATTGGTAATTTTGACCAAAAGTAGTAGGTTTACAAAACAAAGGTAAAACTTTCATTAATAATATGATTGCAGAAGAATTAATATCTTACGAAATACCACCGTTAAAACCATCGGATACCGGCAATAGAGTTTTGCAGTGGATGGAAGAGTTTAAGGTGAGGGATATGGTTGTGGTGAAAAGCAAGAAGTATATTGGAATTATTGAAGAAACAGATTTACTGGATCGGAATAATTTAGGTGATAAGTTGGAATCATACAGCTTAAATTTGAAAAAACCGTTTGTTTTTAAGAACCAACATATTTTTGAAGTGATAGGCTTATTTGTAGAAAATGATGTTGATGTTTTACCTGTTTTGGGAGAAAGTGAAGAGTATTTAGGATTAATTACCACAAAAAAAATTCTGCAATATTTGGCCGAAATTGTATCGGTAGCTAATCAAGGGAGCATTGTAACGTTAGAAATGAACACTGTAGATTATTCGATGGTAGAACTCGCAAAAATTGTTGAATCAGACGATGCTAAAATTTTAGCTTCATTTATAACCTCTCATCCAAACTCAAATAAAATTGAGGTTACACTAAAAATTAATAAAACCGATATTACTAGAATTCTTCATTCTTTTGAACGATTTAATTATACTGTAACTGCGTCATACAACGAAAGCGAATATCACCAAGATTTAAAAAACAGGTATGATGAATTTATGAGGTTTTTAAACCCTTAATTTACCACATGCTTTTTAAAACATTAGCATTTTTTTCATTTCTTTTTGTGTTACTTAACAATAGTATTGCACAGGATTCTACTGCTTATGTTATTGTAAATGAGATAAAAGTAATTGGTAATAAAAATACTCGTGAACACATTATAGTTCGGGAATTACCATTTCAATTGGGCGATACTATTTTTGTGAATGATATAACCAAAACATTTGAGCGAGCTCATAACAATATTTTTAATACTTCGCTTTTCAATTTTATTACTATAGAGCATGCTTATTTTAACGATACCTATATTTCTGTTATTATATCTGTAGAAGAACGTTGGTATTGGTGGCCTTTACCTATTTTTGAAGTGCAAGAAACCAATTTTAATACGTGGTGGCAGACCAGAAATTTTGAAAGAGCAAACTATGGAATGTTTGTAGTAAAAGAAAATTTCAGAGGCAGAAAAGAACGAATTGCAATTAAAGCACAAACCGGCTATACCGAGCAAGTGGGATTTAGCTATTCTATTCCATACCTGAACCAAAAACAAACTCAGGGCTTAGGCGTAAGTTATAGTTACAGTAGAAATAGGGAAGTGAACTTTTCAACATTAGACAATAAACGTTTATTTTATAAAGATGAAAACAGGTATTTAAAAAAAGAAATTTATACAAAAGCTACATATGAATATCGACCTAAACTTTACAACAGTTATAGTGTTCAATTTGCATATACAAATATTGAGGTGGCTGATTCAGTTGTTTTTTATAATTCAGATTATTTGAACAACAACCAAAACAATGCCGAATTTTTAAGCTTAACATTTTATTTAAAAAGAGATAAAAGAAACTACAAGGCTTATGCTACCAAAGGTTATTTTTATGATTTCCAGTTTACTCAAAACGGATTAGGTGTGTTTGATAAGGAAGTAAATAATTCCTTTTTTACCATTAGCTATCGAAAACACCTTCAATTGCATCCTCGATTTTTTTCGTCGGGAATGGTAAAAGGAAAAGCATCGATAAATAAACAACCTTTTTATTTTTTAGGTGGATTAGGTTATGAAAATACATTAGTAAGGGGTTATGAATATTATGTGGTAAATGGCGAGCATTATGGTTTGTTTAAAACCCAATTAAGATATGGATTGGTTGACAATAAAATATTTAAAATAAACATGTTACCTTTCGAAAAATTCAATAAAGTGCCATTATCCATCTATTTAGGAACATATTTTGACGGAGGTTACGTAAGTGAAAACAAAACTACCCCGGTAGCTATTGGTTCAAATTTTTTAAATGAAAAATGGCTGTTTGGTGGAGGAGCATCTATTGATTTTGTTAGTTATTACGATATTGTATTTCGCTTCGAATATTCTTTCAATAATTTGAACGAACAAGGATTGTTTATACATTTCATTGCTCCATTATAATCAAAATAAGTAATTTCACTAAAAATTTAGCAACTTGAAAGTAGCAATTTATAGCCGAAATTTATCTGATAACCATGCAAATTTTGTTAATGAATTGGTGTGCAAACTAATTGATAAACAAATTGAAGTAATTGTTTTTGAACTTTTGTTGGAATTTTTAAAAAAGCACATTAATGTAGATAAAGAGTTAAAAACTTTTAAAAACAGTAAAGAGTTAGATGGAGTGGATTATATGTTTAGTGTTGGAGGTGATGGAACATTGCTTCAATCCATATCATTTGTAAGTAAGTTGCAACTACCGGTTTTAGGAATAAATACAGGTAGGTTAGGGTTTTTAACATCAGTTTCCAGTCAGGAAATTGATGAAGCAATTAAAAGCATACTTTCAAAGAATTTTGATTTAGATACTCGTTCCATGTTAGAAGTAGAACTTAAAAATAATCCTTTTGGGGCATTAAATTTTGCATTAAACGAGGTAACTATTCAGAAAAAAGACTCCTCTGCAATGATTATTATTCATACTTATTTGGATGGAAAATTCTTAAACTCCTATTGGGCAGATGGATTAATTGTTTCAACACCAACAGGCTCTACAGCGTATTCGTTGAGTTGCAACGGGCCAATTGTTCTTCCAAATTCTGGTAATATTATCATTACACCAATTGCTCCTCACAATTTAAATGTTCGCCCGTTAGTAATTCCAGACAATATAGAAGTTAGATTACTAATTGAAAGTAGAGCAGAAAATTGTTTGGTAGCTTTAGATTATAAATCGGAAACTATTCCGGTATCTACCGAAATTATCATTAAAAAATCAAAAGAGCAAATTAGTATAATTCGACTAAAAAAACATGATTTTTTAAGTACTTTACGAAACAAATTAATGTGGGGCTTGGACAAAAGAAATTGAAATAAAAATGGGTAAGTAAAATTACTTAAGATAATTATTTTGGATTTTTAAAAAATAAAATAATATATTTGCAATTACGCTCATTGTTAAAGAATTAAAATAGAATGCGAAGTTTAATAATACTGCTATTTACGATTATACTATTACCTTCAATAGGAAGTGCCCAGAAATGGAAAAGAAATCGAGTTGAATATTCTTTTGGAATTGGTGCAACAAATTTTTTGGGAGATTTAGGCGGTGCAGATCAGGTTGGTACCAATGGGTTAAGAGATTTTGAATTGAGTGCAACAAGAATGGGTGCAGTTTTAGGCTATCGCTACCAATTGGGCGAAGATTGGTTTGTGCGTGGTAATTTTGATTATGTTATGGTGGCTGGTGATGATGCTTTAACAAAAGAACCTGCAAGAGCTAGTAGAAAATTAAGTTTTAGATCTCACTTACTTGAATTGTCAGCTCAAGGAGAATACATGTTGGTTAAGCAAAAAAGTGGTCACTTATATAGATTAAGAGGGGTTCGTGGTAAATCATGGTTTAGGTTTGAAGTCTATATTTTTGGCGGTATTGGTGGTATTTGGTACAATCCTCAATCAAGAAATCCGCAGGGCGATTGGGTATCACTTAAAGCTATGCATACCGAAGGGCAAGGATTACCTGGAGGACCAAAACAATATTCAGGTTTTACCTTTGTAATGCCTTATGGTATTGGTTTAAGAAGAAATTTAGGAGGTAGTACTCAACAAGGCTTGTGGTCAATTGGGTTAGAATTAAGCATGAGAAAAACTTTTTCAGATTATATTGATGATGTAAGCAATGTATATTACGATAATGGTTCGATACAAGCTGCTTATGGTGATGAAGCAGCTTATTTTGCAGACCCTTCAGGTAAATATCATGGGCTGATTGATGATGGAAGTGGTAATAAAATAGGTCAACAACGAGGCGATAAAGATGATAAAGATGCTTATATGCTTGGTGTTGTTTCTATTAATTTTAAACCTGGTAGAAGAAGAAGAAACTTACCTAAGTTTTAACAATTTTATTGTTTTTCTCACGTTTTACTTTACCACATTATGTTTTACTAATAATTACAATGAGAAAAAAAGTTCTCTTTCTCTTCCTAATACTCTTTTTATTTATTAATAAATTTAAAGCACAACATTCCGAAATAGGTATTTTATTAGGTACTTCATATTATGTAGGAGAGTTAAATCCCAGCAACCCTTTCATTAATAAAATTAACCCGGCCATTGGTGTTTTGTATCGAAAAAATTTGAATAAAAGATATGCTTTACGTTATGGATTAAATTATGGATTACTAGGAGCTGATGATAACTATAATAAAACCGAATGGAACAAAGTTAGCAACCTTTCTTTTTCAACTTCAATATTAGAAGCTTCAGTATTATTAGAATTTAATTTTCTACCATATCAAATAAATAATTATAACACATCTCCTTTTACTCCATTAAAATTTGATTTTATTCGAAATATAGGACTAAATATTGAATGGGGAGTGAGAAAAACCTTTACGGATGAAATTGATGGGCTGCCCCAAACCTACTCCAATGGCTATCAAATAAGTAATTCTAACAATAACGATTGGTACTCTTTTGCCGGAATTACACTGAATTATAAAATTTTAACAAAAACAGATAGGTGTCCTGTTGTAAAATAGGCTTATTAATACCATATTTGCAGCCTAGAAAAAAGTAGGCTTTTTCGATGAGTTATAAAGAACAAATAGATAAACAAAATATGCCCAATCATATTGCCATAATTATGGATGGGAATGGTAGATGGGCTAAAGAACACAATAAACCAAGAGTCTATGGTCATAAGAAAGGAGTTTTATCTGTTCGCGATGTGGTTGAAGGTGCCGGTGAAATTGGACTGAAACATTTAACACTTTATGCTTTTTCTACCGAAAACTGGAAAAGACCGAAATTGGAAGTTACCGCATTAATGCAATTATTGGTTAACACAATAAGTAAAGAAGCAGATACATTAAATAAGAATAATGTAAAACTTACTACCATCGGGGATATTAACAGCTTACCATCAAACTGTAGGAATGAATTAATAAAAGCCATTTCGAAAACTGAAAAAAATACGGGATTAAATTTAATTTTAGCCTTAAGTTATAGCTCCAAATGGGAAATTATTGAAGCCGTAAAAAATATTTCAAAAGATGTGCTTGAAGATAAGATGAATATTGAAGATATAGATGAAAATATTATTGATGATTATTTAAATACTAAAGGTATTCCCGATCCAGAATTCCTGATTAGAACAAGTGGTGAGCACCGAATAAGTAATTTTTTACTTTGGCAAATTGCTTATGCTGAGTTGTTATTTTCAAGTAAACTGTGGCCTGATTATCGAAAAGAAGATTTATTTGAAGCTATCGTTAATTATCAAAAAAGAGAAAGAAGATTTGGGCTAACGAGTGAGCAAATAAACAAATAAATGAAAAAACACCTCTACATTTTAATTATACTCGTACTTCCTTTAATCTTAAAAGGACAGTTTTCTGTTAATTCGGATTTAGAGAACTTGAGTTATTCAACACCGAAAGAATATGAAATTGCTGGAGTAACTGTTCAAGGAGCTGATTTTTTTGATTCACAAGCTATTATTTCTTTATCAGGTTTAACGGTAGGAAATACCATAAAAATTCCGGGAGAAAAAATTTCAAGAGCAATAAAAAGTTTATGGGAGCAAAAATTGTTTTCCGATGTAAAGATTTATGCCGTTAAAATAGATGGAAATAGAATTTTTCTTGAAATAAGAATAAAGGAATTACCCCGCTTATCAAAATATAGATTTACAGGAGTAAAAAAAGGTAAACAAAAAGATTTAAGAGAGCAGTTAAATTTAGAACGTGGTAAAATAGTAAATGAAAATTTATTGGTTACCACCCAAAATAAAGTTAAAAGTCACTTTGTTGCTAAAGGGTTTCTAAATACAAAAGTTGACATTACCCAAGTTCCTGACACTTCAACTTCTAACTATGTTATTTTAACCATCAACGTTAAAGTAAGTAAACGTACCAAAATAAAAGATATTAATTTTTATGGAGTTACTGCCTTTAAAGAAAGTAAGTTAAGACGAACATTTAAAGATACTAAACGAAAAAGATGGTATAACATTTTTAGTTCGTCAAAATATATCCCAAATGTGTATCAAAAGGAAAAAACTAATATCATTGAAAAATACAACGAAAAAGGATATCGTGATGCAAAAATTGAATCAGATTCAGTGATTGATATCAATGAAAAACTGGTTGAAATTGACATTACTATATCTGAAGGAAATCGTTACTATTTTAGAAATGTGAAATGGTTAGGTAATACCATTCATTCTACAGATGAATTAAATCGTATTCTAGACATTAAGAGTGGAGATGTTTATAATAAAAAGATTTTGGATGAACGTCTTTTTATGAATCAAAATGGTAGGGATGTTAGTTCGTTATATTTAGATGCCGGATATTTATTCTTTAACATTTCTCCGGTTGAGGTAAAAATTGAGAACGATTCGATTGACCTTGAGATGAGAATTTATGAAGGAAAACAAGCCACAATTAACAATGTAACAATTGTAGGTAATAGCAAAACCAACGACCATGTAATTCGAAGAGAAATTAGAACAAGCCCCGGGCAATTGTTTAGCCGTGCTGATATCATTAGAACACAACGTGAGTTAGCTCAATTAGGGTATTTTAATCCAGAAACTTTAGGTGTAAATCCTAAACCAGATCAGGAAAACGGAACAGTAGATATTGAATATGTTGTTGAAGAAAAACCGTCTGATCAAATAGAACTTTCCGGCGGTTGGGGTGGCGGTCGTGTTATTGGTACACTTGGAGTAAGCTTTAATAATTTTTCGGCAAGAAACATATTAAATGGTAGTGCATGGCGACCATTACCTGCAGGAGACGGGCAAAAATTAAGTTTAAGAGCTCAAACTAGTGGAAGACAGTATCAAGCTTACAGCTTTTCGTTTACCGAGCCTTGGCTAGGTGGTAGGAAACCAAATTCACTAAGCGTTAGTTTGTCTCATCAAGTACAATCAAATGGTTTAACAGGAGATACTGAACAATCCATTAAAATTTATGGTGGGGCTGTCGGCTTAGGTAGAAGATTAAAATTCCCTGATGACTTTTTTACTTTATACAATGAGTTATCGTACCAATATTATGTGCTAAATAAATATTACTCGGCATTTGCTTTTTCTGATGGTTATGCAAACAATATTAGTTTTAAAACAGTTTTATCAAGAAGTTCTGTTGATAGCCCTATTTATCCAAGAAATGGTTCTCAAACAACATTTACGTTACAGTTAACCCCTCCGTATTCGATGTTTAGACCAAAAGATACGGATTACTCTATCATGAGTGCTCAAGAAAAATATAGGTTTACAGAATATCACAAATGGAAATTTCAAACCTCTTGGTTTTCTAGACTTGTAGGGGATTTAGTGTTGAATACTAAGGCTGGTTTTGCATATTTAGGAACTTACAACCCCGATCTTCCTTCTCCTTTTGAAAGATTTTACTTAGGAGGTGATGGTTTATCAGGTTTTTCCATTGATGGTAGAGAAATTATTGCTTTAAGAGGTTTTGGTAGTGGAGATGCTTCGCCAAGTACAGGGGCTACTGTTATCAGTAAATATACAGCAGAACTACGTTATCCTTTAACCTTAAATCCAACAGCAACAATTTATGGCTTAGTTTTTGGGGAAGCAGGTAATTCATGGGCAACGTTTAGCAAAGCCAACCCATTCCAAGTGTATAAATCTGCTGGTTTTGGAGTAAGAATTTATATGCCGTTTTTCGGAATGTTAGGTTTAGATTGGGGATATAGGTTCGACCAAATTCCCGGTAAAACGGATCCAAACAGTAATACTGAAATCCATTTTAGCATTGGAGGAAGTATAAATGGCTGGTAAAAAAATGTTTAACTAACTTCGATTAAGCTCGGAGATTTAATTTTAGGAGGAACAAAAAATGAAAACGTTAACAAAAATTGCTGCTGTACTAATATTAGTTGTTACAGCATTTTCATCACAAGCTCAAAAATTTGCTTATGTTGATACCGAGTATATCCTAAGCAATATACCCGATTACAAGGAAGCTCAGGCAGAATTAGATAAACTTTCTATTGAGTGGCAAAAACAATTGGAACGACAATATAGTGAAATTGATAAAATGTACAAAAACTATCAAGCAGAACAAATATTGTTAACCGAGGACATGAAAACAAAAAGAGAAGCTGAAATCATTAAAAAAGAGAAAGAGGCAAAAGAATATCAAAAACAAAAATTTGGTGTTGATGGTGAGTTGTTTAAAAAACGTCAGGAATTGGTAAAACCTGTTCAAGATAAAGTATATCAAGCGGTACAGGATATTGCAACCATTGGAGGGTTAGATATTGTTTTTGATAAATCGAGTGGCTTAACCATGTTATACTCAAACTCTAAATACAATAAAAGTGATGCGGTGTTAAAAAAAATGGGCTACACACCGGGCGAGTCTAAATAATAATTTATATTTACAAACTAAAATAATAATTAAACAACATGAATAAAATTAAATTAACAATAGTAATGCTTGTGGTTGCCATGTCAACTACAGTTTTTGGTCAGAAAACAGTTAAAATTGGACATATTAATTCAAATGAATTATTGTCGGCAATGCCGGAAAGAACTCAAATCCAAAAAGATTTAGAAACGTATGCAACTGATTTGAGAACCACTCTTGAAACGATGCGAAAAGAATATGAAACTAAAATCAAAGAATTTCAAGGTAAGCAAGATGTAATGACTGAAGTAATTAAAAATTCTAAAATCAAAGAAATTACCGATTTAGAAAAAAGAATTACTGAGTTTCAACAAACTGCAGAAGCAGATTTACAGAAAAAAGAAGAAGAATTGTTACAGCCGGTGATTGATAAGGCTAAAGAAGCCATTAATGCTGTAGCCAAAGAAGGCTCATATACTTATGTCTTAGATTCCAGCGTTGGCGTTGTACTTTACTCTGTTGAAGGTGATGATATTTTACCTTTAGTAAAAAAGAAATTGGGTTTATAAAAAAATAAACTTTTACGTAAATTTAAAAGCTCTTTCGATTACATTTGAAAGAGCTTTTTTTATGACTAAAACGAATCACATATCAGCAAGTTCACCCATCGGGATTTTCGATTCTGGCTTAGGAGGCTTGTCTATTTGGAAAGAAATTAATCAATTACTGCCCAACGAAAATACCATTTATTTAGCCGACAGTAAAAATGCTCCTTATGGCGAAAAATCAAAACAAGAAATTATTGATTTTAGCATAAAAAATACTGAATACTTACTTTCTAAAGGTTGTAAAATGATTGTGGTGGCTTGTAATACTGCCACCACCAATGCCATTAAAGTGTTAAGAGCAAATTACAACGTACCTTTTATAGGTATTGAACCCGCCATAAAACCAGCAGCATTGCAAAGTAAAACCAATAAAATTGGTGTGTTAGCAACCAAAGGGACATTGAGCAGTGAGTTGTTTATTTCTACCTCAGAACAATATAGAGACTCTAAAGACATTATTGAAGTAGAAGGCAAGGGTTTGGTGGTTTTAATAGAAGCAGGCAAACTGGAGCAAACCAAACCACTTTTAGAACAATATTTAAAACCTTTGGTTAATGAAGGTGTTGATTATATTGTGTTGGGCTGCTCACATTACCCTTTTTTAATACCTATCATTAAAACTATTATACCCGCAAATATTAAGCTAATAGATTCAGGTGAGGCAGTTGCCAAACAAACCAAAAACGTTTTGGAGCAACATCAATTACTGAAGACAAACAATACAAATAGCCATGTGTTTTATACCAATGGTAATTTGTCTTTATTGCAAAACTTTCTAAAGCAGATTGATATTAAAAATGAAACTGTTTTTTTTGAGGAATTTTAATTTGTAGAGACGGACAATTGCCCTCCTGAATCACAAAAAACTATTAATATTTGCAGTGATTTTTGCTATCTGGTATTAATCATGAAGAGCAGTAAATAGTGCCATGTCAATTCTTGCACCATCCATGTCCAAGATTTCAATTTCAAAATTTCGCCACCTAAGCGTATCTCCTGTAGTAGGAATTTTTCTTATTATATGGAGTATTAGTCCGCTGATGGTATTAAACGGGTAATCTTCTGCCAAATCATCCAAATCAAATTTACGTAAGAATTCACTTAAAGGGTATTGTCCATCAACAATCCAACTACCATCTGCACGCTGAACAAAAACAAATTCAGTTTCATAAAACTCGGAAACATCACCAACCAATGCTTCCAATAAATCGTTCATGGTTACTAAACCTTGCATTTGTTTATGCTTATCTACTACAATTGCCTGATGAATTTTGCTTGTTTTGAATAATTTTAATACTTCATAAGCCGATAAATTTTCGGAGATGTATTGTGGTGGCTTAATGTGGCTCGTAATTTTAAAAGTTGGTTCATTAATGTATTTAAAGAGGTCTTTGAGCAGTACAATACCAATAACCTCCATTTTATTGTTTACCACAGGGTAAATGGAGGTTTTGAGTACAATAGTGTCGTTACGGTGTGTCATAAGCGATGAAATTTTCCGGTCACCCAAACTAAAAACACGCTCAACTATATCTTGCTCAATTTCTTCAATAGCTCCACTTTCTTTACCTTCCTGAACAATTGCTTTAATTTCTTCCTCCGTAACTTTACTTTCAGTTGAAGGGTTTATATGAAAAAGCTTTATAACAAAGTCGGAAGTAAAGGTGAGTAACCAGATAAATGGAGC
This sequence comes from Bacteroidota bacterium, assembly GCA_016183805.1. Lineage (GTDB taxonomy): Bacteria > Bacteroidota > Bacteroidia > Flavobacteriales_E > Vicingaceae > Vicingus. The sequence goes on from JACPDX010000021.1 coordinate 35,875, forward strand.
AGCAATTATTGAAATCCAATACATCGGGTACGACAATAATTTTGAAATGGTTTCTGGCATGGTTAAACCAATACGTTTTGGAACGAGTTCACCCAACACCAACGAAAAGAAGGTTAACACTACTACAATAACTGTTACTGCTAGAGTTTCACTATAACGGCTGAGCCATTCAAATTGATTAAGAAATACAACTAAGTCATCTTCAATTTTTTCACCGCTATAAATACCTGTTAAAATTCCGATAAGGGTAATACCTATTTGCACTGTAGAAAGAAATTTTCCCGGATTACGAGAAAGTTCAAGTGCTTTTTTTGCAGCATTACTTCCTCTTTTTGCTGCTGTTTCCAGTCTCGATTTGCGTGACGAAACCATTGCAATTTCCGACATGGCAAAAATGCCGTTAAGCAAAATCAGGAACAGTATAATAAAGATTTCCATTTATCAAAGGTACTCAAAAGTGAGTAGATTCTTAATTGTTAGGGAATTTACGGACTAAGCTATCATTAATGACCCTGATGTGGTTCGTTTGGGATTAGAAGAAATTACAGGCAATACTAAAAGTGATGTGAAATTTCAGGTAAGGTTTTAGTTTTTTTTCTTAAAACAAACCGTTGAAGTGGGACAACTTGCCACGCAATAAGCGTGGTTATTTACTTTAAGCAAATATATAGAATGTTGGCTGTTACCTTTTCTATATTTGTATTCCTAATATTATGCGATAATATTTGTTGAATATAGAAGTACCATAATCATATAGTTCATGGACTCCATATTTATATTCTGGCTTTATTGTCAAACGATATTTGAATAATGGTACATTAATACCTATTCCAACAGAAAATCCATAATTTATAGCGGAGATTTGTGTGTTTTCTTCGAATTTAGATTCCGTATATTTTAGGTAGGGTAGGTAACTATGCATTGTTCCTTTTCTTTTAGCTCCAATATTTAAATCAGTAAAAAGACCTGTTTCTATTAATAATTTAGCTTTATTACCAAAATTTATTTTTGTTGTAAATGGTATGGAAATGCTGTTTATGTAATAATATACATCACTAGAGTTAGCAAAATGACTTTCATAAACATATTTTTTTAATTGACTTGTTCGATTGTATTCAATCCCTATTTTTAAGTTGATTTTCTTTTCACTTAAAAAGGTGTGATATGTTCCTATGCCAAAACCAATTTTATTTTCTGTGTTATCATCTTTTAGATTAGTTCTATTTATAGATACACTAAACTCATTAAATGGGAACGGCTTATTTTCTTGAGAAAAAATTAAGATAGTTTTGGGAATGAGAATTAATATTAATAAATATTTTTTCATTTATATAATTTGGATACTGCCTAACGACTAATTGAATTTGGAAGCATTAATAAAAATGGTAACGCATTTGAATAATCTAAATCAGAATATTCCATGCCTAATAGTCGAATATTTTTGTAATACGTTTGATGATGCAGGTAATAATTTTTTTCGCTTTGCACAAACCAAGCCTTATCTCCTAATTTTTGTGCTAAGAACCATTTCTCGATTAAACGTGCACTTCTACCATTACCATCATTCCAAGGATGTATTTTTACAAATACCAAATGAATCATTGAAGCAAAAAAGAAAACTTCATTGACTTTTAGTTTTTGATGCAACAATATTTCAATATCACTATAAAATTTTTCTAATTCTTTTTGCACCTCAAATGGAGTAGCTGCCACATATTCAATTTTCCCATCGGGAGTACTCACATACATGTTTTGTGTTCGGATTTTACCTTGTTGATGTAAAGCTACAATATGTTTACTCAATAGTTTATGAGCTTTTTCTATGTTTTCTTTGTTCAGCAAATTGGTTTTTGCAAATGTATAGGCATTATACAAATCATCAATCTTTTTGGTGTAATCAGGTAAAAACTCAATACCAAATTTTTTATGTTTGATGTATGAATCTAATTCGATTTCTTCACCTTCTATTTTGCTCGAAAAAACAGAAGATACCGAAGTGTAAAAGCTAAAACTATCTGTAGAAATTTCAGCATCTACTAGATTATCAAACACAGAAGATAAGTCTTTATTTACTTGCGAATTATATTGTTCAAGTAAATCAGTAGGGATAATCTTTAATTTTTCTTTCATGCTGCACTAAAACATATATCAAACCCAAATGGGTATCCCAAATGTAACCATTCAATCGGATTTTCTTTTGGCTTTAATATTATTTATAACAACTTAAAACTCATCCTCATCAAAAGTTAATTCGGCATCTTTTTCCCAAATTTCCATTTCACAAGGTTTACAATTAAATTTCAGTTTGTACTCATTAGCTCCATTTTTTAGTACAAGAGGTTCAATTAATTTTTCGCCCATGGTTTCTTTTTGAAATTTAGGACATTTTCCCAACTCATATTTCACACAATATTTCGTAGTCATTACTCTTGATTTTCCAGGATCCCATTGCAATTCAAATGCTTTTTCAATCTCTGTTACCCCGTGTCGCTTGTAAAACGCTCTAGCCAAATGGTTCGAAACATTGTACGTAAAATCTAGTTGAGCAACAGGATAGGGATGATTGGTTTTTGTGATTTGAAATTCTTTTCGATGGTATTCATTTATTCTAACATCAATTAATTGTTCTAAAACTAGTCGCCTGATTTCGTTTATTTTAGAAATGGGTAAAAACCAATTGTTCGAGAAATCGACTTCCAACTCGTCAACAATAAAAGGTGTATTGCCTGTTTTGGAAAGATTTTTTTTAATGTTTTCAATTATCGATTCTCCATTTTTGCTTAACTCTTTATTGATTTCGATGGTCGAAATACTTTTATGTCCATCTTCATCAATGGCTGTTAATTGAAAACCATCAATAGTTTCTGAAAATCGGAGTTTTACACCAATTTTTCGAATGGCACTATCTTCTCTTTCTACCAATTTATTAAAAGCGGCATCTGCATTTCTATAAATCATCGTCCCTTTCTCAAGAGGTTTAAAAGTGTTTGGAATGACTACATCATTTACAATTGTATTGATTTGAACGCCATCTGGTTCGCTGTTTTCATTGATAAAATAAAGCCCATCGCCGTTGTTTAATTTGTCCGAATTTTCGATAACGTAACCGTTATTTTTTATTTCAACTAATTTACCGATAACTTGTCCTTGTGATTTTGGACTTTCCCACGAGCCAATTTTTTCTTTACGATGGTTGACAAAATAATTGGTATATCCTCTGTTAAAACTCCTATCCATTTCTGCATCGAAGTTGTAAAAAGTTCTACCCGAAGAAGCTTTTTGAAAACTAGTGTTATTTTCTAAAAAAGCATCTAACTTCTTTCTTAAAAATGAGACATTGTTTTTAACATAAACGAGGTCTTTTAATCGACCTTCAATTTTAAAAGAGGTAATTCCAGCTTCAATTAAATTGGGAAGTTGGTCGCTGAGGTCTAAATCCTTAATGGATAACAAATGACTGTTGGCGATTAACGTTTTTCCAGTTCCATCGGTCAGGTTATAGGGTAATCTGCAATTTTGTGCACATGAGCCACGGTTGGCACTTCGTTCGCCTCCGGCAATACTCATGTAACAATTGCCGCTAAACGAAACGCACAATGCACCGGAAACAAAAAATTCTAACTCAACATTTGAAGCATCTCGTATTTCTCTAATCTGGTCTAAATTTAATTCTCGAGCCAAAACAACTCTTTTCATTCCTGCATCAGCAAGGAACTTTACATGTTTTGGGTCTCTATTATTGGCTTGGGTACTGGCATGTATTACAATGGGAGGTAAATCCATTTCCATTATTGCCATATCCTGAACAATCAGAGCATCAACCCCAATGGCGTATAATTGGTAAATTAATTTTTTACAAGCATCTAATTCTTTATCATACAAAATGGTATTAACAACAACAAATACCTGAGCTTTAAACAAATGAGCATATTTAACCAGTTCCTCAATATCTTCTACTGAGTTGGTTGCATTGGAGCGGGCTCCAAACTCAGGAGCTCCAATATATACAGCATCTGCACCGGCGTTTATGGCAGCCATTCCTTGAAATAAATTTTTGGCAGGAGCGAGAATTTCAACTTTTTTTTTCATGCAATGGAAAATTCTGTATTTATTTGATTGGAATAGGTCATCAAATAGTTTAATCTAAAAGAAGTACCTCAATAAAAGTTTCTAAGGATTTTGTTTCCAAACTTTGTCTGATGCTTTTAAATATTCGGGTAAAGCAGCGGAACCGTACCAGTTAAACAATTCTGGAGTTAACAATTTTTCCTTAATGGCAGGGTCGGTTTCCAGTAATTCGTTGGCTTCTTCAAATGTGGTAACGTTTAAAATAAAAATACCTCGATAGGTTAAGTCATTTTTACCAAGTGGCCCGGCTACAATAAGTTTGTTTAACTCCACCAATCGGCCAATGTTGTCGAGATGCCCTCTAAATAAACTGTCGGTTACAACTTTATCGGTTGTGGTGTTGATACCTGTTTTTAGTATCACCAAAATGTATTTTTTCATGCCGTAATCATCAGCTCCAAGTTTTTTGGCTAAATCAGCATCGTAATTGGGGTTGTTGTTTTGTGTCAATGCAGTAAGATTAAGTAGTAAAAGCAAGAATAAACTTAATATTGTTTTCATATTTTTTTGATTATTTTCCATTAAAATCGCTCATGGTTCTTCCTAAACCAATGGTGCCAAAACTTTTTATTGCTTCGGCAGCTTTACTCAGTCTTTCAGAAAGTAGAACTTGTTCTTCCGGTGCAAAGTTACCCAATACGTGGTTAATTTGTTTGCCTTTTACAAATTCGCTACCCACACCAAAACGTAATCGGGCATAGTTGTTATTACCTAAAGTTTCAATAATGTTTTTTAATCCATTGTGTCCGCCATCACTACCGCTGCCTTTTAAACGAATAGTCCCAAAAGGCAAAGCAATATCATCGGTTATTACCAATAAATTTTCCTGAGGTATTTTTTCTTGTTTAAGGTAGTAATTAACGGCCTTACCGCTCAAATTCATGTAGGTGGAAGGTTTTACTAAAACAAAGATTCTTCCTTTAAATTTTAGTGTGGCAGTGAATCCAAGCTTGTTGGTCTCAAAAAAAATATTGGATGCCTTAGCCAAGGCATCCAATATCATAAAACCAATATTATGTCGAGTATTTTCGTATTCCGAGCCAATATTGCCCAATCCTACAATTAAATACTTCATCGTTGTTTAATTATTCGGCAGCAACTTCTTCTGTAGTAGTTGCCTCAGCACTTTCTTCCTCTTCAGTTGTAGCAGAAACAGCAGCTCTACTCATTTTAACAGCAACAACAACAGCGTTTGGTGCATCTAATAAAGTTAAACCATCCACTTTAATATCACCAACTTTAATCGATTGACCAATTTTTAATGGAGTAATATCTACGGTAATAGCTTCCGGCAAAGCGTTAGCTAAACCTTTAACTCTTAATCTTCTGGTAACGGTTCTTAATTTACCACCGCTAATTACACCTTTAGATGTACCTACCACTTTAATAGGTAACAATACTGTAACAGGTTTCCCGTCAACAACTTCTAAAAAATCAACGTGTAATACTTTGTCGGTTACCGGGTGATATTGAATTTCTTTAATAATTGATCTTACAGTTGTGCCATCAATATTCAAATCAACAAAATATACGTTTGGTGAATTAAAAAATGAGTGCTTTCTTTACCACCGTATAATACTGCCGGAATTTTGTCTTCTTTTCTAAGGGATTTAGCATCAGATGATCCTCTGTCAGTTCTCTTGTTTCCTTTTAATGCTATTGATTTCATGTTTATTTATATTACGTTAATTATTAGCAAATGAATGTGTTACTTATTGATTCGTGATTGAATACTTTCTTAATGATATCAGAAAACAAATCAGCTACCGAAAGTACTCTTATTTTATCACATTGTTGGTGTAAAGGAATAGTATCGGTAACAATTAGTTCTGTTAATTTTGAATTTTGGATTCTATCGTAAGCTTTTCCTGATAAAATAGCGTGTGTTGCAATAGCTCTAACGCTAGTTGCACCGTTTTCCATCATAATGTCGGCAGCTTTTGCTAATGTTCCGGCAGTATCAACCATATCATCAACAATAATTACATCTCGTCCTGCAACATCACCAATTAAAAACATATCTTCAATTACATTTGCTTTTTTACGTTGTTTGTAACAAACAGCTACTTCGGCATGTAAAAACTTAGCGTAAGCATTGGCACGTTTGGTTCCTCCCATGTCAGGTGAAGCCATCGTTAAGTTAGGTAAATTTAAGCTTTTGATGTAAGGGATAAATATGGTTGAGGCAAATAAATGGTCAACCGGTACCTCAAAAAATCCTTGAATCTGATCGGCATGTAAATCCATGGTCATTACTCGGTTTACTCCTGCAGCAGTGAGCATATTGGCAGCCAATTTTGCTCCTATTGGAACTCTGGGCTTATCTTTTCTATCCTGACGAGCTAATCCAAAATAAGGAATGATGGCAACTATTCTACTGGCTGATGCTCTTTTTGCAGCATCAATCATCATTAATAATTCCATTAAATTATCAGATGGTGGAAAAGTAGATTGAACAATAAATACATCAGCACCTCTAACCGACTCTTCGAAAGAAGGCTGAAACTCACCATCACTAAAGGTATTGATGATAACATTACCCAATGAAACGCCGTAAGCTTTAGCAATTTTTTCTGCTAAATACATCGATGCTCTACCACTAAATATTTTAACTGTTGGATGAATCATATCAATTCCCTAAAATCTTAAGGGCTGCAAATTTATTAAAATATTAATTCTTAGCCAAATAATTAATTAAAAGTATTGTAATTTTTTTAATAAAATCTTTCTTGTTTGCAAATTAATCAATATTTTCGCACTCTCAATTTAACTTGAGTATGCCCGAGTGGCGGAATTGGTAGACGCGCACGACTCAAACTCGTGTTCTTACGAGTGCCGGTTCGACTCCGGCCTCGGGTACAAAAAAGCTCCACGCTATTTCGTGGAGCTTTTTATTTTGGCATTAATTCAAATTCAACTCTTCTGTTTAAAGCTCTGCCATCAGGGTTGTCAGAGCCGTCGATGTTTATGTTTGGAGCTATGGGTGATGACTCCCCAAGCCCTCTATAGGTTAAACGATTTTTATCAATCCCCTTTGAAGTAAGATATGAATATGCTTGTTTTGCTCTTTTGGTTGATAAGGCTAAATTGTATTTATCCGATCCTTTAGAATCGGTATGCCCTTTTATCAAGAAATTAACCTCACGATTTAAGTCCATAAAATCAAACAATATTTCTAATTCTTTTTGCTGATTGTCTTTAATATTATGATCTT
>JACPDX010000021.1:43251-61722 GCA_016183805.1 Bacteroidota bacterium
ATAATCAAAAAGAATAACAATTGGTTTTTCAAACGGATTTTGTAATTTATTTAGTTCGGTAGTTAGTTCTTCATTATCTTTCATATCATTTACAAGCAACGTACTTTCCTTGATACTATTCAAATTAGTGCTTGTTCCTTTAATATACGAATTGAGTGCATATCTAAAGTCACTATTGTTTTCGTATAGAAAGGAAATCTCGGCATAATCGGGAAAAATAAATTTTAAATTTTCATCTGCTTCTAACAATCTCATTAGCGAATCTTCAGTAATATAAAATTTAACATCAATAAATTTATCTATAGTTGAGTTGGAGGAATCTCTAACATATTTTGAATATTTCGATTGATTAAATAATTGCTTCAAGGTATCATTTCGGGTTGCAGATTCAATATCATCAAAGGCATTAAAGGTAATAATTTGTTGACCGATAATATTTCCGTACGAATCACGTAGATAAACATGATGAATTTCCTGATAAAGTTGAAAATATTCGATTTGTTCAGGAATAACAAAAGTTTTTTTATAAGGGGCAAAACCTTCTGTTTCAACAATCATTTCATAAGTTTTTCCATGTTCAACCAACAATAGATATTCGCCGGTTAATTCTTTTGAGTTGTGAATTGCATTTAATGAAGCTACTTCATTGATTATAGTGATTTTAGACTTTGCAGGAACCAATGAATCGCCTTGTAAAACCAGTCCGGCCAATTCGGCAAGAGGATTTCTTTCATTAGCAAAAGTTAATCGATACAAATCCATTCCCCCTTTTCCTTCAGGGCGTTCAGAGGCATAATACCCTCTATTGTAGCGTGGTGTCATCACAAAAAAAGCATCATTATAAGGGGTGTTAATTGGGCTGCCCATGTTTATTGGAGAACTCCATTCTCCATCCTTTTTTATCGATTTAAAAATATCATATCCTCCCATACTGGTATGTCCTTTTGAAGCAAAATAAATAATATCATTGTCAGGACTTACATAAGAAATGTCTTCATCTTCAGTAGTATTTATTTTTGAACCCAAATTTTTCATTTCTGTCCAATTCCCTAAGCTATCTTTTTCAGAAAAGAATATATCCAGTTTCCCGATTCCTCCTTCTCTTTCACTAGAGATAAACATGGTCTTTTCATCTAAAGTAATATATACTGATGGTTCAAAGGATGTTGAATTTACTAACGGTAATTTAATGGGTTCGCTCCATGTGGTATCAGTTTTTGTTGAAATCCAAACATCAGAATTTCTATAAAAATATAGTTTATTACCATCATTAGATAATTGAATACTGGCATCATGATCTTTGCTGTTTATTATTTTGGGTAATGGTGTCGAGTTAGAGTATTCGAATGGATTGACAAGGTTAAAAAAACCTGAAGAAGAATCGGTTCCGGCTAATTTAGACTCAAATAAACTTTCTGTTAATAGTTTAGAAAAGAAAATGTCTTCAAAATAATCGCCATCGCCCGAAATCTTGCTTCCCGAATTTTCTGGTCTGCGGGAGGTGAATACTAAAGTTTTTTCATCTAAAGAAATTGCAGGAGCATAATCTTGGTACTTTGAGTTAACACTGTCGCCTAAGTTTTCTGCCAACACCTTTCTTGGAGATTTTATCATCACCTTACCATAATTGCAATTTACAATTATTGTTTCTGCTTCCTTCTTAAATTCATCATGAATTTCAGTACTTATGGTTTGATTTTTTAGTTCAATTTCTAACTTTTGAAGAAAATCTTCTAAGATTTGAATTGATTTATCAAAGTCTAAATTTTTATGATAAAGGCTCCCTAGATAAAAATAGGAAACAGTTGTAATAGAATCGGCTTGTTTGATATATTTTTCTAGAAATGGAATCCCATTAGTTTGCTCATGATGAGCTAGAAAATAACAGACTCCTATTTTAAAATTGTCATCAATTTCAATAGTTGAGGTGTCTAATTTTGAATATTCAATAAGGGCATTGTCAAAATCTCCTTTGTTGAAAAATTTACTGGCTTGTTTAAGTTCTTGTTGTGAGTATATTTTTAATAAACTAGAAAAAAATAATAGTAAAAAAAATAATTGTTTAAGAAAGGTCATTAATATATTTTTTAAGTACAAATGCGTATTCAAGTATACGTAAAAATACTGACAAAAAATATATAATTTTTTAAAAACAGGTTAAAATCATAGAAGTAACCCATATTTATGTAAATGGAAAAATAATGTAAAAAAGCCTAGTATCAATATTGGAATATACCGAATAGAACATTTCTCCAGTTTTTTTGGAGTATAGAAAAAAGAAGAAGCCCCGATAAATTTCAGGGCTTCTTCTAATTATTTAAGGGTACTTAATTAATTCGATGTACGAGGTTGACTTGGAATTCTATTAACAGATTTAGCTTGTTTAGGGTTTTTCTCAGCAGTTAAATATGCTCTGTATTTTTTGTATTGTTCTTCAGTCAATAATTTTTTTGCTTCTGCATCAGCCTCATCATTTAATCTCTTTTTTTCAGTCGCATCAGCAGCATTAGTCATTAAACCAAAATATTTTTCGTTTAAAGCTCTGGCTTTAACAGCTTGTTCTTCAGACAACTCTAAATGTTTAATAAGTTTTTCCGTTTTTTCCTTGTTGGCTGCTACTTTATCTTTATCTGTAGCTTGAGCTGATGAAAAAGTTACCATAACTAACATGGTAAATACCATTAATCCTATTTTTATTGTTTTCATTTTTTTAGGTTTTGTTTGAATGTTAAAAATACCATTTATTTTTTAATTTTTTCAATTGCACCACTATTTTTATACCAAAGTACATTTTTTTAGAAAAATTAACTGTTGTAGAATTATTTTATAACAATTTTTTTAAATAAAAGAGGTTCAGTTTAACTAATTAATAATATGAGTAACTTTGGACATCTTAAAAAGTATTAAATGACCTCTTTCAAAACAGGTGAGCTTCTTAAACAAGTTAATTTTCCTAACGATTTACGTCAAAAAATCACTGAAGATGAGTTGCCTCAATTTTGTGAAGAATTACGTGATTTTATTGTTGATGTTGTTTCTAAAAAAGGCGGTCATTTTGGTGCTAGTTTGGGTGTGGTTGAATTAACCGTTGCTTTACATTATGTGTTTAATACACCTCATGATAAATTGGTTTGGGATGTCGGTCATCAAGCTTATGGGCATAAAATACTGACCGGCAGAAGAGAACTATTTCACACAAATCGGCTCTACAAAGGAATAAGCGGTTTTCCGAAACCTACCGAAAGTGAATACGATGCTTTTGCTGTTGGTCATTCTTCTACTTCTATTTCTGCTGCTTTAGGGATGGCTGTGGCTTCTCGCCAACAAAACCAAGAGCGTCAACATATTGCAATTATTGGCGATGGTTCGATGACAGCTGGTTTGGCTTTTGAAGGCTTAAACCATGGTGGTGTAGAAAATACAAATCTGTTGGTTATTCTAAACGATAATTGTATGGCTATCGACCCGAATGTGGGTGCTTTAAAAGATTATTTAACGGACATTACCACTTCACATACCTACAATAAAGTTAAAGATGAAGTATGGAATTTATTAGGATTAGTAAGCAAATTTGGCCCCAATGCTCAATTGATTGCTCAAAAAATTGAAAACGGAATAAAAGCAACTTTACTCAAACAAAGTAATTTGTTCGAGTCGTTAAACTTTAGATATTTTGGTCCTATTGATGGTCATGATGTGATTCATTTAACTAAAGTGTTAAACGATTTAAAAGATATACCCGGACCCAAAATTTTACATTGCATTACCGAAAAAGGTAAAGGATACAAACCTGCAGAAGATGGTGATACCACCAAATGGCATGCACCAGGATTGTTTAATAAAGACACCGGAGAGATTATTAAAATAACTCCAAAAAACCCTGAACCACCTAAGTTTCAGGATGTATTCGGACATACTATTGTTGAGTTAGCCGAAAAAAATGACAAAATTGTTGGAGTAACTCCTGCGATGCCTTCGGGTTGCTCTTTAAATATTATGATGAAAGCAATGCCCGACAGAGCTTTTGATGTAGGTATTGCAGAACAACATGCCGTTACTTTTTCGGCAGGTATGGCTGCTCAAGGGTTGATTCCGTACTGCAATATTTATTCGTCGTTTATGCAACGTGCTTACGACCAAGTAATCCATGATGTGGCGTTGCAAAAATTACCAGTGATATTTTGTTTAGACAGAGGTGGTTTGGTAGGTGCAGATGGTTCAACTCATCATGGAGCGTACGATTTAGCATTTTTTAGGTGTGTGCCAAACATGATAGTTTCAGCACCTATTAATGAAGAGGATTTAAGAAACTTGATGTACACCGCACAAGCAGAAAATCATGGACCATTTTCTATTCGTTATCCGCGTGGAAATGGAACCATGGTAGAGTGGAAAACTCCATTCAAGAAAATTAAAATTGGTACCGGAAAACGATTGAAAAATGGCGAACAAATAGCTATTTTATCAATAGGTTCTATAGGGAATGAAGCTACAAAAGCTATTAAAATTCTTGAAAAAGAAGGGTTAAGTGTAGCACATTACGATATGCGTTTTGTAAAACCTATCGATGAATTGTTGTTGCACGAAGTTTTTGCTAAATTTAATAAAGTAATTACGCTGGAAGATGGTTGTATAATGGGCGGAATGGGAAGTGCAGTATTAGAATTTATGGCGGATAACAATTATACAGCAACGGTGAAACGTTTAGGTGTACCCGATAAATTTATTGAACATGGAACACAAGAGGAACTTTACAACGAATGTTTTTATAATGCTGATGCAATAGTGAAAACGGTTAAATCGTTGGTGCAACAATCTCTAAATAAAGCTTTAGCTTAATTAACGTGTTAAAAACATCCCTTAATATACAAGATAAATCAACGTGGTTGACCAAAAAACAACCCTGTATTATTGCCGGACCTTGTAGTGTTGAAAGTCCCGAACAAGTTTTAACCACCGCAAAATTAATTGCCGAAAGTGGAAAAATCTCCATGATTCGTGGTGGAATTTGGAAACCAAGAACCCGCCCAAATTCTTTTGAAGGAGTTGGAAGTGTTGGTTTAAAATGGTTAAAAGATGCCGGAAATGAAGTAGGGCTTCCTGTTACCACAGAAGTAGCCAACGCCCAACATGTGGAAGAGTGTTTAAAAAATGGAATTGATGTTTTATGGATAGGGGCACGCACCACGGTAAATCCATTTTCGGTGCAAGAAATTGCAGAAGTGTTGAGAGGTGTTGATATTCCTGTGCTGATAAAAAACCCGATTAACCCCGATTTGAATTTGTGGATTGGAGCCATCGAACGTATCAATGCTGTTGGGATAACTAAAATTGGAGCTATTCATCGTGGGTTTTCTTCTTTCGATAAAAGTTCGTACCGAAATGCTCCGATGTGGGAAATCCCTATTGAATTAAAAATGCTTTGCCCCAATTTACCTATTATTTGTGACCCAAGCCACATTTCAGGAAGCACCGATTTAATTCAACAAGTTGCTCAAAAAGCCTTGGACATGGAAATGGATGGGTTAATGATTGAATCACACGTTAATCCGTTACAAGCAAAAAGCGATGCCGAACAACAACTTACCCCTCAGGCATTACTGGAATTGCTGAATAATTTAGCCGTTCGTGAAAAACAAAGCCAGAACAAAGAATGGATTAACAACATTGAACAACTTCGAAGTGTAATTGATGAGTTGGATGAAGAGTTGATTAATAAGTTTGCTTCTCGTATGGCAATTATTGAGAAAATTGGTGAATATAAAAGAGATAATAACTTAACTATTCTTCAATTAGATCGTTGGGAGAAAATTTTAAACAACCGGATTTTTTTAGCCAGAAAAGTAGGTTTAAGCCACGATTTTATTCGTAAAATGTTAGAACTCATCCATCAGGAATCTATTTTAATACAGAATAAGGTGATGAATAATGGAGAGAACAAGTCGGAAGTCTGAAGTAAATTCACCCAATCCTTTCTGTATGCGAATAACACGTAGCATGATCTCCCCTGCAAAAACCCAATAAAGTAATGCCTAATTCTTTGGCAAAATCTACGGCTAAGGTTGACGGAGCTGAAACAGCAGCCAAAATGCCAATTTTTGCTGCAAAGGCTTTAATCACAATTTCGTACGATATTCTTCCGCTTACTACAATACAAACCGATTGTTGTAGGTTACCGGAAATAATTAAATCGCCAATGACCTTGTCCACCGCATTGTGTCGACCAATATCTTCCATAATAGAAAGCAATTCGCCCTTGTTGTTAAATGCAGCAGCAGCGTGTGAGCCGCCCGATTGTAAAAAAGTATGTTGCCCTTTTTTCATTTGCTCAAACATACCAATGAGTGTTTTATGAGAAATGGTGTAATTTGGAATTCTTTCATGGTGTTGTACCAATTCGTTCAATTCTTTTTTACCACAAATGCCACACGACGAAACAGATAAAAAATTCCGACTGTTTAAATAGCCTTTGCCCAACAGTTTTTTATCAATGGTTACATTAGCTACGGTCATGTTATCCGCTTCCGAAAGCGAAATCAAAAGTTGATGTTGGGTGTTACGGTAAATGTCTTCCGAATACAACAAGCCTGTAATTAATTGTTTGTCGTTGCCGGGTGTTCGCATGGTAACGGTAAATGGTTCGTTGTTGATACAAATTTGCAAAGGCTGTTCAACGGTTAAATTATCGTTAACCATGATGGTTTTTGAAGAAGTAAATTTTTTAGCTTGATAATTGTCGAACGCCATTTAAAAATTTTAATAAAAATTTGCCGTTAAATTACGATATTCTTCGGTGTAATGATGGTTTTTTTATAAATATACAGAAGTTGTTTTCTTGAATTTGGAGACGGATAATCATCCGTCTCTACGAATATTCCACGTCATTCCGTGCTTGACACGGAATCTTCTTTTCTATACTTTAAACAACGAGCAGAATGCGGTAGCTGGTAAATTTATAATCTTATCGCTGTGCCATTAATATTTTCTAATTCTGCATGAAAAATGCAGAAAAGAAAATTTAAAATATCAAGCTGCCGTGTTTATATACAATGTTGTGGTAAGTTTTTATTCTTCCTTCCATAGTTTTTCTCTCCAATCTTTAACAACTTTAATGACATCAGTTAATTCCCATTTTTCTGAGAAGTAATCCATTCCTTTAATAATTGCCGAGTTAGTAATGTCAGTTTCTTTATCGAAATGCAAATTGAAGGCAGTCAAAATATCTCGAGTTCCTTTAAGTAGATCCCTATGGTCATCTCTGTGTTTGAAATAATTTGCTATTGCAATAATTAATTCAATATCTGTTCGTCCCGTTTCTTTTATTAAGTTACCAAGTTTATACTTTTCATATTGCTTTTCTAAAGTTTCAAACCTATCATATATACTACTGTTTATATAGTTTTGAAAAGCAATGAATGACAATCCTATTATTGGCTCGACTTCTTCCAAAAACCAAAGTCCATCATACCAATTAATTTCTTTTGATTTCTTCTCTAATTCTATTATGGATTTTTCGAGACCGTCAATTGTTAAAGTTAAGCTTTCAAGCCTAAAATCGTGTCTATTCCAATGAGTTTTAGTCATTCAGTTTTTCTATAATTCAGATGTTTTTTATATTAACCACAACTAACGGATGTGATGCACATACATTAAATCTGCCATATACCTTTCCAAATATACCAAATTAAATTTCTAAAACTCCAAATAAAACTCTTTTGTAAGGTTTTGGTAGGCTTGGGTGTAAACGTGTCGTTGGTTGGTTTCTATGGTTAAGGTTGCTGTTTCGAGTTCTTTTCCGTGTAATGAAAACTCCATCAAAACACGTTTGGGTGGTTTGGCTAAATTGGGTTTTACTTCGCATAAACGGTTGAGGCAAAGTTGGTGTGTTTTTGCCAATTCAATAAATGCTGTAGCAGCCGCAAAAGGCAATACTACACTAAATATGCCGTCGGGCAAAAGCAAGTTGGCTACTACTTGCAACAAGTCGTTAAACGAAAGTTCGTCGGTGTGTCGGGCAAGATTTTTTGCTTCGTTACCCGATTTAGAGGAGTTTACAAAAAACGGAGGGTTCGAAACAATCAGTTGGTATTTTTTGTCGGGTTTAAAATCTTGTAAGGCACTATGGTGTGCAGTTATGCGGTTGTTCCAATGGCTATTTTCAATGTTAATTTTGGTCTGTAAAAAGGCATCTTTGTTGAGGTCGATAGCATCAATAAAACAATTGGCGTTGCGTTGAGCTATCATCAACGCTATTAAACCTGTACCAGAGCCAATGTCTAAAGCTGTTCCGTTGGGTGTTTTTGTCCAAGCTCCGAGTAAAACACCATCGGTGCCTACTTTCATGGCACATAGGTTTTGTGCTATAGCAAATTGCTTGAACTTAAAAGACATGAAAGACAAAAGAATTATGTTGTTAATTTTTGATGAGTTTTACAACATAATTACCTCTATTGGATGTTAAATGTAAAAAATAGACACCTTGTGTTAATGATGATAAATCTACACCAAAAGAAAAGCTATTTTCCGAGAGTACTTTATGGAAGACTAGGCTTCCACTTGTATTGAAAATCTTTAATGTTAGAATGTCATTAAAGATTGATTTTTTTCTAATAAAAATTCGTTCTTGCGTTGGATTTGGAAATAATGTAAAAATATTATCATCAACTACCTCTTTTAAACCGACAGTACTACCAATCTTAGTAAGAAAAATATCATATGTGTGTAAATTGTTTGCCACATTTGCTAATATAATCGAATCAAATTCACATATCTCTGCAAACCCTCCTATTGTATATACAGATCCAGTATTGTCTATTGCTATATCATTACCATAATCATTATAAAAGCCACCTATTTTTTTTGTCCAAATTGCTATTCCAAGAGGGCTAAGTTTTGATATGAAGATGTCAGAATATCCAGGGTTAAAATTAAAGAGAGTGTCTTGCCCAAATACAATTTTAGGGCTATAAAAAGCTCCAGTAACATAGATACATCCTGTGTTGTCTAAAGTAACACCACTTGGGAAATCGTCATTAACATCTCCATATGAGGTCGCCCATATAGGCGTTCCATTTGAATTGTAATTCACGATAAAAATATCATTGTTGTTTATTGAATTATTGTAAAGAGTGTTTGAACCAAAAGTTATTGTTTGACTTTTGAATGAGCCAGAAATAAAAATGTTGCCTACTTGATCGAAAGTAAGTCCACTAAAAACATCATTTATATTACTATTAACAATTGAATTTGCCCATAAAACATCTCCACTACTATTAAATTTTGTTAAAAAAATATTATCATTATTAGTATTATTTGTAAGAGTAATAGAGTCGAACATTAAACTAGGGCTATTAAAATGACCTGTAATTAGTATGTTATCTGACTTATCAATACTTATTATGGAGGGGCCTTCAGATCCGATATCCCCATATGATTTTGCCCAAAGCACATTTCCATTTGTATCAAGCTGCGCTAAATAAATATCTGTATAATTAATGGTGCTATTGTTTGTTAAGGTAATTGAGTCTAGATTAAAAGTAGCGGAGAAAGAACCAGTAAGATAGAGGTGCCCTTTGTTGTCTGTTGTAACAATACCTCCAATGTTTTCAAAAGATTTAGCCCAAATCAAATTTCCATTTGTATTGAATTTTGCAACACATAAATTTCCGATATTATCAGCATTACTGAAAACCAATGAATCTATAGTGAAATTTAAAGTACCTCCAGTATAAGACCCTCCATAAGTACCAGTTATATAAATGTTGCCAATAGAATCAACTATAAGTGATGATATCCCATCATCGTTAATGCCTCCAGCAGATTTTGCCCAAAGAATATTCCCGTTTTGGTCATATTTAGTTAAAAAAATATCATAAGTATAATCATCAGGTTGAGATGTATATGAATTAATTAGGGTTGTAGAACTATACGGTAATGTATGACTTGAAAATTCGCCGCCGACATATATGTTATTGAATGAATCAACAACCATTAATTCAGCATTATCAAAATAGCCTCCACCATTATTTTTTACCCACAAATAATCAGGAGCTTGCGAGAAAATACTTAAAGGTATAAGAAAGAATATTGTAACAATGGATACATTTTTTTTCATTTTGGGAATGATTTAAAGTCACATAATACGATTTTTTTATAGAGAAGTTACAAACAGAAAAACAGTATAATAATTCGCTACTCCAAATAAATGTCAATCAATCCTTCTGGAGCATCAATTTCGATAGTCTTTTCAGCTCTGTTAACGGTTTTAATAATTTGGTCGGTTATCGGAATCAAGATTTCTTTTTCCTGAGTGTTTTTAATCTCCAACACCGCTTGTTGAGGTAATTCTAATACATTAAATATTTCACCAATTTCTCCTTTGGTGGCATCAATAACTTTAAAACCAACTACTTCATGGTAATAAAATTTGTTGCCTGTTAGTTTAGGGAGTTTGGCGAGAGGTAGATAAAGTTCTTTCCCAACCAATAATTGGGCTTGAGCAACATCGTTAACATCGTCAATTTTGAGTTTTATAGTGCCGTTGTTTAGCACCTGGGCAGAGGATATAAAAAAAGGAATCAGTGAAGTATCGTTTATATTCAAACGAATCAACACTGATTCCAATTTCTTGTATTTTTCAGGATGATCTACATCAAGTTTAGCGATGAGTTCTCCTTGTTTAGCATGAACTTTAGAAGTGTAACCTAAATAAAAGCACTCTTCAATGTTCATGATTTATTCTTCAGTTTTTGCTTCTTCTTCAGCAGGAGCGTCAGTTTCTGGAGTAACTTCTTCAGCAACTACTTCTGGAGCAGCTTCTTCAGTTGCTTCAACAACAGGCGCTTCTTCGGCTACAACTTCTTCTACTGGAGTGTTTTTAGCTAAAATTTCGGCAGCTTTTTTAGCGTTGGCTTCTTGTTCAGCAGCAAGTCTAGCCTTTTCAGCAGCAACAGCAGCTTTACTTAAACCTTCTTTTTTACCTTCAATTTTACCTTCTTTTTCACCTAACCAAGCAGCAAATTTTTTATCGGCTTGTTCTTGTGTTAAAGCACCTTTAACCACACCTTTGTCTAAGTGGTTTTTGTAAATTACTCCTTTGTATGATAAAAGAGCTTTGCAAGTATCAGATGGTTGAGCACCTGTTTTTACCCAATGTAAACTTCTTTCAAAGTTTATGTCAATGGTTGCGGGGTTGTTGTTTGGATTGTACGTGCCTAATTTCTCAATAAATTTCCCATCTCGTGGGGCACGACTATCAGCTACAACAACATGGAAAAAAGCATGACCTTTTTTACCAAATCTTTGTAATCTAATTCTAGTAGGCATTTTTTAATATTTAATTGTTAATAATTTTTTTAAGGCTGCAAATGTAAGCTTTTGTTTATAATATCAAAAGATTTGTGCAGATATTATTCTGCATGAGGTTTTTAGATAAATTCTACATAAACCCTAACTCAAATTTAGCTTCTTCGCTCATCATGTCTTTAGTCCATGGTGGCTCCCAAGCAAGGGTTACTTTAGCTGATTTGACGCTCCACAAGCCTTCGGTTTTTTGACGAACTTCTTCAGGTAAACTTTCTGCAACAGGGCATGAAGGTGATGTTAATGTCATCACAATTTCTGCATTAAAATCGTCGTCGATGTTAATTTCATAGATTAATCCCATCTCATATACATCAACAGGAATTTCAGGATCGTAAACCGTTTTTAATACATCTATAATTTGCATCTCCACATCTTGTTTAGATGGATTTTCAAGGTTTTTTTTGTTTTCTTCAGCCATTAGTAATCATATTATTTTATTGCTTGAAAAGCAATTGCGTACATTTTAATTTGTTTTAACATTGCCAATAATCCATTGCTACGAGTTGGCGATAAATGTTCTTGTAATCCAATTTGGTCAATAAAAAATAAGTCAGCATCTACTATTTCTTTTGGTGCATGACCAGAAAAAACACGAATTACTAAACCTACTATTCCTTTGGTTATTATTGCATCGCTATCAGCAGTAAATATTATTTTAGCATCAACCAACTCAGCGTGCAACCAAACTTTACTTTGACAACCTTTTATTAAATTTTCATCGGTTTTATACTTTTCATCTATAATTGGTAAATCTTTCCCTAATTCGATGATGTACTCGTATTTGTCCATCCACTCATCAAATAAAGCAAATTCTTCTACTATCTCTTGTTGTGTTTCTTTAATTGTCATCTTATTTAAGCATAGTCACAGCTCTGTTAAGTGCAGCAATAAAAATATCTATTTCTTCTTCGTTGTTGTAAAAAGCAAAAGAAGCACGTGCTGTTCCCGGAACGTTAAATCTGTTCATTAACGGTTCTGTACAATGGTGTCCGGTTCTTATGGCAACTCCTAATTTGTCTATTATCATTCCGATATCAGAAGGGTGAGTTCCATCCACAACAAAAGATAAAACACTTGCTTTGTTTTTTGCTTCTCCAATAATTCGAACCCCTTCTATTTGTTTTATTTGTTTTGTTGCGTATGCTAAAAGTTCATGTTCGTAAGCTTCAATAGTTGAAATGCCAATACTATTCATGTAATCAATGGCAACACCTAAACCTATGCCACCGACAATGTTTGGTGTTCCTGCTTCAAATTTATGAGGCAATTCATTGTAAGTCGTTTTTTCAAAAGTTACTGTTTTAATCATATCGCCACCACCTTGGTAAGGAGGTAAGTTGTTCAAAATGGCTTCTTTTCCGTAAAGAATTCCCACTCCAGTCGGACCAAACATTTTATGTCCTGAGAAAGCATAAAAATCGCAATCTAAATCTTGAACATCTACTTTGGTGTGCGGAACAGCTTGAGCTCCATCAATTAGTACTAAAGCTCCTTTTTGATGAGCTTCTGCTATTATTTCTTTTACGGGATTTATTGTTCCTAATGTGTTGGAAACATGAGTAACAGCAACCATTTTGGTTTTTGGAGAAAGCAGTTTTTTAAACTCATCCATCAACAATTCTCCTTTATCGTTTATTGGAATTACCTTTAAAATGGCTTCTTTTTCTTCACAAATCATTTGCCAAGGCACAATGTTGGAATGGTGTTCCATCGTGGAAATGATAATTTCATCTCCTTTTTTCAAGTGTTTTTTACCAAAACTTGATGCTACTAAGTTAATGCTGTCTGTTGTTCCTTTGGTAAAAATTATTTCGTTCGAGTGTTTGGCGTTGATAAATTGTTGTACTTTTTTTCGGGCTTCTTCATACGCATTGGTTGCTTCCTGACTTAACGTGTGAATTCCTCGGTGTATGTTGCTGTTTTCGTTGGTGTAATAGTTGGTTATAGCATCAATTACCACTTGTGGTTTTTGCGAAGTAGCTCCATTATCAAAATATACCAAAGGCTTACCGTTTACTTCTCTTTTTAAAATAGGGAAGTCTTTGCGGATACTTTCGACATCTAATATTTGAGTAATTTTAAGCAAATCTCTCTTCAATTTTAGTATTGATGTAGTTGTGTAAAGCATCTATTGAAACTTTTTCCAACGTATCTTTCGCAAAAGCGTTAATCATTAAATTGATTGCACTTTTACGGCTAACACCTCTTGATTGAAGATAGAAAACAGCTTCCTCATCAATTTGTCCGGTGGTAGATCCATGACTACATTTTACGTCGTCAGCATAGATTTCAAGCTCAGGTTTTGAATTTGACACTGCATCATCCGACAATAAAATAGTATTATTTTTTTGAAAAGCATTCGTTTTTTGAGCATGTTGTCTCACAAATACTTTACCGTTAAAAACTCCAGTTGATGAATCGTCTAAAACCCCACGATAAATTTCGTTGGAATTACAGTGTGGTTTTTTGTGGTCAACAATGGTATGATTATCAATGTGGTCGTTGTTTTTACCTAAATACAAACCACTTAAATTGGTTTCGCAATTGCTGGCATCTACTTCAATAGTTAGATTATTTCTAACCAACGCACCGTTGAAAGTTGCTGTGTTGATGGTAAAATTACTGTTGGCATTTTGGTAAACCTGCTCAGTTGAAATGGTGTAGTTTTCTTCGTTTTTATCTTGTATTTTGTTGTATTCCAAAAAAGCATTTTCACCAACAATAAGCTCAGCAACACTATTGATAAAATTTTCTTTACCATGAATATTCACAAACGATTCAATAATTTTTACTGAGCTGTTTTTATCGGCAACAAATAAATTTCTGGTTTGTGCAAGAATATTGTCGTGAGTGGTAATGTTGATGATGTGATATGGTTTTTCAGCAATTTTATTTTTTCCAATTTGGATATAAACGCCATCGGTATGAAAAGCATTGTTGATAGCTAAAAAAAGTTCGTTTCTGTTTTTGGTATATTGGTTAAATGTGGATTTCAATTGTTCCACATTTTTTTGTTTTGCCTCAGAAAGTGAAGAGATGACAATCCCATCTTGCTCAGTAATGGCAGACAATTCAGCATTGTAAAAACCATTAATCAAAACGATAATATTTGCATCAAGGTTGGGAATTAAAAATGGTTGGATAGAATCAATTTTTCCTTTTACAACCTGATATTTTTTATTGACAATTTTCCCCAATCGGGTATATTTCCAAAATTCAGTACCCGAAGTTGGTAATTCAAGTGCTGCAATTTCAGCTAAAGCTTCTTTACGAAGATTTTGATAATACTCTCCTTCAACACTATAATCTAATGATTTGAATGTTTCAAGCAGTTGATCTTTTTTAGGGTTTGACGGTTGAACAATAACTTGTTGAAGCTCTTCCAATTTTTTGTTTTCCATTTTCAAATATTCAAATTGGTGCATTTTCAAATTAATTCTTTAATCCAATCGTATCCTTTCTCTTCTAATTCTAGAGCTAATTCTTTTCCGCCAGTTTTAACTATTCTTCCGTTGTACAACACGTGTACAAAATCAGGAATAATATAATCTAACAAACGTTGGTAATGCGTAATTACAATGGTTGCATTTGTTGGGGATTTTAATTGATTGACTCCTTTTGCAACAATCCGTAATGCATCAATATCCAAACCAGAATCGGTTTCATCTAAAATAGAAAGTTTAGGATTGAGCATTGCCATTTGAAAAATTTCGTTTCTTTTTTTCTCTCCACCAGAAAAACCTTCATTAACCGAACGATTTGCCAATTTAGCATCCAATTCTACTAAAGCAGATTTTTCTTTAACCATTGCTAAAAATTCTTTTGCAGAAACAGGCTCCATACCTTTATATGCTCTGGTTTCGTTAATGGCTGTTTTCAAAAAATTAATGTTGCTCACTCCAGGAATTTCAATTGGATATTGAAAAGCCAAAAACAAACCTTCTCTTGCTCTATCTTCCGGTTTAAGTTCTAGTATGTCTTTACCACCGAATGAAACGCTTCCGGCTGTTACTTCATATTCTTCTCTTCCTGCTAAAACGGCAGATAGAGTGCTTTTTCCTGAGCCATTTGGACCCATTATAGCATGAATTTCACCTGCTTTTACCTCAAGATTTATTCCTTTAAGGATTTCTTTTCCGTCGATTGACGCATGTAAGTTTTTAATTTTTAACATTTTAATATGTTTTAGTATACTCTTTTAACACACCCCCTACCCCCTCTCAAGAGGGGAATTCTCCTCCCCTTTTGGGAGGTCGGGATGGGATTTATCCCACACTTCCTTCTAAACTAATTTCCAATAATTTTTGTGCTTCTACTGCAAATTCCATAGGAAGTTTATTTAAAACATCTTTGCAATAGCCATTTACAATTAAGTTGATGGCTTTTTCGGTGCTAATACCTCGTTGATTGCAGTAAAATATTTGATCTTCCCCTATTTTTGAAGTGGTTGCTTCGTGTTCAATTTTTGCTGTACTATTTTTCACTTCAATGTAAGGGAACGTATGCGCGCCACAGTGATCACTCATCAACAATGAATCACACTGGGTAAAGTTTCTGGCATTGGTTGCATTTTTATTAATTTGAACCAATCCACGATAGGAGTTGTTGCTAAAACCAGCAGAAATTCCTTTCGAAATAATGGTGCTTTTGGTGTTTTTTCCCAAATGAATCATTTTTGTTCCTGTATCGGCTTGTTGGTAGTGGTTAGTTACTGCAACTGAATAAAATTCACCAATAGAATTGTCGCCTTTTAAAATGCAAGAAGGGTATTTCCAAGTAACTGCAGAACCAGTTTCTACTTGTGTCCATGATATTTTTGAACCTGTATAGCATATTCCTCTTTTAGTTACAAAGTTGTAAATTCCACCTTTTCCATCTTTATCACCAGGATACCAGTTTTGTACGGTTGAATATTTTATTTCTGCACCATCTAATGAAATCAACTCAACCACAGCAGCATGCAACTGATTTTCATCACGCATTGGAGCTGTACAGCCTTCGAGGTAACTCACATAACTGTTTTCATCTGCAATAAGCAAAGTCCGTTCAAACTGACCGGTATTGGCTTCGTTAATTCTAAAATAAGTGGAAAGTTCCATCGGACAACGAACACCTTTTGGAATATAACAGAATGAACCATCAGAAAATACAGCGGAATTTAATGCTGCATAGAAGTTGTCGGTTGAAGGAACTACGGAACCTAAATATTTTTTTACCAATTCGGGATGTTCGGCAACTGCTTCACTAAACGAACAAAAAATAACCCCTAATTCGCCTAATTTTTCTTTAAAAGAAGTTTTTACAGATACGGAGTCGAACACAAAATCAACAGCAACTCCCGAAAGTGCTTTTTGTTCATCCATAGAAATGCCAAGTTTGTCCATAGTCGCTTTCATTTCCGGGTCAACTTCATCCCAACTCACTTCTTTTTTTCCTTTGGGTGCAGCATAGTATGAAATATTTTGAAAATCTATTGTAGGATAGCTAACATGAGCCCATCTTTTTTCCACCATCGTCTTCCAATGGGCAAAAGCTTTTAATCTAAAATCAAGTAGCCATTGTGGCTCGTTTTTTTTAGTCGAAATCAAGCGTACCACGTCTTCGTTTAATCCTTTCGGAATAACTTCTGATGCTATATTACTCGTAAAACCATATTTGTACTCTTGGTCTTTAAGTTCTTTTTTTAATTCGTCTTCTGAGTAAGCCATTTTTTTGTTCAAAATTTAATGTTCAAAGTTTGAAGTTTATTAACATTGAACTTCAAACTTAGAACTTACAGCGAGAAACTCTCCCCGCATCCACAAGTTCTGTTTGCATTTGGATTTTTAAAAATAAATCCTTTTCCGTTTAAACCTCCTGAAAAGTCTAATTCAGTTCCGGCTAAATAAAGGATGCTTTTTTTATCGCAAACGATTTTTATCCCTTTGTCTTCAAATATTTTGTCGTCATCAGTTATCACATGATCAAAGGTTAAGTCGTAGCTTAAACCTGAGCAACCACCACCTTTTACACCAACTCGAATAAAGCTATCTTTTGGTGATTCGCCCTCCTCCATTAATCTGATGGCTTGTTTTTTTGCGTTTTCTGAAACTGTTATCATAATTTTTTTTTCTTATTTAGATTCATTCTAAATTAGAGCAAAAGTACCCAAAAAATGGTAGTGGAACAAAAATCTCCGAATAAATTTTATAAAAAAAATGAAATAGATTAAATCCAGCCTTTTAATTTGTAAAAAGCTATTGCTAAATATTCGCGATATACACGAATTTGATATCCTAAATGGTTCCAGAATTGATAGCGAAGTTGTATGTTATTTCCAATGTTTGGTATTGCCTTGTTTCCACCTAATTTTTCATCATTAAACCTAAAATCAGCTTCCATTTCTTGAGCCCAAGAAGGCTCACCGGAAACATTGGTTAAGCCAACTTTATTTAAACATTTTATCGAACGATAAATATGTTCGGGAGAAGTAATCAATAAAACGGGAGCATTGGTTTTAATAATTTTTTGTACTTCCTGAGCTTGAGAACGAGTGTTGGTACCAACATTCTCAAAAATAATCCGATTTGGATTTACGCCTCTTAACACAATTTCTTGTTTCATTAAGTTACATGAGGAGTTGGTGTCGGCAGTATCTCCAGGCATGGTAACAATGACTTTTGCATCTAGATACATATTTGCAACTTCGGCAGTTTTATACGTTCGCATTAAACCCGATTCACTGGGGATTCCACCTCCACTCATGACCACAATATATTCCGGTGGGGAGGTTAGTTTGGTTTCAGAAACACTTAAATCGTAAAACATCCAAAAAGGTAGTGTAGTAAATGATAAAATTATGAGGATTAGAAAAAATATTCCTTGAACAATGAAGAACCATTTTGTAAACGATTTTAATTGGGGTAATATGTTTTTAAGTGTTTTGATTTTTTTTATTTGTTTTCATCAAACTTAACTAAATAATAAACATGTTCATTTAAGTGGTAATACCCCAAAAAGTATGAATTATCTTTCTTGAAAACAGTTTCTATTGAAATAGGATCTTTTATGTTACACGAATACTCAATTAATCTATCATATGCATTTATAGGGATTTCGCCTTCAATA
>JACPDX010000022.1 GCA_016183805.1 Bacteroidota bacterium
AGAAACTAAAGTTGTTGCTGCTGAAGAACCTAAAATTGAAGATTCAACAGAAAATACTGCGGAAGATACATCTAACGAAGAAGAGAAAAAAGATTAATATTTGAAGTTTAATTTTTAGATAATAAGAAAAGGATAAAGTAATTTTACTTTATCCTTTTTTTTTGGATTATAAAATTGGTTTTTATGGGAGATTCAACAACTAAAGCTATTCTATTATTACAGGACGGAACCATATTTGAAGGCAAAGCAGCAGGATATATTGGTACTACAACTGGTGAAATCTGTTTTAATACGGGAATGACAGGTTACCAAGAAATTTTCACTGATCCATCCTATTTTGGGCAAATAATGGTTGCTACTACTTCTCATATAGGTAACTATGGAGTTTCTGAGAAAGAAGTTGAATCTAATCAAGTAAATATAGCAGGTTTAGTATGTAAAAAATTCTCTGAAGTTTATTCAAGAGCTGTAGCAGATTCATCATTGCAAGAATATTTTGAAAAAGATAAAATAGTTGGAATATCTGATGTTGATACTAGAGCTCTAGTTCGGCATATTAGAGATAAAGGAGCTATGAATGCAATTATTTCGTCTGAAATATTTGATATTAATGAACTTAAAAACAGATTGAGCAAAGTTCCGTCTATGGAAGGATTAGAACTGTCTTCAAAAGTTTGTACCAAAGAAGCGTTCAATTTTGGAGATGAAAATTCAGCGTATAAAGTGGCAGTTTACGATTTTGGCGTAAAGAAAAACATTCTAAGATGTTTGGCAGATAGAGGTTGTTACTTGAAAGTTTTTCCGATGCATACTTCTTTTGAAGAAATGATGGAATGGAATCCTGATGGTTTTATGTTATCAAATGGACCTGGAGATCCGTCTGTAATGAAATTTCAGATAGACAATGTTACCAAAATTGCAGTATCTGGATTACCAGTATTTGGTATTTGTTTGGGACATCAAATTTTAGCCATTTCATGTGGACTAAAAACCTCAAAAATGCACAATGGGCATAGGGGTTGTAATCACCCGGTTTTAAATTTAATAACGGGTAAAGGTGAAATAACTTCTCAAAATCATGGCTTTGTTGTGGATATGGAATCTGCAAAAAATGACAGTAACATTGAAATTACTCACCAACATTTAAATGATAAAACTTTAGCAGGATTTAGATTAAAAGACAGAGCTATTTTTTCAGTTCAATATCACCCAGAATCTTCACCAGGGCCACACGACTCGAGATATTTATTCGACAGCTTTGTGGAAAATATCGTAAAATCTAAAAATCAAGTTTCCGTATAGAAATAGCTTCAAATTAGTTATCATTATTAGTATGTTCTTTTTTACTAACTTTGCATCATGGAAAAGCAACAGGTAAAATGTTCATTTTGTGGACGACCAAAAGGTGAAGTGGATGTGATGATTGCTGGCGTTACTGGTCACATTTGTAATTTTTGTGTTACTCAAGCACAAACCATTGTTAAAGAAGAGGTTTCTGGTAAATCTACAAAAGACCTGACCAACCAACTTCAGCTACTAAAACCCATCGAAATTAAAAATCATTTAGACGAATACGTTATTGGTCAAGATGAGGCAAAAAAAGTATTGTCGGTTGCCGTTTACAATCACTATAAAAGATTAACCTACTCGATGAGTAGAAAAAATGATGATGTTGAAATTGATAAATCAAATATATTATTAGTTGGTGAAACAGGTACAGGAAAAACGTTGTTGGCTAAAACCATTGCCAGACTTTTACATGTTCCGTTTTGTATTGCCGATGCAACCATTTTAACCGAAGCCGGATATGTTGGCGAAGATGTGGAAAGTATTTTAACTAGATTACTCCAAGCTGCGGATTATGATGTAGAAGCTGCACAACGAGGAATTGTTTTTATTGATGAAATAGATAAAATTGCTCGTAAAAGTGACAATGCTTCTATTACTAGAGATGTTTCCGGTGAAGGAGTTCAACAAGCTTTATTAAAATTGTTAGAAGGCTCTATTGTTAATGTTCCACCACAAGGAGGAAGAAAACACCCTGAACAGAAATTAATTGCTATCGAAACCAAAAACGTATTGTTTATTTGCGGTGGTGCTTTTGATGGAATTCAGCGAAAAATTGCCAACAGATTACAGACTCAAGTGGTTGGTTATAAGTCTAAAGAAAGAGAAGAATATGACGAAGAAAATTTATTGCAATACATATCGCCTCAAGATGTAAAAGCATTCGGATTAATTCCTGAACTCATAGGGCGACTGCCTGTTTTATCACACTTAATTCCTTTAGACAAAAGTGCGTTAAGAAGAATTCTAACAGAACCTAAAAATTCGATTATTAAACAATATGTTCAATTGTTTGAAATGGATGGTATAAAATTGTCTTTTGATAAAGAAGTGTTAGATTTTATTGTTGATAAAGCAATGGAATACAAACTTGGAGCCAGAGGGTTACGCTCTATTTGCGAAGCCATTATGTTGGATGCCATGTTTGAAATGCCTTCAGACAAATCGAACAAGGAATTTAAAATTACATTGGATTTTGCCCAAGAGAAGTTTAAGAAAACTAAATTATCTAGTTTAAAAGTGGCTTAATAATATAGCTTTGCAGGAAACGGGAAAGCTGAAAACCGACCAGAGTAAGCAAAATCAAAAACTTAATTTTTATGCCAGTTTATAAATTAAAAGCAAAAGGAAACTATGGCGATATGCCAAAAGGTTACGAGTTTCAAGTAGTTTCCTCTTCAATATCGTCTCCTGATGCTAAAGATGTTGAAAAAGAAATTGCAAGATTAGGTTTCAATAAACAAGCCCAATCTTACAGAAGTTCAGGAAACTTTGAAGTAAAAAAAGGATAACATCTTTTGCTGTCAATTTTTTTGAGCACACCCTTTTTTGATGTCGTAGTTAATTCATTATATTTGTATAATGAGACAGTATACAAACGAAATTTCACTAAACGAAATTCAAAATTGGAAACTAAAGAGTTTTACAGAAACTAAAGAAATTTGGAACAAAACGGTATCTAAATCTGATTTTTCTATCAGTAGAAACGAAATCATTAAAATTATTGGAGCAAATAAAAGTGATTTAGAAATTTCACTGAATAAGTTGATTGAAAGAACAATTATAAAATTTAGAACGCTATTCAACCTAACCAATGAACAGTTTTATTACGATAGAGCAAAGAAAAAATATGTTCTGTCTCGCGAAGTGATAAGCAACAATTACCCTACTTATACTTTCCTGTATAACTATCTCAACTCTTTAAAATTGTTTCATGAAGTTAATTCGGAGGAGTTAACAGGATTCTCACAAACATTAAAATTTCATTTTAAAAACGCTTCTGCTGAGGTTCCTCAAATATTTGTTTTAATGAAAGCTATTCAACAAGGAAAACAAGTGCGATTTGCACATCATAATTATTTTAATAACGAGATAAACACTCATGTTATTGAGCCTTGGTTTATAAAACCAGATGCTGAAAAATTTTATGTTGGAGGGTTTAGATTAGAAAAAGACGAAATGGTAGCTAAAGGATACAGGCATTTTACAATAAGCCAAATAATAGCGGATTCTTTAGAAATTTTAGATAACGAGATAGATAAAAATCGTAAATCAGAAATGTTTGACGAATTAGAATTTTCATTATTCAACCAATGTATTGGTGTCCGTATTTATAGAGAAGATGCTCCTCAAGAAAAATGCTTAAAGAGAACAATTATTGTTGAAACCAATTTTACAATAGGAAAAGAATGGATAAATAACCCCAAACATATTGGTTGGGAACTTCTGTTAAAGTGATTGAACCAAAAGAAGTGCGAGAAGATATTAAAAATGAATTATTAAAAAATATACAATGCTATGCTTGAATTTTGTAACGAAAACACATTATCAAAAAAGATAAAAGAAGAGGTTTTACCTCTATTTCTAAATATAGAACAAGTTAAAATTGAAAGACTGTATCTATATTTCTCTAATGAATATAAAACGGATAAATATGACGACCACGTGATAATTCGACAAGAACCTAATATTGTTAAAGAAAGTTATTTTAATGGACGAAAAATAGGTGGTTTACAAAATTTTGGTTGTGATATACCCTCTTGGTTTAATTTAAACGAAAAAAATAGAAATATTATGGTTATTGGGCTTGACCCACTAAGAAGTTGTGAGGAATTTAAAAATATCCTAGAATTTGGAACTCCTTACGCTTTTCATATTCGAAAAGTAAGGGAAAAAGATGCAAAAAAATATTTTGAATTTGTAGAGAAATTAGCGGTAAATTATGGTGTTTACATTACTGATGCTTCAAAGATATTTTACAAGGAAATAGAAAAGAATAAAAGAAGTACAAATTGTAAATCCTTTTGGCAAAATAAAATACATCTTGATGTTTTAAAAAAAGAAATAGAAGTAGTAAAACCAAAGCTAATTATTACATTAGGTGTTGTACCAGCACACATGTTAAGTGGAGAAAGATTCAGAACTAATACTGAGGTAAATTTTGATTTAACAACATATAAAGGTGAGTTTGGTTCTATTCCTTTAATCTGTTTACCCCATCTTTCAAATGCAAACAATAGCAACATTAATAAGTTTTTACAAAAAAACTCGCTAAAAATTGAGTCTAAATCACAGGTCGAAGCCTTTATAGAATTAGTTGAATTAAGGCTAAAAAACAACTTCCCTTGCTAATGTCGTATCAAGTAAATTAGTTTTGTCTGTCTAAACCATTCACATTAAAACAATGACAGAAAAAGAACTAATTGAAAAAATCCAACAACTTGAAAAACAAAAAGAAGTTGATATTAAAAATCAACACTATTCTAATGCTGCTGACAAAAGAGATTTAATTAGGAAATACACCAATCAGCTTGAAGAACTAAGAAAGACTGATGAAAAATGATAGCTTTTCTGAGGAGAGACTTCTAAAAAAACTAAAGAAGCTTAAACAAAAAAGACATCAGGAACTCCTTAGTCAAAACTATGAAGAAGCTGCCATTATTAAAAATGAAATACGAACCTGTATGATAGAATTTGAAAAGAAAAATATTTGTGCTCCCATAAAAAGAATATCTTTTTTCATCACATTATGCACGGGCTCATTAGCATCGTTTTCTCAAAATGTTATAGCTTCTGGTGGCGACACATATCAAAGCACGATTGGTTTAGTTTCGTTTACCGTTGGTGAAACGGTTGTAGAAACAATTCAAAATACTATTATAATCACGCAAGGATTTCATCAAACCAATCTAACAATAACGGTAGTTGAGGAAAATCCGAAGTTCGACATAACTGTTTACCCCAATCCAACAACTGATTTTTTTAATATTTCAAATAAAACACCCGATACAAAACTTCAATTGGTTGACATTTCCGGTCAAGTTCTTTTAGAAACATACGAAGATGAGATTGATTTAACTGATTATGTAGTCGGACATTATATCCTTGTGGTATCGAATAGTGCATTTACAAGCGTTTATAAAATAATTAAGCATAAATAATTTAACCATGAAAAAACACATTATATCATTAATAGCAGCTTTATTGTTGCTACTTACAACATTTGGTCAAGCCCCAAGTCTTATTAACTATCAGGCTGTTATAAGAAATAGCTCAGGTTCTATTTTGCCAAATCAATCCATAAGTTTGAGGCTTTCAATCCGTTTAGGAACTGTTAGTGGGTCAATTTATTATCAAGAAATACACGCTGTTACTACAAATGATTTTGGATTAGTAAATGTTAAAATTGGCGAAGGAACACCTGTAATTTGGACAATGCCACAAGTTAGTTTTAGTTTACCTTTCGATTACTTTTTAGAAACAGAAATTGATATAAACGGAGGTTCATCATACGCCTTATCAGGTGTTACACAATTGGTTTCTGTGCCTTTTGCGTTACATGCAAAATATGCGGAATCTGCTGGAGATTCAAAAGGACATTTTGTTGGTGATTATTATGGTGGAGGTATTGTTGTTTGGTCAAACCCTGAAGGCTCTCATGGTATTATTATGGCACAAACCGACCAATCTTCTAGTGTAACTTGGTATGATGCTTCAAACGTAGTTAGTATTAATTCAAACTTTAATGCTGTTTCAAATAAATTCTCCGATTGGAGATTACCCACAAAATATGAATTAGAATTGATGTACGCTAACCGAAATATTGTTGCTTCGACTTCTTATGATTTTGCTTTAGGCTTATATTGGTCATTAACAGAACAAAGTACTAACAACGCAAAAGCCGTTAGTTTCTCAAACGGTTTAACATCCGATGCATTAAAAGGTCAATTATTTAGAGTTCGAGCAATAAGAATTTTTTAAAAAAATCAGCATGGACTGTTTTGCTTACTATATTGAAGAATATGAGAAAAAAGATAAAATCTGGCAATTTATAATAAAATGGGCGGTTGAGAAAAATGCTGTAATTGAAATTAAACATTCCCTTTTCTGGTTAGACCATTTGAAAAGTAAAAATGCATCAAGATTATTTAGAAAAAATTTTGATATTAAAGAACTCATTATCAATGAAGCTAAATACATTTTAAACGGAAAAACTTCTTATGGAAATCCTTTAAAAGTTTTTTACACCTATTCGAATATAAATCCTCCAAATCGTAACAGTCGTTTAATGTATTTATTCCCAAAATTGTTACTAAGATATCAATCCAATTCTAAATTGAATAACAAGTTGTTAAAATCCAAAAATTTCACGACTTGCGAATGGGAAGATAACTTTAAAGACTTAGCTTTTTATAAAAAAATAGACTCAACCAAACCACTCATGTTATGTAATGATGGAGTTATTTACCTTATGTTAAATAAACAAGATTTGGAATTATTTAACACAATGAAAGTTAAATTATTTTTCCAAGACAAAAAAGAAATTGACCATATTGTTTTATTGGATTATTAGATAATTCTTCGCTCTAAAAACATCTTTATTTAGAAATGTTACTAATATAAAAAATGTGATTTTTGCTCAAGAGAAGTTTAAGAAAACTAAACTTTCTAGTTTAAAAGTAGCTCAATCACCCAACTTAATAGTTATCGAAACTTCTGTTCCGGCAACATTTTTAGCAGCATCATAAATTTGATAAGGCCCTTTTACAAAACACGATTTATTGGTAATTCGGTTAATTAAATTGATTCGGCTTTTTGTTAAATCCATACCTTTTGAAACGTGTAATTGTTTTTTGTCTTGTTTTTCCTTTAAACTTGTTTCAATACCTACACCATTATCTTTAATGGTGATGATGAGGTTGCCTCTTTCTTTGTAAATTTTTACTAAAATTTCACCATGTTTTTTTGCAGGGAGAATGCCGTGCCAAATAGAATTTTCGATGTAAGGTTGCAATAACATAGAAGGTATTTTAACCGAACTCGACCTTAAACTTTCATCAATATCAATATTAAAATCGAATTTATCTTGAAACCGCATTTGTTCTAATTTTAAATAGAGTTCTATCCGTTCAATTTCATCATCCAATTCAATTTCGTTTTCTAAGGTACTATCTAAATTTTTACGTACCAATTTAGCAAAACTTGTTAAGTATTTGTTTGCTGAAAGCTTGTCTTCCCGATTGATGTAGTATTGAATAGAATTAAGTGCATTAAAAATAAAGTGCCGGTTAAGACTTGCGTTTAATGCTTGCTGCTCCAAAGAAAGCATTTTAGCTTGATCAACAATAAGTTGTGTGGCTTGTTTTCTATGTATTCCTTTTATGCGGAGTTCAATAATTAACCAAGTAATACTTGCTAAAAAAAGCACAACAAGAATGTAAAACCACCATCTAAACCAAAAAGGGGGATTAATGGTAACGTTAAATTTTACAGGATTAGACCAGTTTTTCATATCAACCGACCCGGCAAGTTCAAAAGTATATTCTCCAAAAGGAATATTGGAATAAGTAACAAAAGTTGCTTTTGTAATAGGCTGCCAGTCTTCATCAAAGCCAATTAGCCTGAATCTGAACCGAATTTTATCCGGACTTTTATGATAAATTCCATCAAAATCAAAGGTAAGGTGATTTTTATTGTAAGGTAAAACAAGGTTTTTGGGTAAATGATTTTGGTCAAATGTTGCGGTATATTTTTTCCAGTTTTGTTGTTCAAAAAATAACCGTATTTCTTTTAAGTTTATTTTAGGAACTTGTAATACTTCATTTTCCGATTGAATAGAATGTTTTGTTAAACCTAAATTTGTTCCAAACCATAAATTATTTTTGCTATCAATAAATACTGCATTTTGGTTGCACTCCAAACTTTTTAACCCATCTAAATTAGAATAACGAATAAAAGAAGAAGTAGAGATGTTATTAAAATTTCTTAAATTATAAAGCCCATTATTGGTGCCAATCCATAATGAATTGAATTTATCGAGTTTTAAAAAATTGATGTTGTTCGATGAATAATCTTCTGCAATTAAAACAGGAACAAAAGCATTGTTTTTAAAATAAGCTAGTCCATTTTTTGTTCCAACCCATAAGGTATTGGTTTCATCTTTAACTAAACTCATCACACTGTTGTCGGGTAATCCACTTTCGATGGTATATTTTACATGTGTTTTGTTTAAAGGGTTGAATTTTATCAAGCCTTCGGCAGAACAGAGCCAAATAGTAGATTCGTCTTCAATAACAATAGTTCTGATATTTGTCGGCAATTTAAATTCAGCAGTAAAATTGTATAAACTGTCCTTGTTTAGATATAATACTGATAGACCTTCTTTTGAGCCTATCCAAATATTTTCGTTTTTATCTTGTGCTAATGCATATACTTTATTGGCATTTAAACCGTGTTTTGAACTGTATGATTTGATTTTTTTTCCATCAAACATCGAAAAGCCTGTAGATGTTCCAAACCAAACGTGGTTTTGTTTATCTACTAAACTACACCAAACCGTATTGTTTCCTAACCCTTCATTTTCAGTAAAATAAGTGTAAGTGTTATTTTCCAGTTTACAAACACCGTTTCCGTAGGATGAAAACCAAATAGCACCATGTTGGTCTTCTACTATCGACATAATGGTGTTGCTGATTAATCCATCATTTTGAGTATAGCTAATAAATTTTTCATTTGTAAATTTTATTAAACCACCACCATCAGAACCCATAAACATATTGCCTTCATCATCTTCAATAATACATTTTATATTGTACGATTTTAACCCATCTTTTTCAGAAAAATTAGTAAGTTGATTTTTATTCCATTTTGAAACACCTGACTTAGACACAAACCAAATGGAACCATCTTTTTTGGCTTTAAACGAACGGATGTGATTACTTATTAACCCATGAGTTTCAGTGGTTATTTTGATGCCTGAATTTTTGTTGATTTTTAAAACACCATCACCAAAAGTTGAACACCACAATGTTCCAGTTGAATCTATATAAACTTGTGAAGCATTTACCTCGGAAATGGTGTCTTTTATTAGGTTGGAATTATCTAATAAAAACACTCCTTTTTTTGTCGATAACCATTTGTTGTTTTGTTGATCACAAAAAATATGTCGGACATAATTTGATTCTGAAGCGTTGTTTTCATTTATTAAGAAGTACTCAAACTTTTTTTGATGGTATTTTACTATTCCTCCACCATCGGTAGCCATCCATAAAGCTCCATTGTTATCTTGAGTAATAGAAGTAACAAAAAAAGTGCTTAGTTCCATTTTAAAATAAAAACTTTCAAATTTATTGCCGTCATATAGCGATATGCCACCCAATGAACCAAACCATAAATGGTCTGATTTATCTTTAAAAATAGCATTAATCTGATTGTTAATTAAACCGTCTTTAGTAGAGTAATTTTTAAAATTGATTCCATCAAATTTAGATACGCCACCCAACGTTCCAATCCAAATGTAACCTTTGTCGTCTTGACGTAAAGCATTTATTTGCGATTGAATTAATCCGTGTTCAACAGAATAATTGATAAAATTGTATTGTTGTGAAAATGAATTGAATGAGAAAATTAATAATAAAACGGATGCTAAAAATACTTTCATATATGTTTAAAAAGTCTTGATGGCATTAATAAACTCCGTTAATTTTCTTCTTGAAACAGGAATAATACTTCCGTTATCCATAATAACTACATTTCCGTCTTGTCGGTTAAATTCTTTTAAATGGTATTTGGTGTTGATGATGTGTGATTTGTGTACCCGAAAGAAAATAGCTGTATTCAATACATCTTCATAGCGAGCTATGGTCATGCTGCTCACTATTTTTTTACCATCAATTAAAAATAGTTTGGTGTAACTTTCATCAGCCTCCAGTCGAACAATGTCACTGGTTTTGATAATTTCATAACCCGTTAAAGTGGGTATGGCAATTGTGCCGGTAGTGGTTTCGTGCTGGTAATAATGTATCATTTTTTTAATGGTGTTGAAATCAGAAATTTCATCAGGATGAATTTTAATTTTAGCAACAGCCTCAATTAACTGATCAATATCAATAGGTTTTTCGAGATAATCAATAGCTCCTGCTTTTATTGCTTTTAATGCAAATTGATTGTGTGCTGTAATAAAAATGACTGAAAAGTTTTTATCTTCTAAAGAATTCAATAAATCAAAACCATCTTCATTGGGCATATTTATATCTAAAAACAACAAGTTGGGTTTGTGAATTGAAATTTGTTCCCGAGCCTCATTAGCTGATTGTGCTTCGGCGACAACAGTTACATTCGGACAATAATCTTCTAATAACATTCTTAAATTGCTTCGAGCATGTAGCTCGTCGTCAATAATTATGGCTGAAATATTCATGGCGGAAAGTTTTAGTTAGCGTTGAATAAATTTAGCAACAATTTATGACCTAAAAACAGCAAACAATCCATTGGTAGTGTTTGTTTATTGATAGGTGGTTTTTGTTGATTATTTGGTAATTTTTAAATTAAAAAATGTGTAGATGTGAAAATTTTAAATGACTAATGACTAATTTCTAATTCCTTACAATGATTTTAATCGTTTCAAAAAATCAGTAACTCTTGCCCTTGCAACAGGAAGCGTTTTGTTGTTTTTAAGTTTGGCATAATAACCGTCGGAATGAAGATAGTCGGTTAAATAATTGAGGTTGATAATGTACTTTTTATGTATTCTAAAAAAGGTATTTGGATTTAAAATGTCTTCATAAATTTTTAAGGTACGGGTATCAAAATAATGAGTGCCATCTTCAAAAAAAATGTTGGTGCAATTACCTTCTCCTTCAACGTAAATAATGGAACTGTCTTCAATAATTTTTATACCTTTTAAGTGCGAAATAGTAATTTTATTGGAGTTAGGTTGTTGATGGATATGCCTCGAAAAATTTTCGATAGAATCGTGATACGTTTTTATGTTGCTTTTATCATCAATAAACAATTGTTTGTATTGTAAAAGTTTATCAACGGCAATACGTAAATCTTCAATGTCGATAGGTTTTAGAATGTAGTGTATGGCATTGGCATGAAAAGCTTTTACTGCAAATTCCTTAAAGGCGGTTACAAATACAATTTGAAAATTGTTGTTTTTTACATCTTCCAACAAGTCTAAACCTTCTTCGTTGCTGGGCATTCTGATGTCTAAAAAAACAGCTTCCGGTTTTTTGTTTTTTATAAGTGTTCTGGCTTGGTCAACATTTTCAGCCATGCCAATTACTTCAATTTCGGGGCAAAATTCGTTTAACAGCATGAGTAAATTTTCTCGTGCCATCATTTCATCGTCAACTATTATTGCAGTAATTTTTTCCATTAACTAAACCATCTTAAAATAAAAAATTTCTTTTTAGGTTTACCAACGTTTTTCGACTTTTTAGCCGATTGTTTCATCCGTTTTCTTACTGCTTTTGTCTGTATCTTTTCATGTCGTTTTTTACCAAGTTTCATAGATTTTTCTTCCGACTTTTTTTTCTCAATTTCTTGCTTTTCAAGCATTTTTTTCTGCTTTTTTATTGCTTTGGTTTCTTGCCCAAACGATGCCAAACAAAAGCATAATGTTAAAATCGTGAAAAGGTATTTTAGCTTGTTCATGTTAGGAATAAGTTTTTGTTGAGTCGAATTTACTAATTTTACCATGATGAAGAAATTATTTGCAACCCTGAATTTGTTCATTTACAAGTAGATAATGGTTGGACTTATGTTTCTGGAGGTTCAAGAGGTATTTTATTGTACCGCATTTCTGCCGGAAATTTTAAAGCTTTCGACCGGCATTGCCCTTACAACCCTTCGAGTAGTTGTGGTTTGGTTTCGGCAGATGTAACCAATTTGGTTGGTATCGACGATTGTTGTGGCTCTAGGTTCATGTTATCATCAGGGCAAGTTACCCAAGGACCTGCTACACGACCATTAAAAGAATACCGAACTTCTTATGATGGGAACACCTTATCTGTATTTAACTAAATGAGGATTATTTTCTATATTTTGTTGTTGATTTTTACTACTTCATGTAGTTTTAACAAAGTGTTTTTGGTGCCAGATAAGTTGGACATAACACACCAAGCATTTAAAACGGTTTACAATAAAAATGAAGACACGCTGGTTATTGCTGATGCAACTTGTTGTCAGCCTTATTTTAAAGATAAAGAAAACCAGCCATTAGATTATCCTTTCACTATAAAAAGTATTTTTTTCGACAGCAAAAGCGGAAATAAATTAAATGCATGGATAATTACCAATGATTCGGTTTACAACGGACGGAACATCATATTTTTTCATGGTAATGCAGGTAGTTTGGTTTCGCAACACAAAATGATGTTGCCTTTTGTAAAAGCCGGATACAAGGTTTTTATGGCTGATTATAGTGGTTTTGGTTTCTCAAAAGGAAAGGCTACCCGTAAAAATGTGTTGTTAGACGGAAATTCGGCTATTGAATATTTTACCAATTTAGATACCGCAGCTCGTTGGATTATTTACGGACAATCGTTAGGCGGACATTTAACACCCGTTGTTGCGTTAGCCAATGAGCAGCTGATTGATGGAATAGTGGTAGAAGGAGCATTTACTTCGCACCAAGATATTGGAGCAAACTCGGCAGGTTTTATTGCACGAATACTGATTGCTGAAAAATACAGTGCCAAAAAAGCCATACAACAATTTAAAAAGCCGGTGTTGATAATACACAGCACTCAAGATGAAATTATACCCTACCGTATGGGAGAGCAATTGTTTGAGGTTGCTAACCAACCCAAGCAGTTTTATCAAGTGGATAAATGCCACGTTTGTGGACCAATTTATTTTTCGGAAAACATTTTACAAAAAATGGATGTGCTTTTTGGGAAGTGATTTTTTTGATTCTTAGTGGCTTTAGCTTATTGGAGTATTTTTCAAATTATATATAATTATCAGGTGTGATTTAGTAATCTGTAACTACTACTTTATTAAATGTCCTACCGTTGCTATTTTCTGATATAAAAATATAAATACCTTGTGTTAATTTGCTTATGTCAAGTGTTGTGTTGGTATCTATTTCTTTTTCTATTACAAGTTTTCCGAGGTTGTCATAAATATGAATAATGGTCTTTTCATTAATATTACGTATTGACAATTTTTTGCTAGCTGGATTGGGAGAAATAGATATTGGCGACTCTTTTAGGTTATGATCCGTAATAGAAGTTACAAGGCAGTTTGTAGTTGTTGTTAAATTACCTAAAACAAGAGAGCAAGAGTCAATTAATGTAAAATTAGTAGATGTTGAAGTAAATATTCTATTGGTTATTGTAGGTTGAAAAATTGATGCTGCTGC
Source organism: Bacteroidota bacterium (assembly GCA_016183805.1). Lineage (GTDB taxonomy): Bacteria > Bacteroidota > Bacteroidia > Flavobacteriales_E > Vicingaceae > Vicingus. The sequence goes on from JACPDX010000022.1 coordinate 13,718, forward strand.
ACCACCAAAAGGAGTTGTATTGCAGCTTGCGACTGTTCCATTTAGATTTGTTTTTATTAATAACGATTTTGTGTCGCCCGTTGATTTAGAATAACCAACTGAAACATAAGAATTTCCAGAGGTTATAACGGATTGAAATAAATAGCCTTGAATACTGAAATTATTACCATAATAATAATTCCATAATGGTTGTCCTATTGGATTTATTTTTAGAAGTAGGGGATAATAGTTTCCCATTGCACCCGAAACCAAGAAATTATTATCATTAGTTTTTATAATATTTGTTGCTGAACAATCACCACTATTTATAGAATAAATTTTCCCCCAATTATATTCGCCTAAGGTATCTAAATCAAGGACAAAAGGTTGTGAATCCCCTATCATTCCTTTTCCTTTTTTGCCAATTAAAAGATAATTATCATAAAAACCTTTAATAATTGAATTTCCAAAACATTCTGCTGGAGAGACTCCTGTCGTTTGATATGTCTTTAACCAAGTAAAATCGCCTAAAGTATCTACTGTCAAAACAAAGGGGTAATAGCCGTTAAAATTAAAGCTCTTTGTATAGCCACTAATAATAAAACTCTTTGCTTGATATTTTGTTATAGAAGTTGAAATATCAACATCATTACTACCTAAAGATTTTGACCATAAATAATTACCAGAGTCATCTAATTTTAAGAGAAGAACATCATTTGCCCCTGCACCAATAGAAGTTGTATTCCCTAAAATAATTAGGGTTTTATCATCATTTTCAATAACATCAATTGCTGATTCTGAATTTGGTCCACCAAAAGATTTGGTCCAAATTATTGCTCCTGAAGTATCAGCTTTAATTACAAACATATTTGAATCGTTATTTGTATAATTTGAAAAAGATGTAGTAAAACCGACCATTAATAAATTTCCGTCTTGTAGCAATCTAATTTTCCGTATACCCTCATTGTTGTATCCTCCATATGCTTTTGTCCACAAAATATCTCCGTTTATTGCATGTTTTATTAGAAGTGCGTCACTTTGTCCGTTACCAAAAGTGCTTGTAGAGCCGGCGGAGTATATAAAATTATTTTCATTGATTACGGAGTAAGTAGTTTCCGCCCCAACTCCAAAGTATTCTTTTATGAAAAGAGATTGAGCTGTTGCGAAGTTAATTGCAAACAATAAGATAAAGAATAATTTATTTTTCATTCTGATGGATTATATATATTATCCTTATCAAAGGTAATTATTTTCTGCACAACAACTAAGAATTAGGTATGGTATAAATTCATTATATCCAACATAATTGTCTCTAAAAAATATTGGAAAATTACTTCGCTTTTTTTCTAGCCCTAATATTAATCACCTCTACCATTAACGAGAAGAACACCGCAAAATAAATGTAGCCTTTTGGTACGTGGATATGTATTCCATCCAGAATTAACATAAACCCTATAAGTATTAAAAAGGATAGTGCTAATATTTGTAAAGTTTCGTGTTTGTTTACAAAGTCGCCAATGGCTTTTGCGAACAACATCATAACTAAGATAGATACAATTACAGCAATAATCATTAAAGTAATTTGGTTGGTTAAACCCACCGCTGTTAAAATTGAGTCGAACGAGAAAATAATATCGAGCAATACAATTTGAACAATGGCATTGCTAAACGCTTTTGGTTTTTTTATCTCTTTTTCAGGTGCATCACCCTCTACTTTGTGGTGTATTTCGGAAGTGCTTTTTGCAATTAAAAATAAACCGCCGGTTGCTAAAATGATATCTCTCCAGCTCAATGCAAAACCGGAAACATTTATTACAGGGTCAGTTAAACCAATAAGCCAGGTAATACCCATTAACAATATAATACGAACAATTAGTGCCAACGACAACCCAACCAATCGAGCTTTCCGTTGGTCTTCTTTGGGTAGTTTACCGGCAACGATAGAAATAAAAATGATGTTGTCTATACCTAAAACAATTTCTAAAAATGTTAAGGTTAATAAGGCAATCCAAGTGTCGAGGGTTAGAAAAATCTCCATTTTTTAATTATCCGTTTATTGCAACAACTTCGGTTACTTCAGGTAACATGCTTTTCAGCAGGTTTTCAATACCGTGCTTTAAAGTAGCCGTAGAAGAAGGGCAGCCACTACAAGAGCCTTTTAAAACTACTTTTACCACACCATCAACATATGAATCGAACTCGATAGCTCCACCATCATTTTCAACGGCTGGTTTGATGTATTCTTCTAAAATAGATACTATTTTAAGGTCAAAATCGGTGTAGTCTTTACTGCTGGTTGTTGTAGTTGCTGAATTTGTATTATCAGCCATTTTTTCAGTTAATATTTCTGCTTCAAGGTGTTCTTGTTTAATAGCAACAGCACCAGTTGTGTTCATAAATTGACTGATAAAATCACGCAATTCCATTACCACATCTTGCCATTCAATAACTTCGCTTTTGGTAATGGTAACGTAGTTGGCAGAAATAAAAACTCCATTAATAAATGGAAAATTAAATAATTTCTCAGCCAAAGGCGATGGGCTGCCAATTCGTTGGTTCGATAAAAATTCGTACGATTTTCCATTAACCACCAACCATCTGTTTGAAACAAACTTCATGGTGTTAGGGTTCGGAGTCATTTCTGCGTAAAAAGTATATGGCGATTGAGTTGTTTCCATGTTTATTTTTTTTGTACAAAATTAAGCAACAAATTAGTTTAAACTCCTTGTTAAAATCAAGAAAACTATCAAATAAAAGATGAACCACATAGACATATAGTTTAACTAAATAATGAAATAAAAAAGGTTATTAAAGAAATCAATAGTTTTCTCCCGATTTATCGGGAGAACTATGTATAACTGATTCATTCTTTTTTACAATAATAAGCTATGTATCTATGTGGTTTTGTTAAAAAAACAAAAGGCTACCTTTTTAAAGATAGCCTTTTAATGTTGAATGGTATAGCCTAATTACTCGGCTAAAACAATTATTTTATTATTGCTCATTTCAATAACTCCGCCTTTAATTTCAAAAAATAGTTCTTTATCATCACTCATTGGGTTTTCCAATTTCCCGGAACCACCATTTACTTTAATTTCGCCACCTTCAATTTGAAGTACTTTAATAGTTCCGGCTTTTAATGTTGAAATGATTGGTGCGTGATTTTCTAAAATACCAAAAGAACCATCAGAACCGGGTAAATTAACCAAGCTAACTTCTCCTGAATAAATCTTTTTCTCTGGTGTTATAATTTCTAAATGCATGTTTTATGGTTTTCGGTTCATGGTTTTCGGCTCACGGTTTTTTTTGTGAACTGTCAACTGAAAACTGTGAACTAGTTTATACTTCCGCTAACATTTTTCTACCTTTCTCAATAGCTTCTTCAATAGAACCAACCAAGTTAAATGCAGCTTCCGGATACTCATCCACTTTGCCATCTAAAATCATGTTAAATCCTTTAATGGTATCTTCAATTGGAACTAACACACCTTTTAAACCTGTAAATTGTTCAGCAACGTGGAACGGTTGAGATAAGAAACGTTGTACACGTCTAGCTCTGTGAACAACCAATTTATCTTCTTCAGATAATTCGTCCATACCTAAGATGGCAATAATATCTTGCAATTGTTTGTATCGTTGTAATGTTTCTTTAACTCGTTGAGCAGTTTCGTAGTGTTCTTTACCTACGATGTCAGCAGTTAAAATTCTTGAAGTTGAATCCAATGGATCAACTGCAGGATAAATTCCTAACTCAGCAATTTTACGAGAAAGTACTGTAGTTGCATCTAAGTGAGCAAAAGTGGTTGCAGGAGCAGGGTCGGTTAAATCATCCGCAGGTACATAAACCGCTTGTACAGATGTAATTGAACCCGATTTGGTTGAAGTAATACGCTCTTGCATTGCACCCATTTCTGAGGCTAATGTTGGTTGGTAACCTACCGCAGAAGGCATACGACCTAATAAAGCAGATACTTCAGAACCTGCTTGTGTAAATCTAAAAATGTTGTCGATAAAGAATAAAATATCTTTTCCTTTTCCTTCACCATCGCCATCTCTAAAGTATTCAGCTAAAGTTAAACCAGATAAAGCAACTCTTGCTCTAGCACCTGGAGGCTCATTCATTTGTCCGAAAACCAATGTTGCCATCGATTCTTCTAAACCAGCTTTATCAACTTTCGATAAATCCCATCCGCCTTTTTCCATAGAATGTTTGAATTCTTCTCCGTATTTAATTACGCCAGATTCAATCATCTCTCTTAATAAATCATTTCCTTCTCTGGTTCTTTCACCAACACCAGCAAAAACTGATAAACCAGAGTGTCCTTTAGCAATGTTGTTGATTAATTCCATAATTAATACGGTTTTACCAACACCGGCACCACCAAATAAACCAATTTTACCACCTTTTGAGTACGGTTCAATTAAGTCGATAACTTTAATACCTGTAAACAATACTTCGGTAGAAGTAGATAAATCTTCAAATTTTGGTGGTTCTCTGTGAATAGGTAATCCACCTGTTTTGTCAACAGCTCCAATACCGTCAATAGCTTCGCCAACTACGTTAAATAAACGTCCTCTAATTTTTTCGCCAATAGGCATAATAATAGGAGAACCAGTTGCAACTACTTCCATTCCTCTTCTTAAACCATCACTGGCATCCATCGAAATGGTTCTAATGGTATCTTCACCAACATGTTTTTGACATTCTAAAATAACTTTTTGACCGTTATCTTTAGTAATTACTAATGAATCTAAAATGTTTGGAAGATAGTCTCCGTTCTCAAAACTTACGTCGATTACCGGTCCGATGATTTGAGTTATTTTTCCGTGTTTAGTTGACATTTTGTATCTATTTTAATGTGTGTTTATGTCTGTTTTTAATGGCTGCAAAAGTAAAATATTTTATTTAATTACTAAAGCATTAGTTATAATATTATTTTTATTCATTTAGAAATCATTTTATTCATGATATTTGCAACCAAATTTGATTTATCCTTGCCATAATTTATAAGGTGTAGCAATGAATATTTATCGACATATTAATGAGTTTTGTTTCCAAAAAAATGTAGTGTTAACTGCGGGTACTTTTGATGGTGTTCATTTAGGGCATAAAAAAATTATTGATAAAGTTGTTCAATCGGCAAAAAAAATAGATGGAGAATCGGTAATTCTTACTTTTTTTCCTCACCCACGTATGGTGTTATATCCCGAAGGTAACGATTTAAAATTACTGAACACTATTGAGGAAAAAATTGAATTATTACAACAATTGGGAGTTGACCATTTAATTATTCATCCATTTTCAGTCGAATTTTCTAGAATAACTTCCTTAGATTTTGTGAGAGAAATATTAGTGAATAAATTAAATACTAAAAAGTTGGTCATTGGATACGATCATCAATTTGGGAAAAACAGAGAAGGTTCGTTTGAACATTTAAAAGAATATGGTCCATTGTATGGTTTTGAAGTTGAAGAAATTCCGGCTCAAGAAATTCAGCAAATCAATATTAGTTCAACAAAAATTCGAAATTCGTTGTTAATTGGTGAAATTCAGGCTGCCAACCAGTTTTTGGGGTATCATTATTTTATAAATGGAACAGTTGTTGAAGGAAGTCAAGTTGGTCGTCAAATGGGATTTCCAACAGCAAATATTGAAGTTGCTGAAGATTATAAGTTGATTCCAGGAAATGGAGTTTATGCTGTTAAAATTGTGCTTGAAAATGCTATTTATAATGGTATGTTAAACATTGGAACTCGACCGACTATAAAAGGTGACAACGTTACTATTGAAGTAAATATCTTTAACTTTAACCAAGAAATTTACAATAAACCTATTCGAATAGAGTTTTTTGAGAAGATAAGAAACGAAGTAAAATTTAACGAATTAGCTGATCTGCAACAACAATTAAATCATGACAAACAAAAGGTATTACAACTATTTGCTTAACCTATTTCTTGCTATTATTTGCTTTACAAATGTTGAGGCACAAGTTTTCGATTACAAAGCATTAGATACTTTGCCCGAATTAACGCTTGAACAAGCATTAAAAGAAAATCCTTTAACAGTTTATAAACTCACTTTAAAAAAAACAAAGTTGGTTGATTTACCGGAAGCCATACTTCAGTTTAAGAATTTACAAAGTTTAAACATCAGCAAAAACAAACTAAAACATTTCCCTGCTATGGTGTTTAAGTTTTTATACCTGCAAAAATTAGATGTTTCTGATAATAAAATAGTAGTAATTCCTTCCGAAATAGGTAATTTGGTTTATTTAAAAGAATTTATTGCCAACCAAACTGAAATTGCTACACTCCCAGCAGAAATAGGCAAGCTAAAAGAATTAGTATATTTAGATATTTGGGGCACAAATGTTGCTTCATTTCCAGAAGAAATTCAACAGTTAAACGAAACGCTTAAAGAAATTGACATGAGAGTAATAATGATGAGTGATACAGAAAACAAAAAAATTAAAGAGTTACTCCCAACTACTAAAATTCATTTTTCTAAATCGTGCAATTGTGGTTTCTAAACTTTATTATTTACATTTGTTACCAACCTTTAATGTCAATTGGTCGTTTAAATAATTATTAATGACAAAAATTTTTAATTATACTTATCTGGTTTTGCTTTTGTTTTGTGCAAGTTTTACTTATGCACAAGATGAATTGTTGTTTTTAAATGGCAAGGAATTAAAAGGTGAAATACTCAATGTTACCAACTATGAAATAACATTTAAAGACTTTAAAAATAAAGAAATTGTAATTGACAATTACAGAGTGTTTTCCTATCATAAAAATAATAAAGAAACACTTACCTATAAATACGATACTTTAGAAGGTAATTTTTTAAAAGAACAAGACATGCGAATGTTTGTTTATGGAGAAAGAGACGCTTTCAAATCGTATCATTCAAGGTTTTCTAATGTAATTGGATTTGCGGCAGGAGGTGTGGCTGGTTACTTTATGCACAAAGATCAAGCTTTTATTTATGCCGCAGCACCATTAATATATACAACTATTACGCTGCCTTTTTCTACAAGGGTAAAACAAAAAAGATTAACAGATTTACAGTACTTAAAAGATGACGAATATTTAAGAGGTCATGAACGTGTTGCCCGAAGTAAAAGAACACAAAACGCCTTGTTAAGTAGTGTTTTAGGTTTGGGTTCAGGGTTTTTAGTTAGTTTTTTGGTGAACGGAAATTCTAATTAAATTAATTCCATTGAGACCCTTAATTTATCTTATAAGAAGCCTTGTTTACAGTAATTTGTTCATATCAATTTGTATTACTGCTTTAGCCCATCAAACTTATATTTTATTAAAAATCCCTCAAGAAGATTGTTTTAATGTTTTAGCACTTATTTTTTGTTCAACTTTTTTTACTTACAATTTTCAACGTATTTATCGGCTTAGAAGTGTTGATTTATTGGGAAGATTAATTGGCATTCGATTGGGCTGGATGATTAGAAATAGAAGAAAATTATTTTTCGCATCTGTTTTTTCTGTACTGATGAGTTTTGTTTTTCTGATTCAATTAAGTATTCATGTGTTCCTATTAATTATTCCATTATCATTATTCTCGATGCTATATGTTATTCCTTTTTTGCCCGGCAAAAAAGCTATACGCAACTTGCCTTTTGCAAAAATATTTATCATTTCTGTGGTTTGGTCGGTTGTAATGGTTGCTATACCCGTAGTGAATTATAATGGATTCCAAGGAATATTAAAAGATTCAACAGTACTTCTATTTTTAGAACAGTTGATATTTATTTTTGCTATAACATTACCCTTTGATGTGCGGGATTTACGATACGACATGGAATCGAATATAAAAACTATACCTTCATCTATTGGAATAAAAAACACCATTACATTGTCACATGTTTTACTGATAGTGTTTTTGGTTTTAAAATGGATTCAATATTATTCGTTAGGACAATTAACCTTATCACAATTTGTTGCAACAGCTATTACTACTTCGCTCACTTTTATAATTATAGCATTTACTTCAAGAAAAAGAGGCGAGCTGTTTTTTACCGGATTAGTGGATGGCACAATGATTTTGATGTATTTGGGAATACTTTATTTAGAATATTAAAAACTGGAGACAAGGGACTGGGGACTGAAAATTTCCCATGTCCCATGTCCTTTGTCCCTTTCCCTATTTCCTCGTCTTCTTATACCATTTTATTCCCATCATCAGTAATCCAGAGAAAAGTAAAAGTCCGATAATACCCCAAACCCATCCGATAGAATCTTTCAAAATCACTAAAAAAACGATGGCAAATAATAATACGGTCGCTACTTCGTTCCAAATTCTTAATTTAAAGGAAGAGTACTTGATTTGGTTTTTTTGCAATTGAGAAAATATTCGGTGACATGCAAAATGATAAAAATATAAAGCTGCCACAAAAACAAGTTTAATGTGCATCCAAGGCATTAACAACCAACTTTTTCCAATATCAGTTCCAAACAACAGCCAAAAAGCAATAATTGCTGTAAGTATAGCCGAAGGCCAGGTTATTCCATACCACAATCGACTACTCATCAACTTATATTGTTTTTGTAAAATTGCTTTTGCTTCAGGGGTTTCATCTTCGGCTTCTACATGATAAATAAATAACCTTACAATGTAAAACAATCCGGCAAACCAAGTAACCACAAAAATAATGTGCAATGCCTTTAAATAAAAATAGTCCATATTCTTGTTGTTTTAGTCAACAAAGTTAATCTAATCTTTTAAAACTAAATACGTAATCAGTATTTTTGAACCATGCAAAAAAAAGGGGTCTTATTAATTAATTTAGGAACACCGGATAGTCCTTCGGTTAAAGATGTTCGCAAATATTTACGTGAATTTTTAATGGATAAATATGTAATTGATTTGCCTTATCTCTACCGTTGGTTTTTAGTGAATGTTATTATCGCAACTTTTAGAGGTCCAAAATCGGCGAAAATTTACCAGCAATTGTGGTCAGAAAAAGGTTCTCCTTTATTGTATTATGGAAAACGAGTAGAAACATTGGTGCAAGAAAAAATGGGAGATGATTACTTTATCCGTTTGGCAATGCGTTATCAAAATCCTTCCATCAAAAAAGTTTTAGAGGAATTTAAGAAAAACAACATCGATAATATCGTGGTAATACCAATGTATCCACAATTTGCATCTTCATCAACATTATCGAGTATTAAAAAAGTAGAAAGTGTTTTAGCCGAATTACATTATCATCCAAACCTAAAAATAGTAGAGAATTTTGTTTCCAATAAAAAATTTATTCAGGCTTTTGCAGATAACGGTAATAACCATTGGTTAACTGGAAAATTTGATAAAGTGATGTTCAGTTTCCATGGGATACCAGAACGACATATTCTAAACGATTGTACAAATGGCTCGTGCAAGTTAGATGAGGTTTGTTGTAAAAATTATGCCCAACAAAACAAACTTTGTTACAGAGCTCAATGTTATGAGACGGCTCGATTAATTGCTGCTGAAATGGGTTTAAATGAAAGCCAATTTGATGTAGCTTTTCAATCTCGTTTAGAAACCAGAACGCGTGATCCATGGTTAAAACCCTATACCGATGTTGTTATTGCCGATTATCCTAAAAATGGAATTAAAAATGTGTTGGCTTTTTCGCCGTCATTTGTTGCCGATTGTTTAGAAACCACAGTTGAGGTTGGTCACGAGTTTAAAGAAATTTTCCATGAAAGTGGAGGCGAAAACTGGCAATTGGTGGAGAGTTTAAACGAAAATCCAAAATGGATTGAAGCATTGAAAGAATTAATTGCCAATTAATTATTCTTTAAAAAATTAGATACTTAAATTTGATAAAAAATTGAAAAAATGAAATACACTCCAATAAACAAATCATTATACATTTTAAATAGAGCAAATTTTGTAAAAGAATTAAAACCAAAATCGGTTGCAGTTTTTAATTCAAACGACATTATGCCAACAAATGCAGATGGTTCGATGCCGTTCCGTCAAAACAACGATTTGTTGTATTTGTCAGGAATCGACCAAGAAGAATCTATTTTGGTAATTTGCCCAAATGCATCTAATCCAAAACATCGAGAAATTTTGTTTTTAAAAGAAACCAGCGAATTGATTGCCATTTGGGAAGGTGTAAAATTGACCAAAGAACAAGCTTTTGAACAATCGGGTATTGAAACCGTTTACTGGACTTCAGAGTTTGATCAAATATTTCATTCGTTGGTGTATGAATCGGAACATATTTATTTGAATCAAAACGAACATTTGCGTGCAAGTAAAATCGTTGAAACGAGAGACGATAGGTTTAGAAAATCGTGTCAGAAAAAATATACGTTACACGAATACGAAAGATTGGCTCCGATTATGAGAAAACTTCGAGCCATAAAATCTCCTCTTGAAATAGAAATGATGCAACATGCGTGCAATATCACCGAAAAAGGAGTTCGTAGAATTTTAAAATTTGTAAAGCCGGGTGTAATGGAATACGAAATTGAAGCGGAATTTACACACGAATTTTTAATGAATCGTTCACGTGGACATGCCTACGAACCTATTATCGCCTCTGGATTTAATGCTTGTGTTTTGCATTATGTTGAAAACAACAAGGAGTGTAAAGCTGGTGATGTAATTTTAATGGATGTTGGTGCCGAGTATGGAAATTATGCTTCCGATTTATCTCGTAGTATTCCTGTAAGCGGAAAATTTACTCCTCGCCAAAAAGAGGTTTATAATGCAGTATTGAGAGTTTTTAGAGCTGCTTCAGCAATGTTGGTTCCAGGTACAGACCATGAAACCTATCATGCCAAAGTAGGTGATGTAATGGAAAAGGAATTAATTGGTTTAGGATTGTTAAACAAAGATGAAGTTGCCAAACAGGATCCTAAAAATCCGTTGTACAAAAAATATTTTATGCATGGAACTTCGCACCACATTGGTTTAGATGTACACGATGTAGAAATAAGAAACCGCCCTTTTGAAGCAGGAATGGTGTTAACCGTTGAACCCGGTATTTACATTCGTGAAGAAAATTTAGGAATTCGTATCGAAAACGATTTTTTAATCACTAACGATGGAGCTCCAATAGATTTAATGAAAAACATTCCAATTGAAGCTGATGAAATTGAAGCGTTGATGGCGTAGTTTTCAGTTCACAGTCAACAAGAAACTAGGAATCAGCAATCAGTTAAAAGTTTTGGAAAATTCAATTCTATTTAAAAACATCAACATTAGTTTTACCGATTCAGGAAAAGGTAAAGCCATCGTTTTTTTACACGGTTTTTTGGAGGATAAAAGTATCTGGGATGATTTTTCCAACCAACTTTCTAATAAATATCGGGTAATAACCGTTGATTTATTAGGGCATGGTAAAACCGATTGTTTAAGCTACGTTCATACCATGGAAGAAATGGCTGAAGCTGTTTCTTTTGTCCTTAAAAAATTAAAAATCAGAAAGTTTTTTTTGGTAGGGCATTCGCTTGGAGGTTACGTTAGCATGGCAATTGCTGAAAAATTTCCGGATAATATAAAAGGATTGTGTATGTTTCATTCCTCTGCCCGTGGCGATAGTCCGGAAAAACAAAAAGACAGAGATAGAGCTATAAAAGTGGTTAAGCAAAACAAAAATTTGTTTATTAACGAAGCCGTTCCTAATCTTTTTAATACTAAAAACTATCCTTATCTGGAAGAAATAGATAAAATCAAGAAAATAGCATTAGCAACTTCATTGCAAGGAATTGTGGCAGCTTTAGAAGGTATGAAAATAAGAATGGACAGAGAAATCATCTTAAATTTTGCTCCATATCCTATTTTTTATATTATTGGTAAAGAAGACAATATTTTGCCTTTTGAAAGTTTGATTGAACAAGCCGGATTACCTGAAAAAGGCTCGTATTTGTTGCTCGAAAATGTCGGACATGTCGGTTTTATGGAAGCAAAAGAAGAAACTTTAAAGGCAATCTATACGTTTGTTGCTAAAAATTAATCTTTCCCCTCTTGAGAGGGGTTAGGGGGTGTGTTATTCCAAAACAATGAAGCAAAAAACAATTCTTACTCAAAATATAAAAAGCGAAGCCATTCGTTTAGGTTTTTCGTTTTGTGGCATCTCAAAAGCTGAATTTTTGGAAGAAGAGGCTCCAAGATTAGAGAATTGGTTAAATCAAAACAAGCATGGTAAAATGCAGTACATGGAAAACCATTTCGACAAGAGATTGAATCCAACTGTATTGGTTGAATGTTCAAAATCGGTAATTTCTTTGATGTATAATTATTATCCTGCAAAATTACAGAGAGAAGATTCGTTTAAAATTTCGAAATACGCTTATGGCGAAGATTATCATAACGTCATCAAAGAAAAACTAAAAGAATTGGTTCAATTTATTACGGCAGAAGTTGGCGAAATTAATGCTCGTATTTTTACTGATTCAGCTCCGATTTTAGAGCGGGCTTGGGCAAAAAAAAGTGGATTAGGTTGGGTAGGAAAAAACTCCATGTTAATCCATCCGAAACAAGGTTCGTTTTTCTTTTTGGCAGAAATTATTTTAGACGTGGAATTTGATTACGGTACTCCTATAAAAGATTATTGTGGAACTTGTAACGCTTGTGTGGAAGCATGCCCGACAGAAGCCATTTTACCCAACAAGGTGGTTGATGGTAGCAAATGCATTTCGTATTTTACCATCGAGCTGAAAGATGAAATCTTGCCCAACGAGGTAAAAGGAAAATTTAACGATTGGATGTTTGGTTGCGATATTTGTCAGGATGTTTGTCCATGGAATCGGTTTTCGACACCAACCGACGAATTGCTTTTTAGTCCAAATCAAAAACTATTAAACTATTCTAAAAATGAATGGAGGGAATTAACCGAAGAAATTTTTATCGAACTATTTAAAAAATCGGCAGTAAAACGTGCCAAATTTGAAGGTTTAAAAAGGAATGTCAGATTTTTGTCTAGTGACTAGTGACTAGTGACTAGTGACTAGTGACTAGTATCCCCAACGATAACTTTCATTTTCCAAACCCATTAAATCGATAACTCGGTCAACAACCGTTTTGGCAACCCCTTCAATGGTGGTGGGTTTACTATAAAAACTTGGTGTTGCAGGACAAATAATACCACCCGCTTCGGTTATCGTTTTCATATTGTTGATATGAATAAGGTTGTAAGGAGTTTCACGAGCAACTAGAATTAATTTTCTTCGTTCTTTCAATATTACATCGGCAGCACGAGTGGTTAAGTCGTTTGATATTCCATTTGCAATTCTGCCCATAGTCCCCATCGAACAAGGTATAATTATCATCGTATCATATTTTGCTGAACCTGATGCGAAAGGAGCGTTAAAATCGTTTTTGTCGTAAAATGGAAAAGAGTAGTTATTGAAATCAGTATTATCCAACTCATGATTCCAAACCGTTTTTGCATTGTCGCTCATTACCACACCTACTTCAATGTCTTGTCGATTACTCAAAAAATCTAGCAATATTTTCGCATAAATACTACCTGATGCACCTGTAATGGCAATTATTATTTTTCTTTTTGTAGGTGTCATAAAAATCTGTGAATCTGTGGCTATTTTTATTTATTAAATTGATATCGAATAGAAAAATTCAAATCTACATTATACCAACCTCTGTTAAACAACCGATTTAAAATACCTATTTGTTGGTCTAAATTTTGAAAATCTCGAACAGGAACCAATGAATTTTTTGACCGTATATTGAAAATAAAATGTTCATTTAATTGATAATTTAGTCCAAAAAAACCGCCAAAATCATACGATTTAAAAGGAAAAGGTTCATCAGTCAATTCCCCAAATTCATCACTCATAGAATAATTTAAAAATTTGCTGTAATACAAACCTGTTTCAAACATAAATTTTTTGTAATGGTAACGCAGAGCTAATGGAATTTCAATATAATTGATGTTGAGTTTAAAAGCATCAACATCCCCTTTACTTGTGTTTGGGTTTCTCTGGCTACCTTTATTGATAAAATACATCTCTAATTGAGTGGAAAATTTTTCTGAGGTATTCACATTAGTAAATCCACCAACAATAAATCCGAGTTTATTGTATCCCCCATAACCGTCACCTTCTACTTGCGAGCCACTTAAACCTGCGATTACGCCAACCTTAAAAACCTGACTGTATGAGTTGGAATAAATGATAATAAATAATGCTAATGTAAATAGCCTTTTCATAAGGTAAAATTAATGAAAATTGAGGCTAAAATTTTTCTAGTAGTTCTTTTATTAAAGCAGGCAACCCTTCACTAGCTTTTTGTTTAATATGGGTTACATTTTTTCTTTTCCAAAGAGGAACTTCGCTGGGGTCAATCAAATAAATTTTACAATTATTGTTTACACAATCTACTAAATTGGCGGCTGGGTAAACATTTAACGAGGTTCCTATTACGATTAAAATATCAGCTTTTTCACATAATTTTTCGGCTTTATCCATGTTGGGAACGTGTTCTCCAAACCACACCACATCCGGTCGAAGTTGATGTCCATTTTCACATAATTCGCCGGGTTTTATTTCGTGCCCGTTTATCAGATAAGTCAAATGTGTTTTTGTACTTCTAGCTTTTAAAATTTCACCATGTAAATGTAATACGTTTCTAGAACCGGCTCTTTCGTGTAAGTCGTCGATATTTTGAGTAACTACTTGAACTTTAAATTTTTTCTCCAATTCAAGAATAGCAAGATGTGCTGTGTTTGGTTTAGCGTCCAACACTTGTTTTCGTCGCATGTTATAAAATTCCAACACTAGTTTGGGGTCTTTGTCCCATGCTTCAGGAGTAGCAACTTCGGTTATCTTATAGTTTTCCCATAAACCATCAGAATCTCTAAAGGTTTTTAATCCACTTTCAGCACTAATTCCTGCTCCGGAAAAAATAACTACATGTTGCATTTTTCAAAATTATAAGGTGATAAAAATAGCTAAATTTTATTTAAGAAATAGCTGTTTTCTGTCTCAAGAATATTATTACTTTTACGGGTCATAGAATCAAGTAAAAAAATGGGAAAAAGTAGAAAAGACATTGATGCTTTAGAGTATCATGCACAAGGGAAACCTGGTAAAATTGAAGTGGTTCCAACCAAACCATACAGTACACAACGAGATTTATCATTAGCATATTCGCCGGGAGTTGCTATACCGTGTTTAGAAATTGCAGCCAATCCAGAAGATGTTTATAAATATACGGCAAAAGGAAATTTAGTAGCTGTTATTTCTAACGGAACAGCAGTATTAGGTTTAGGAAATATTGGACCATTGGCAGGAAAACCTGTGATGGAAGGAAAAGGATTGCTTTTTAAAATTTTTGCAGACATTGATGTGTTTGATATTGAGGTAGATGCTTCGGATATTGATTTGTTTGTTAATACCGTCAAAGCTATTTCTCCAACTTTTGGTGGGATTAATTTAGAAGATATTAAAGCTCCGGAATGTTTCGAAATAGAACGACGACTAAAAGAAGAGTTAAACATTCCGTTAATGCATGATGACCAGCATGGTACGGCAATTATTTCATCGGCCGGTATGTTGAATGCAACGGAGTTAGCAGGAAAAAAAATAGATGAAATTAGATTAGTGGTTAGTGGTGCAGGTGCATCAGCAGTTTCATGTACAAAATTGTACAAAGTGCTGGGTGTAAAAGCTGAAAATATTGTAATGATTGATAGTGATGGAGTGATACGTGCAGATAGAAAAGATTTGTCACCATCAAAAGTAGAATTTGCAACAAAACGAGATATAAATACTTTAGCTGAAGCAATGGTTGATGCTGATATGTTTTTAGGTTTGTCAAAAGGTGGGGTTTTAAATAAAAAAATGATACAGTCCATGGCAAAAAATCCTATTGTTTTTGCTTTAGCAAACCCTACTCCGGAAATACCCTATAAAGATGCCATAGCGGCTAGAAAAGATATTATTATCGCAACAGGGCGATCCGATTATCCTAATCAGGTAAATAACGTTTTAGGATTTCCATACATTTTTAGAGGAGCCTTAGACGTTAGAGCAACCTGTATCAATGAAGAAATGAAATTGGCAGCGGTTAAAGCTATCGCTTCTTTAGCTAAAGAGGCTGTTCCGGAAGAGGTAAATGAAGCTTATTCTGAAAAAAATATTGTTTTTGGTAAAGATTTTATTATTCCAAAACCGATGGATCCAAGATTGTTAACTACAATTGCACCTGCGGTAGCTAAAGCAGCTATTGACTCTGGTGTTGCCCAACATATTATTACCGATTGGGAAGAATATAAAGAACATCTATCAAGTAGATTAGGTCAGGATAATAAATTGTTGAAAAACATTACCCAACGTGCTAAACGTAACCCAAAAAGAGTTGTTTTTGCTGAAGCGGATAATTACAAAACACTAAAAGCAGCACAAATTGTTCATGATGAAGGTATTGCTGTTCCTATTTTACTGGGTAAAGTAAAAAGGATAGAAGAAATAGCTAAAGAATTTAAACTCGATATTTCCGATTTAACCATTATTGATCCTCGAAGTTCAAAGGAAAATGTACGTAAAAATAAATATGCCCAATTGTTGTATGAAAAACGTAAACGTAGAGGTGTTACTCTAACCGAAGCTAGAGATATGATAAGAAGTAGAAATTACTTTGGCTCTGCGATGGTAGAATTTGGTGATGCAGATGCTTTAATTTCAGGATTAACAAGAAACTATATTAATACCATAAAACCGGCATTGCAAGTAATTGGGACGGATGATGATGTTCGAAAAATTGCGGGAATGTATATTTGGATTACCAAACAAGGACCTTTTTTCTTAGCCGATACTACCATTAATGTAAACCCTACTGCTCAAGATATTGTTGATATTACCTTGTTAACATCAAAAATTATTCAGCGGTTCAAAATTACCCCACGAATAGCATTGTTGTCCTACTCAAATTTTGGTTCATCTGAAGAAGAAGATGCCATTAAAATGAGAACAGCCGCCAAAATTTTGCATGAAAAACATCCCGAAATTATTGTAGATGGCGATATCCAAGCAAATTTTGCTTTAAACAAAGAACTGAGAGATGAGATTTTCCCATTTTCGGAATTAGCACGAAGACATACAAATACTTTGATTTTTCCTAATTTATCGTCAGGAAACATTGCCTACAAGTTGTTGCAAGAAATGGCCGGTTTTGAAACCATTGGACCTATTTTAATGGGGATGAAAAAACCCGTTCATATATTACAACTTGGAAGTTCAGTTCGGGAAATTGTAAATATGGTTACTATTGCAGTGGCAGATGTTCAAACAAGAAAATAAATATCCTCCCCTAACCCCTCCTAAAGAGGGGGACTCCCTCCCTTTGGGAGGGTTGGGACAAACTTTCAACTTTAAAACATGATTGCACAAATAAAAGGTAAACTAATTGAAAAAACACCAACTTACGTTGTTATTGATTGCAACGGGGTGGGTTATCAGTTAAATATTTCGTTAAACACATTTTCAAAAATCGGAAACGAAGAAAGTTGTTTGCTTTATACTCATTTTGTTGTTCGTGAGGATGCACATTTACTTTATGGATTTAAAGAAAAAAGTGAACGGGAGTTATTTCGACAATTAATAACAGTATCAGGAGTAGGGTCAAGTACAGCTATGATGATTTTATCTTCTTTATCGCCCGAAGAAACTAAAATAGCCATTATTTCCGGAAATGTAAATGTGTTGAAAAGTGTAAAAGGCATTGGTTTGAAAACTGCAGAACGAATTATTATTGATTTACGTGATAAGGTTGGTAAGTCGGATGGTACAGAAATTATTTCTTCATTTTCAAACAATACAATTAAAGAAGAAGCGTTAAGTGCACTTGTTATGCTGGGATTTTCTAAATTGCCAGCCGATAAAGCATTGAATAAAATTATGACTGAAAATTCAAATTTAACAGTTGAAGAACTGATAAAAAGAACATTAAAAAGCCTTTAATTAGCTAAGTGTTATTTTGATTAAAGGAAAAAAAACATATCAAAACATCGGCTTCGTTTTAGGACTATCAGTATTGATAACCCTTGTTAACTACACCATAAATCCTGTTGCTTCAAAAGCACTTCCACACAATAATATTTTAGCTTTTGAACTCGAAAATCCTATAGATAGTCCTGAAATAGATTTACCCTTTCCATTTAAAGATGGTATTGGAAATCCGGATGAAAAAAATTCCGGAGGCTTGTATTTGGATAACCCGTCAAATGTGGAAAAGGGTTTTGAATACGACCCCGATACCGAAAATTACAACTATTATGAAAAAGTTGGTGGTAAAAGCATTAAATATCCAACCTACATGGATTTTGAAGAATATATCAATTATGATTCAAAAAAATCATTACAAAAATACTGGAAAGAAAAAGCTGCTGCCGATGATATTAATCAAACCAAAGGATTTAGACCAACATTAACCATTAAAAGTAAAACTTTCGACAGATTGTTTGGCGGAAATACAAGTTAAAACTTTCCTTAAATTATAATACAGAAGCTACGTTTGATTTCGAAAACCAAATGAAAATTGAATATACGGGCTATGAAGATGAAATCATTCAAAAAATTGAAGCGGGGAATGTTTCTTTACCACTAAAAGGATCTCTAATTACGGGGAGTCAAACATTGTTTGGAGTTAAAACCGAATTAAAATTTGGTCGTTTATATGTAACGAGTGTTTTATCGCAAGAACGTGGTGAAAAGAAAGAAATCAATGTGCAAGGAGGAGCACAAATTCAAGTTTATGAAAAACCTGCATCAGATTATGAGGATAACAAACACTACTTTTTGTCGCACTATTTTAGAGATAATTATGAGACTTTTTTGTCATCACCACCTGTCATCAATTCTAGAGCAAATATTATTAAAGTCGAAGTTTGGACTTCTAACATTAACAATGCAATAGAAAATACCAAAAATATTATCGGTTTTATGGATTTGGGTGAAGCAACTTCCAATAATATTTATAACGATGCTTTAGTAACAGATCTTAATCCTGCGTTTAATGCAACATTCCCATTAAATGGTGCAAATAATTTATATGAAAACATTGATAGTCTTTATCCCGCTTCACAAGCAATCAGAAGTTTTGTTACTTCAAGCCAAAGTTTGGAAGCTATTGGTTTTGAAAACGGTGTTGATTTTGAGAAATACGAAAATGCCCGATTGTTAAATCCATCGGAATATACCTTAAACCCACAACTGGGTTATATCTCTTTAAATTCTACTCTTCAACCCGATCAAGTTTTGTGTGTCGCTTTCCAATATACGTTAGATGGTCAAGTTTATCAGGTTGGTGAATTTTCAACAGATGGTATTGCCGGTCAAGATGCACTTTATGTGAAATTATTAAAGGCTTCGATATTAAATACAGATTTACCCACATGGGATTTAATGATGAAAAATGTTTACGCATTGGGAGCATACAACATTTCTCCAACTGATTTCTTTTTTAATATTGATTATTTAGACCCTGCAACCGGAGTTCAAATTCCTTTTATTCCTGAAGACAACCTTAGTAATCAACCCATTATTGGTTTAATGAATTTAGATAGAGTGAACAATCAAAATCAAGCCAGCCCCGACGGAGTTTTCGATTTTATTAATGGAGTTACCATAAATGCCAATAACGGAAGGGTTTATTTTCCTGTCTTAGAACCTTTTGGTTCTCACTTGAGAACAAAATTTACAAACCCTGCAACAGCAAATAAATATGCTTTCGATTCTTTATATACCACCACTCAAACTTTGGCAAAACAAGATGTTACCAAAAATAGATTTACCTTAAAAGGAAAATACTCATCATCATCGAGTGCGGATATTTCCTTAAATGCATTGAACGTGCCACAAGGCTCGGTTAAAGTAACTGCTGGTGGAGCTGCTTTGACCGAAAATGTTGATTATACGGTTGATTACAACTTGGGTAGGGTTAAAATTATAAATGATGGTATTTTGCAATCAGGAACACCAATTAAAATATCATTAGAAAGTCAGTCATTGTTTAACATCCAAACAAAAACAATGATGGGAACCAGGCTGGATTATAAAATC
The DNA here is from genome assembly GCA_016183805.1 of Bacteroidota bacterium. Classification (GTDB taxonomy): domain Bacteria; phylum Bacteroidota; class Bacteroidia; order Flavobacteriales_E; family Vicingaceae; genus Vicingus. Next base: position 33,737 of record JACPDX010000022.1, read on the forward strand.
AGCGATAAGTTTAATATTGGTGGTACAATAATCAATTTGTCGGAGCGACCTTTAACTCCAAAAATTAACCTTGGCGATGAACCCATTAATAACACCATTTACGGCTTTGATATTACCTATTCTACCGATGCCCCTTTTTTAACTCGATGGGCCGATAAGTTGCCGCTGTATAGCACTAAAGAAAAATCTACGTTAACTGTTGAAGGTGAATTTGCACATCTTCTACCGGGGAACCCATCAGCAATTAGTAAAGCAGGAACAGCATATTTAGACGATTTTGAAGGCAGCCAATCCACTATCGATTTATCCACTTTTACTATGTGGAATTTGGCCAGTACACCACAGGGGCAACCCGATTTATTTCCTGAAGGCGATGGACCGACTTCAAACACTTTAGCTTATGGTTTCAACAGGGCAAAGTTGGCTTGGTATGTTATTGATCCACTGTTTTGGAGAAACGACACTAGAACTCCTGGTCATATCTCCTCCAATCCTAATATGCAATCTAACCACTACATGCGTGAAGTGTTGCAAACCGAAGTTTTTCCTAACAAAAGCTTAACCAATGGGGTAGTTACTAATATGCCAATTTTAGATTTGGCCTATTACCCAACAGAAAGAGGCCCTTATAATTTTGATGATGGAACCTCTCTTGGTGCAGGTATTGCACCAGACGGCACCCTAATTAATCCTACATCTCGTTGGGGGGGTATCATGAGAAGAATTGAAACGACCGATTTTGAGTCTTCCAATGTCGAATTTATTCAGTTTTGGGTAATGGATCCCTTTAATGATGAAGATGGAAATCCTTTGCATGGTGGAGGTCAATTGTATTTTAATTTAGGTAATATTTCAGAAGATATTTTAAAAGATTCTCGTAAAAGTTTTGAAAATGGATTACCAATTTCTGCAATTGATTATGGCACAGGAACAAATATAAATTTAGTAGATACCACCATTTGGGGTAGGGTACCTAAAGTTCAGGCTCTAGTAAATGCATTTGACAATACACCTTCTACACGACCATTTCAGGATATAGGTTATGATGGATTAAATGATGCTGATGAAGCCGCTATTTTTGGAAGTAATTTTGGTGCTGATCCTGCAGCCGATAATTATCATCATTATCGTGGTTCGGATTATGATGGTGCAGCGACAGATATTTTAACACGATACAAAAAATATAATGGTCCGGAGGGAAACTCACCAACTTCTGAACAATATACTGAAGCATATTCCACATCTGCAACAACACGCCCAAATGTAGAAGACATCAATTTAAATAACAACCTTGATTTTAAGGAGAGTTATTTTCAATATGTTGTAAACTTAAGCCCTTCACAAGTTAATCCAAGTAATGTTGGTAATAATTACATTACCAGTGTTTTAGAAACTTCAGTAAGAACACCAAATGGTAATACTAGAAATATACGTTGGTATCAGTTTAAAATTCCTATTCGCGAACCCGAAAAAGTGGTGGGTAATATTCAAGATTTTAAATCGATACGATTTATGAGAATGTTTATGAAAGGATTTAGCGAGAAAGTAATCTTGCGTTTTGCCCAGTTAGAATTGGTTAGAGGTGAATGGAGAAAATACGATGGTAGTTTATTAAGTTTAGGAGATTATATTGGTACGGATGATAATTCTACATCGTTTATCATTTCGGCTGTTAATATTGAAGAAAATAGTAGCAAAACACCTGTAAATTATGTTATTCCTCCCGGAATCTTACGTGAAATTAATCCTAACCCGACAAGTAATAATACAGGATTAAATCAATTAAACGAGCAAGCATTATCGTTAAATGTTTGTAATTTAAAAGATGGTGACGCCAGGGCCGGATTTAAAATAATGGATATTGATATTCGTAGATACAAAAAACTAAAAATGTTTATTCATGCCGAACAAAGTAATACCAATAGTCCTTTAAAAGATAACGATTTAACAGTATTTATTCGAATGGGGACAGATTTCAATAACAACTATTATGAATATGAAGTACCTTTAAAAGTTACTGCACCCGGTTTTTATAATAAAGATATTGAAAGTGATCAATACCTCGTTTGGCCGGAATCAAATAACATAGATTTGGTTTTTTCAAAACTTACAGATTTGAAGCTTAAAAGAAATCAACTAATGTCTGACCCACAATCAGGAATAAACATTTTAAAAGCTTATGAAGAAGATGACGGTACAAATAAAATTAAAGTGAAAGGAAATCCGAATTTGGCAGAAGTAAGAGTGTTTATGATTGGTGTGAGAAACAGAAAACAATCAGCACTCCGTCCGGATGACGATGGCTTAGATAAATGTGCCGAAATTTGGGTAAACGAACTTCGTATGTCAGACTTTGATAACGAAGGCGGTTGGGCTGCTCAAGCTCGAATGACTGCTCAAATTGCAGATTTAGGTAATTTTACATTAGCTGGAAATTATTCTACACCTGGTTTTGGAAGTGTTCAACAAAAATTAAATGAACGTCAAATTGTCACCAAAAAAAGTTATGATCTTTCGACAGGAGTGGAGTTAGGAAAGTTTATACCTGAAAAAATAGGAATTAGTTTGCCCATGTATTTTAGCCAGTCAGAAGGTAAGGTTACTCCAAAATACAACCCTCTTGACCCTGATATTTTGTTGAACGAATTGTTGGATAACGATGATTTTTCGCAAGAATACAGAGATTCTGTAGGATTTAGAACAGAAGAGTACCTGAAACGTAAAAGCATAAACTTTACTAATGTGCGAAAATTGAGACCAAAAGGTCAAACAAAAGCTCATTTTTATGATATTTCTAATTTATCGTTCAATTTTGGATATTCAAAATCGTACATGAGAAATGCCGATACCCAATTTGACACCAAAAAGAATTATAAAGGAGGGTTTGCCTATGGTTTTAGTAATAACCCAAAAAACTATACCCCTTTTAGTAGTACTAAAATTGCCAAAAAGAAAGCATTTGCTTTTATAAAGGATTTCAACTTCTATTTAGCACCGAAACAACTTACTTTTCAAACCGATTTAGATAGAATGTATTCGGAAAGAAGGGCAAGAAACAATACAGGTTTCGATTTTGAAATGCCTACTTATTATCAAAAATATTTTTATTGGAACAGAATTTATGCCCTCAAATTTGATTTAACTAAAGCCCTTACATTTAATTTTAATGCCAACAATAAAGCATCCATTAATGAACCTTTAACGGCTCAAGGTCGTGTAAATCAAGATTACAAAGAAGAATATCAGCAATGGAAAGATACCGTTTATGAAAGTTTTAGAGAATTTGGAATAAATACCAATTATCATCATTCATTTAATTTTAATTATGAGGTACCCATTACCAAAATACCATATTTAGACTTTATTACACTAACATCTACTTACGCAGGAGATTACGATTGGCAACGAGCCCCAATTGGCGCAGATACTTTAGGTCATACTATTCAAAACTCGAATACCATAACTTTTAATGCCCAATTAAATATGGGTAAATTTTATAGTCAGTTTAAATATTTAAAAGATGTGGAAAAACGCTCAACCGAACGTCAGCAAAGAAGAACGTTAGATAGAAAAAAACCGGATAGAACAAAAACTCAGGCGGAAAATGCCAAGTTGAAAGGTTGGGCAGCAGGAACACCTCCGGCAACGATTCAATTTGATCAGAAAAAATTTAAAGATTCAGACACATCGAGAGTAGAACTTTGGAGAAAAGTATTGCCATTTAAACCTATGGATCATGTGGTGTTATTGTTGATGAGCCCAAAAAATATTTCGGGAACCTATACCCGAAACAGAGGTACATTGTTGCCCGGATATTATCAGGAAACAGCTATTTTAGGATTTAACCCAAATTTCTCAGCACCGGGTTTTAATTTTGTTTCAGGTATTCAGGAAGAAAATTTTGCGGTAAGAGCCTACGAAAATGATTGGTTAGTACCAAATGCTTCTTTGTTATATACTTACAATACAACCTACAAAGAAGAATACAATTTACGGGCAACCGTTAACCCGCTTAAAAATTTACGTATTCAATTAACCATGAACCGCAATTATGCTACCAACATGGCTCAGCAATTTTTTTGGAACGACACATTAGACGGAGGAAAGTATGAATTTCCTAGGGCAATTGAAACAGGTAATTTTAGCATGTCGTACCTATCCATTTTTACTGCTTTTAGTGGAGATGAAGAGGGTAGCTGGAATTCATCGGTTTTTGATAATTTTTTGAAAAACAGAGAAATTATTTCACAACGAAAAGGTGCTGATAATCCTCATTCTAATGGGCTTATAGGTAATTATAGCGATGGTTACAGTGGAACTGCCCAAGATGTATTAATACCGACATTTTTATCGGCGTATGGTGGTACAGATCCCAATAGCATTTCATTACAAAGTTTCGATAAATACATTCCCATTCCAAATTGGAGAATTACTTATGATGGTTTAGAAAAAATTCCAATTCTTAACCGAGCATTTAAAAAAATTAGTTTAAACCACTCCTATCGTTCTACATTTAATGTAAGTTCATTTACTACCAACTTATTTTATATTCCGGATGGAGCAGAACGAAATGTCGAAAACAATTTTATATCGGCATATCAAATTTCTTCGGTATCTATTTCCGAACAATTTGGACCACTTTTAGGTATTGATGTAACATTAGAAAACAATATATTGATAAAATTTGAATATAAAAAAGACAGGAATGCTTCGTTAAGTATGGCTAACAATCAAATTACAGAAGTAAAAGGTAATGAGTATAGCATTGGCTCCGGTTATACTTTTAGGCAGGTTCGTGTCCCGTTTATTAAGCGTAGAATTCAAAGTGATATTGATACAAGGATAGATTTTTCGTTAAGGAATAATAATACGATTATCAGAAAAATTGTAGAAGGAGTAAATCAATTGACTAGTGGTCAAAGTATCTTTTCTGTAAAATTTACTGCTGATTATAAAATCAGCCAAAAACTTAATTTTAGGTTATTTTATGATTACATAGCAACAAATCCTTTGATTTCTACAACATTCCCAACCACTAACACAAATGCAGGATTTAGTTTAAGATTTGTTTTATCTCAATAATGGTTAATAATTTGTCAAATGATGTACTTGATAAATTCTAAAATATAAATACTTTTATACGCAGTTATCAATTATAAAAATCATAACAAAAAGAAAATGAATATTCCATCAGAATTAAAGTACACAAAAGACCACGAATGGGTTAAAATTGAAGGCGATGTTGCAATAGTAGGAATTACAGATTTTGCTCAAGGCGAATTAGGTGATATTGTTTATGTAGAAGTAGAAACAGAAGGCGACTCTTTAGCAAAAGAAGCCACTTTTGGAACTGTGGAGGCTGTAAAAACAGTTTCTGATTTATTTATGCCGATATCAGGTGAAGTTATTGAATTTAATAAGGGTTTAGAAAAAAATCCTGAAGTGGTAAATACCGATCCTTATGGTAAAGGTTGGATGATTAAAGTAAAAGCTTCCAACGCTTCAGAAGTTAATGGATTGTTGTCGGCAGACCAATACAAAGCTTTGATAGGATAAAAAAAATTGATAAAAATAGATGGACTGCTCTATTGTGGCTAATTACCATAACAGTATTGAGTGGTTATCCAGGGAATAAAATTCCTAATGTGCCTTTTATCAATTTTGATAAGTTAGTGCATTTAGGGATTTATTTAATATTATCCATTATCATTTGTTTTGGATATATACCGGGTTCTAAAAAACCTATAAATGTTAAAATTATAATAGTTTGTTTTGGAATTTTTTACGGTGGTTTTATGGAAATGCTTCAAGAATACATCTTTATTAACAGAAGCGGAAATTGGTTCGACTTTTTTGCTAATGCGGTTGGTGCAATACTGGGGGTAGTTTTATATCCGTTTGTTATTAAAATACTACCGTTTAAAAGATGAATCAATAAAAATTATTCGCAAATAAAAAAAAACACTAATTTTAGAAACTGAAAATTAATTATTATGGATCCAAAGAAAAACCCAAAAGCCGACTTAGAAAAATTAAGAGGCGTTTTCATGTCAGCAGGACTTTTAGTTTCAATGTTTATTGTGTATAGCGTGGTAAACATGAAATTTTATGATGTTTCAGCAAGTGAGCTAGGTCAATTGGTTGTAGAACAAGTGGAAGAAGAAATTATTCCGATTACCCAACAAAACACACCACCACCACCTCCGCCACCACCACCTGCTGCTCCCGAAATTATTCAGGTTGTTGAAGATGAAGTTGAGGTTGCGGATGTTGAAATGATTGATACTGAGGCTGATGCAAAAATGGTTGTGGAAGAGTTTGCCATTAAAGAAGAAGTAGTGGAAGAAGAAATTTTTACCATTGTTGAAAGTATGCCGGAATTCCCTGGTGGAGGACAAGAAGCATTATTTAAGTATCTTCAAAAAGAAATGAAATATCCTCAAGTAGCTAAAGAAAATGGTATTCAAGGTACAGTTTTTGTGAATTTTGTTGTTGGTAAAGATGGTAAAATTAGAGATGTGAAAATTTTACGTGGAGTAAATAAAATGTTGGATGACGAAGCAATACGAGTGGTAAAGGCTATGCCAGCGTGGTCTCCAGGAAAACAACGAGGTAAATCTGTTTCTGTATCATATAATCTACCAATTAAGTTTACTTTAAAATAATAAATTTATATAGAATTTTAAAAAGCACCATCCCGAGTACTCGGGATGGTGCTTTTTTTTATGGAATATAAATCATAAAAACATCTACATAAAAAAGTTAATTTTAATCTTAGTAAATCATCTCTTGTAGATTTTATTTAAAAAACAAATTCATCATGAAAACAAAAAAAATCTTCATCATTATTTCAATAAGCATTTTGTTTATTGTGAGCTCTGTTCAATTATTTTCTTATGCAAAAGGAAATTTTTTTAATCCCAAACAACAAACCTTATTGGTTTACGCAAAAGGAAGTGCTTTTTTAGAGGATTGGAAAAAGGTAGATTCATTAGAGCAAAATGGACTTTCAAAATCCGCTTTAGAAGAAGTAGAGAAGATTTTAGCTAAATCAAGAACTCAAAATAATCATCAACAAATTTTAAAAGCATTAATTGTTAAAGCCAAGTTTCAATCGTATATCGAAGAAAACGGGTTTAAATTAACGTTAAATGAATTAGAAACAGAGTCAGAAAAAGCTACCTACCCACTAAAACCTATGTTGCACTCTGTTATTGCCGAACTCTATTGGCAATATTATCAAAACAACCGATGGAAATTTTACAACCGTACAACAACGGTAGATTTTGTACAAAATGATATTGAGACTTGGGATTTGTCAAAAATTATTGAAGTTACCATTCACCATTATTTATTGTCGATTGTAGCTATTGATGAGTTAAAAAGAACACCGATTGATACCTTTGAAGATGTCATCATTAAAAAAGACAGTTCAGAAAAATATCGTCCGTTTTTGTACGATTTTTTATCGCATCGGGCATTAAGTTTTTTTATGAACGAAGAACCTAGTCTTACCAAACCTGTTTATGCGTTTGTGTTGAAAAACGAAAAGTATTTTGCTTCGGCAGAACAATTTACCGAATTAAGCATTGAAAATAAAGATTCATTATCGCTAAAATATTATGCACTAAAAACACTACAAGGCTTAACCAAAACTCATTTAAACGATAATAATGCAGATGCTTTAGTTGAGGTGGAGTTGTTACGATTGAGTTTTGTAAAAAATAATTCAGTTTTAACTGATGCCGATTCATTGTATTATGAAAGCTTAATTCAGTTACAGCAAAAGTTTATCAAACATGAATCTTCTACCAATGTGGCTTACGAAATAGCACAAATTCATTATCAAAAAGGAGCTACCTACAATGCCAATTCAACTATTGGAAATAAACTAGAAATTAAAAAAGCTTATGACATTTGTGTAAATGCAATAGACTTATTTCCAAATAGTTTTGGAGCAAAAAAATGTGCTTATTTAATCAATCAAATCCAGACAAAATCAATACAAGTAACTACCGAAAAAGTAAATACACCAAACAAACCGGTATTAGCATTATTATCCTATAAAAATGTGTCAAAAGTTTATGCTCGTCTTCTTAAAGTTGATTATGACAATTATAAGGATTATTATAAAAACCAGAGTAACGAAGTTTTAACCAAGTTGCCCCAATGGCTATCGGGGCAAAAAGTAATTTCTGAATGGGAAATTGGATTGGAAAATGATGGGGATTATCAAAATCATTCTTCAGAAATAAAAGTACCTGCCCAGCCGATTGGGTTTTATGTGTTATTGGTTTCTTCTAGTAAAAATTTTGAAAGCCTTAAAGAGGCAGTTACTTATACTCCATTTTGGTTTTCCAATATGGGTTATACCACCAGAAGAACAGAAAACCAAAGCATTGAATTTTTTGTGGCTGACAGAGAAAATGGTTCTCCAATGAAAGACGTTGTTGCCGATATTTTTTACGACAAATACAATTATATCACCAGAAAGTATGAACAGAAAAAACTCACCACAAAAACAACCGATTCTAATGGTTATTTTATTATTGAACCGGGTAACGATTACCGGAATTATTTTGTCGATTTAAAATATCAGAAAGATAGGCTAAATACAGATGATTCGTATTATCAATACCGAAATTACCAAGAACCAAAACGTACCCAAGTCCGAACACTATTTTTTACCGATAGAGCCATTTACCGACCTGGGCAAACCATCTATTTTAAAGGGCTGGTGATTGATACCGATGGTGATAAAAACACGATCAAAACAAATTATAACGCAACTGTTACATTTAATGATGCCAATTATCAAAAAGTCAGTGATTTAAAATTAACTACCAATGAATATGGTACTTTTAGTGGTTCTTTTGTTGCTCCTGTTGGAGGATTAAATGGTCAGATGCATATAACAAGCACCAATGGAGTTCTTTATTTTTCGGTAGAGGAATACAAGCGCCCAACTTTTGAAACAGAATTTAAACCTATAAAAGGCAGTTATAAACTCAATCAAAACATTAAAGCAACTGGAGTTGCAACGACTTATTCAGGAGCTGCTTTAGACGGTGCTGATGTAAATTATCGTGTGGTTCGTAATGCAAGTTTTCCTTACTGGTGTTATTATCGTTGGGGCTACCAGCCACAATCAGCTCAAATGGAAATTACCAATGGAACCACCACAACCAAAGACGATGGAACTTTTGAAATTGAATTTAAAGCCATACCGGACGAGTCGGTGAGTTATAAATTTGAGCCAACTTTTTCCTACACCATTTATGCCGATGTGGTAGATATTAATGGAGAAACACAAAGTACATCAACGTATGTTTATGTAAGCAATAAAGCATTGCTCATCAATATTAATATGCCTGAATTAATCAATAAAAATGCTACCGATAGTTTTTATATATCTACAACTAATTTGAATGGAGAGGTTGAGTTTGCTAAAGGAAACATTAAAGTTTGGCAACTAAAAAATCCTAATAAAATTTTTAGAACAAAACTTTGGAGTAAACCCGACAAATATTTAATGAGTAAAGAAGCCTATCAAAACGATTTCCCATTGGATGAATACCAAGACGAAAATAACAAATATAAATGGGAAAAAGCGACTAAGGTTTTTGATATCAACTTTAATACTCAAAATCAAAAAACAGTTCGGTTTGGTAAGTTGCCTGAATGTACCTCAGGATATTATGTTCTGGAAGCTACCAGTATTGATGTGTTTGGAAATGAAGTTAAAGAAATTAAATATTTTACCTTATTTGGAGATACGGAAAAAAATTGCCCAACCAATGAAATTAGTTTTTTCACCAAACTAAAAAATCAAGTGGAAGTTGGTGAAAAAGCCTTTTTTTTGGTGGCTTCTGCTGCAAAAAATGTTAATGTTTTGTACGAAATTGAGCACAAAGGAAAAATAGTTTCCAGAAATTGGATTCAGTTAAACGGAAGTCAACAAAAAATAGAGATTCCAATTACCGAAGAACATCGGGGTAATTTTGTGGTACATTTTTCATTGGTAAAACACGGACGAAGTTTTAATTTTTCTGATGTGGTTTACGTGCCTTACACCAACAAAATGCTGGATGTAAAATTTGAAACGTTTAGAAACAAATTGTTACCCGGACAACAAGAAGAATGGAAAATTAAAATAACTGATAAAAATGGTGAAAAAGCTGCTGCTGAACTATTAGCAACAATGTACGATGCCTCTTTAGATGCCTTTCGTTCCAACTATTTTTCGTTAGATATTTTAAAATATAATTACTCCACCATGTATTGGCAAGGAAATAATTCTTTTGCCACAATCTCGTCGAGTATGATTCCTTCAGATTGGAATAAATATATTAGTCTTCCATACCAACAATACGACCAGTTGAATTGGTTTGGTTATTATTTTAATAGAAACTATGATTATTATAATTATAGAGGAAGTAGAGTATCAGGAGGTGTTTTAAGTGATGGCGATTATTTTGAAGAAGTTGCAGAAGCTGAGATGGCTGCTTCGATGGTTGCAATGGATGCCACCACAGCAACCGGTTCCACCGCTAGACAAGAACAATCAAAAGTAGCCGGAAATAAGGATAAGAATAGCAAAATGGACGAAAAAAAGGGTGAAGGAAAAGAACAAGATAATCGAGAAAATAATATGCAGGAGGTAAAAGCCCGAAGTAATTTTAGCGAAACTGCCTTCTTTTATCCCCATTTAACTACCAACGAGGCGGGAGAAATTCTTATCAGCTTTACCATTCCTGAGTCGTTAACCAAATGGAAATTTATGGGCTTGGCTCACACCAAAGATTTAAAATCGGGAACAATCATTGAAGAAGTAATTACTCAAAAAGAATTGATGGTTTACCCCAATGCTCCACGATTTTTTAGAGAAAGTGACAAAATGACCTTCTCTACCAAAATTGTAAATCTTTCTGATAAAAATATCGAAAACGGAGTGGCAAAAATCTTTTTCTACGATGCGCTAACCATGAAAGAGATTACTACATCTATTTTAAAAAGTAACGACGAAAATGCTTTTAAAGTAGAAAAAGCAAAAAGTACGATGGTGGAATGGCAAATTGCAATTCCCGAAGGTTATTCTGCAATTACTTACAAAGTGGTGGCAAAATCAGGTAATTTCTCTGATGGGGAGGAAAAAGTGCTGCCTGTATTAACGAATAGAATGTTAGTAACAGAAAGTCTTCCACTCCCAATTCGAGGAAATCAAACCAAAACATTTACGTTTGAGAAACTAATAAATAACAAATCGACTACGTTAAAAAGCGAAAAATTAACACTCGAATTTACTTCAAATCCTGCTTGGTATGCAATACAAGCATTACCTTATTTAATTGAATATCCCTACGAATGTGCCGAACAAACGTTTAGTCGGTTTTATGCTAATTCAATAGCTTCTCACATTGCCAATTCAAATCCTAAAATCAAGAATGTATTTGAAAGTTGGAAAAGCACTTCGCCAGAATCGTTTTTATCCAATTTAGAAAAAAACCAAGAACTAAAAGCGGCTATTTTGGAAGAAACTCCATGGGTGTTAAATGCTCAAAACGAAAGTGAACGTAAAAAACGTGTGGGATTGTTGTTCGATTTAAACAAAATGGCAAACGAACAACAACGTGCACTAAAAAAATTACAAGAGTTACAAGTAGCAAATGGTGGTTGGACTTGGTTTAAAGGGATGCCGGAAAGTCGATACATTACACTACACATTGTTACAGGAATGGGTAGGTTAAAACACATGGGAGTTACCAATATCAAAGGTGATACCAAATCGTGGAACATGACTCTGGCGGCGGTTCAGTACCTTGATAACAGAATTAAAGATGATTACGATTATTTAAAAAAATATAAAATCGATTTAGAAAAAAATAATATTGGCTATGAACAAATCATGTATTTATATGCTCGTAGTTATTTTATCAATGATTCAGAAATAAGTTCAAGAAACAAGGAAGCCTATCAATATTATTTGAATCAAGCCAAAAAATACTGGTTATTAAATGGTAGATACATGCAAGGCATGATTGCTGTGGCATTATTTAGAAATAAAGAAATTTCAACAGCAACAAAAATTGTAGCTTCATTAAAAGAAAATGCTATTAATCATGAAGAATTAGGCATGTATTGGAAAGAAAATACAGGCGGTTATTATTGGTATCAAGCACCTATTGAAACTCAGGCATTGTTAATTGAAGCATTTGATGAAATTACCAACGACCAAAAAAGTGTTGAAGACATGAAAGTTTGGTTACTTAAACAAAAACAGACACAAGATTGGAGGACAACCAAAGCCACAACCGATGCTTGTTATGCATTACTCATGAAAGGTTCGGATTGGTTGGTAACTGAAAATAACATTGAAATTCAAGTTGGAAATACCATCATTGACCCAAAGAAAATGGAGAATATAAAAGTAGAAGCAGGCACAGGTTACTTTAAAACATCGTGGAATAAAAAAGAGATTTTACCCGAAATGGGAGTAATTAAAATCACTAAAAAAGATGAAGGAGTTTCTTGGGGAGCTATGTATTGGCAGTATTTTGAGCAACTGGATAAAATTACCCCACACGAAACACCCTTAAAAATTGTGAAGAAAGTATTTTTACAAGAAAATTCAGCTTCAGGACCAGTTATTAAACCAATTACTGATAAAACAAAATTAAAACCTGGAGATAAATTAAAAGTTAGAATTGAATTGAGGGTGGATAGAAACATGGAATATGTTCACATGAAAGATATGCGTGCAGCAGGATTTGAACCCATCAATGTTTTTTCAGGTTATCGTTATCAAGGCGGATTGGGTTATTTTGAAACTACCAAAGATGCTTCAACCAACTTCTTTTTTGATTATTTACCAAAAGGAACTTATGTGTTCGAATATCCTTTAAAAGTAAATATGAAAGGAGATTTTTCAAACGGAATTACAACCATTCAGTGTATGTATGCTCCTGAATTTACCTCGCATTCGGAAGGAATAAGAATTAAAGTGGAATAATCAAACCTAAACCTAACAGGTTTTAAAACCTGTTAGGTTTAGGTTTCAAGAAAAAAAATTTTTCGTTGTTTCTAATTTTTAATTTATATTTGTTCTTTAATTTTAAGAACATGAAATCAATAAAATACTTAGGCATTATTTTTACCTTATTAATACTTTTTTCTTGTGGAGGTGATGAAGTTGTTGAAGCACCACCAATTGAGTTAAAAGGTTATGAAGCACTTGACTTAAACCCTTGGGGTTTTCAAATGTCGGTAATGGTACCTAATGCTGAAGAAAATGGAGAGCCAGAAGTAAACTTGTCAGAAAGAGGTGCTTTAGAAATTCAAGTTGGACAGGCTTTTGGAATAGAAATTATGTTTGGCGAAGGAGATATTGAATTGCTAAAAATGGATTTAAAAGAAGATTTAGTTTTCTCCTCTGAAATTATAAAAGAAGAAGAAAATGCTATCATTTATAAACAAGATATCCCTGATTCAGGTATAAAAACTCAAAACCACTTTTTTTACAAAGCTCAGATAGGTACAGCTGTTTATGAGGTGAGAGATTTAATTGATGGTAGTTATGGTTCAGGAATGATTGAAAACATGTTGAACGCCGCTAAAACATTAAGAGAATTAAAGCCAAAAACTGCTGCTTAGCTATTCTGTCCTGCATTCTCCATTATCGCCATTACTGATGGAGTGTAACGGAAATCAGGAATCTGTTTTTAACATTTCTAAATCTATTTGCTAATCATGCAGATTTTCTTATCAAGCAAGGAATGAAGAGGTTGGACGAAAAAGCTATTACAATTTGTTAATTTTATGAATTATCTTATTCCTCTTTTTTTAATTCTACTACTTTCCTGTTCAAACACCGAACAAGAATCCGGTTCAATTTTATCTAAGCCGATAATGGCTGAGGTTTTAGCCGAAATGGAGTTGGCACAAGCAGCCTATAAATATCAAAACGTGTCACAACGATTTGACATAAATTTCATGTTTGACGAAATCTTTAAAAAAAATAAGATAACTAAGAAACATTTTGAAACGAGTTTGAAATTTTATTCAACTTCACCTAAAGTAATGGATGAAATTTATAATGAAACCATTATCTTACTGACTCAAAAACAAGCGGATTCTATCGGTAAGTAGATTGATTTTATAGGTCTAATTCACTAAAGTTCAGTTAAAAAATAACTATTTTTTTCATTTTTCGTTAAATATGGAAATATATTTTATTATATTTGATAGGTATTTGGTAGATTAGGTTTAGTTTATATGATTAAAAACATAGAATATGATTTTAATACCATTTTTCTGAACCATTTTTTGATGTTTAATAAAAAAATAAATACGATGAAAAAAATTATTCTTTTTGCAGCAATTTTCCTATTCACATTCTGTAATTTGCAATTACAAGCCCAAAACATTGGTATTAATGCTACAGGTGCTGCCCCTGCAGCCAGCGCAGGTTTAGATGTTGATTTTACGAATAAAGGGTTGTTAATTCCTCGTGTTGCTCTAACTAATGTAACTACCTACGCCCCTGTTGTTGGTGCTGCTGTAACTGGTTTGTTGGTATATAGCACTGCTGCACCAACTGGCGGTATTGGTGTTGGTTATTATTATTGGGATATTGCTGCTGCAAGGTGGCAAGGTTTTTTAACCACAACTACCCCTGGAGATGCGTGGCAAACTATTGGTAATGCTGGGCTTAATGGTGGTAATACAACAACTGCAGGAACTAATTTTATGGGTACTACCGACAACCAAAATATTGATTTTAGAACCAACAACTTGGTGAGAATGAGGGTAAGTAATTTAGGAGAGTTTTTTATAGGAACGCTTAATACAGTTCTTCCAGGTGATTTAATGAACGGCGTTTCTAATGCTGCATTTCCATGGGCTGTAAATGGTTATTCAGATCAAGATGGTTCTGGTGTATATGGGCAAATAACCGGTGGTGCCACAGGTTATGCTGCTGTACAGGGTGAATATTATGGAACTGCAATTGCTGGTGCTGGTGTCAGAGGTACCTTCAGTGTTGCTGTAGGAAATGGAAGTTCATTTAATCTTGGTGCAAGTGGAGGAAATGGTGTTCAAGGAACTTCTATTGAGGCTGGAGGATATAAGTTTGGAGTTTATGGTACAGGTGGTGTTTCAACACGGTCTGGAGGTGTAATAGGTAATGATGGGAATTTTAGATGGGGTGCTTTAGGTTATTATGCAAATAATGGAACTGATTACTCAGTTTATGGTTTTGGAACGGCTTTTACTACAGGTTTAGCAGGAGGAAAAATGGCAAATCCAACTAATCCTTTAGGAGATTTTGACAATTCGATAGGTTTAGGTATTTATGGTGGTGTAATGGGTGGTTGGGTAAAAGGGTTGGAGTATGGAGCTAATTTTTCGGGTAAACGTTATGGTGCTTATGTAGATGGTAAAACCTTAACCAACGATTTATATGTGGTATTAAATGGAGATGAATCCAACGAAAGAACGGCATCTTATGCTTCTACCTCATTAAGCGTAGATGTAAATGCCAAAGGAACATCTTATTTAAAAAATGGAGAAGCCGAAGTAAAATTTGATGATAAATATGCCGCTTTAATTTCTGCTGAAAAACCAATTATTGTAACCGTAACTCCAATGGGAGAAACCAAAGGTGTTTACATTGTTTCGGTAAGTAAAGAAGGGTTTAAGATAAAAGAGAATAGCAACGGAACTTCAAACGTATCGTTTAGTTGGATGGCTATTGCCGAAAAAGCAGGTTACGAAAATCCACAAATTTCTGCTGAAATTTTAAGCAAAGAATTTGATGTTAACATGGATGGCGTAATGCACAATGATAATGATACTGAAACAAACGGTAAAGCAATATGGTGGAATGGAACAGATGTTCAGTTCGGTGACCCTTCACAAATAGAAGGAATTGTAACTGCCAAAAAAGCTGTCATTTCGAAAACTATGCCTGATTTAGCTAGACCAAAATCTAAAAAATAAATAAATGAAATAGCCACGTGCCGAAGTACACAAACAGTGATGAAGATAACATGGCGTATTCCATCTGACTTACAAAAACAATAAATATCTACAGATGAAAAAATTATTTTCTATCATATCATTTATTTTATTTTCCACTTTAGCTTTTTCACAGGCACGAATGGTGATAAACGATAATGGTTATTTAGTTATTGATAATGCTGCCTATTTGGTTATTGATAACTCTGCAACTAATGCTTTGGCTGTCGCCGGAACAGGAGGTAACATAAAATCGGAAGCAGAAACGGATCGAATTAAATGGAACATTGCTGCAACAACAGGCACTTATACTATACCTTGGACGACCAATACGGGAGTAAAGATCCCATTATCCATTAATAAAACAACTGCTGGCGTAGGAGCTGGGAATTTTCTTTTGTCGACATGGGAAACAGCAGACATGAATACCCCTTGGCCATCTGCTGTTACTAACATGAATTCATCCGTAATTCCAGCAACCGATGGTTCATTAGAAGTAATTGATCGATTTTGGCACATTAATGCTTTATCTTATGGTACAAAACCATCGGTAACACTTTCGTTTGGTTATGATGATGCTGCAAATGAAATGATAGGAACAAATACCATTACTGAGGCAAATTTACAAGCACAACGATTTAATACTGGTTCAAGCAATTGGGAGGCAACCAAACTTTTTGGAACTGTAAATGTTGCCACAAATACGGTAAGTGGTGCGGCAATTACTCCGGTTGATTTTTTCGAAAACTGGGTGTTGGTAGATAATACCAGCCCATTGCCTGTTACATTAACTCATTTTTCTGCCGAATGTTCTGGCAAAGAAATAAAAGTAACGTGGACTACCCAAACAGAAATAAACAACGATTATTTTGTATTGGAGAAAAGCTACGATGGGTTTGTGTTTTTTGAAGTAGCTGAAATAAATGGCTCTGGTAATTCTAATGTTTCGAATAACTATCAAACATCCGTTGAAGCAGAAAACAAAATTGTTTATTTCAGGTTAAAACAAGTCGATTTTGATGGAACAACAAGTTACCATAATATTGTTGCTTCTAATTGTTCAAATAACACTTTTGAAGTAACTCAAATGGCGTTAACTAGAATTTATTTATATGATTATAGAGGAAGACTAGTTATTGACCGAAATGAATTTGTAACAAAAGGATTAAACACCATTAAAATAAATAATTTAGACTTGAGTGCTGGTATTTATATGTTGTCAGTTGTTGGTCAAAATAATGTATATTCTACAAAATTATTAAGAAGGTAATTTATTCCACTGTCATTCTTGATTATGGTGAAACGGAAATCAGGAATTTGTTCATCGTTATCCAAAGAGGATGATATCTATAATGAAACCATTAGTTTACTTACTCAAAAAACAAGCTGATGCTACCGGTAAATAATAATATTTCGTTATTTCTGTAAGGGCAAAAATCCAATTAAAATACAAATTGTTAAAAACTTTTTGTACATTTTCTCTCTTGTTTTATGAGAGTAATCATAACATTTCAATGTTAAGAAGCAACCATTTTTAATTTTTTTTCGTTAAATACTTAAAATATTTAGGTATTTTTCCTTAACTTAGTATGTCATAAAGTATGATTAAAAATATATAAGTATTGTGTTTTTTGTAAAGTGAACACCCTACAGGTCTATTCTGAACCACTTTAAAACATTAAGTGTAATTATTAATAAAAGATAAATATGAAAAAAAATTACAATTTTTCTATTGTTTATGCTGTATTGATTGTTTCAACTTTTCTTACAACAAATTTGTTCGCTCAAAAATCAGCAACTATAGAGGGTGTTCAAACGGAGGATGGTAAGAGTAGAGTTGTACCTGTTTCTATAAACGATGGAGGTGCTCCTGTATCTATTAAAAGAGTTGTTAACGATAAAGAGACTGAAGCCACTTCTATTATATATGTAAATAAACAGGAGGTAGATGAAGAATCAATAAATCCTTCATCTGAAATAAATGTTGAACCTGAGTAATATTTTAAATTTATGAAAAAGGTAGTTTTTACGATACTCTTAATTTCCTTTCTTACTAGTTTTGTTTATTCACAAAACCCTACTGATGGTTGTCCTGCGCAAATGCTTACTGTTGAAACAGAATGTAGGAGTATTGCTTTTTCGTTGAGTGGTGCTTATGCTGATGGTGGTTTGGTTTCTGCATCTTGTAGAGTAACTAACCGAGATGATGGATGGTATAGTTTTGTGGCAACATCTACTTCGACTACTATTAATGCTAATGGTTCTCGTGCATTTAATTTAGCGGTGTTTACAGCTTGTGGTGGTGGGTCGGAGTTGGGCTGTAACTATGTGAATGGTACAACTGCAACAGTAACTGTTGCAACCAGTATAGGGGTTACCTATTATGTTCAGATACACCGAAATGGTGGAACTAATGGACAAGGTATGACTGGAAATATTTGTATTTATGAAACTCCGCCAACAGCAACTAATGATGATTGTGCAAATGCAATTAGTTTACCCTGTGGTACTTTAGATATGCAAGGTTATACGGTGTCTTCTGTAAGTCAAGTGCACGGTACTGGTTGTACTATGGGTCAATATGGTGCGTGGTACACTTTTGTTGGAGATGGTAATAATAATGTAATTTTTGCTACTCCCGTTGGAGGTATTTACGATATTGAAATGGCGGTTGCTTCTGGATCTTGTGGCTCATTAACAAATGTTTCTTGTCAGGATGCTGGTTTGGCAGGTGAAGGGGAGGGTGTTTCTTTTGTAACAACATTAGGAGTAACTTATTACGTTTATATTTCTCATTGGTTATCAACTTCAACAGAAACAGGATTTTTTACTGTTTCTAGAACTTGCACAGATAATGATATTTGTGCTGATGCTACAACATTATCATGTGGAAGCACTTTGCTAGGTTCTACAATTGGAGCAACAAGTGTTGCTCATGGTACTGGATGTACTATGGGACCAGAGGGAGCATGGTACACATTTATGGGAGATGGCATACCTACCACTATTCAGGCTCAGCAATATACAAGTTTCGATTTTGAAATGGCCATTGTTAGTGGAAGCTGTGGTGCCAAAACAAATGTTACTTGTGTAGATGTGTTTACAAATACAGAAACTTATACGTTTACGCCAACGAATGGTGTTAGATACTACATTTACATCGCTGACTGGTTTAGTGGTGGTGGACTGTCAGGTGCTTTTACTATTGCTAGAACCTGTGGAAATCCTTGTGGAAATGATGTTACAAATGATTATTGCTCTAATCCTGCTCAATTATTTCAAGGTGGGGGTGGTTGGAGTAGTTCTACAACAAGTACCTTTACTCCTGACTTTCCGGCAAATACCTCAGGGTTGTTCTGTGGCTCTATTGAAAACAACTCATGGTATGAATTTACAGCTTCTGCTACTACTGAAGTATTTAACTTTACAAATGTTACCAATTGTGGTTATGGTATCCAAGCTCAAGTATTCAATGTGACTAGAAACGCTTCGGGTTGCTGCACTAACTTATCATCAGTATCGAACTGCATGAGTGCAGGAAATACTAATCCAGGCACTGTTACTGCAACAGGATTAACAATTGGTCAAAATTACGTGTTAATGGTTGATGGTTTTGCAGCAGCAAATTGTGATTTTTCTGTTACTAATTGGACAGCATCAGGTATTTTACCTGTAAAATTGCTGTATTTTGATGGACAACGGGTCGGAGAAAGTACTAAGCTTTATTGGTCAACAGCATCAGAGGTGAATAACGATTATTTTTTGGTACAGAAATCATCTAATGGTAAAAATTTTATTGACATAGGGACAATTAAAGGACATGGGAATTCAAATGTGGTAAATAGTTATGAGTTTATGGATAATTCTTCATCCCCACAATTGGCTTACTATCGGTTAAAACAGTTTGATTTTAATGGGGCTTACGAATTTTCTAAAATAATTGCCATAGCCTCTGAAAATGCTGATATTGATATTGTTATTTATCCTAACCCAGCAGAAACAAAATTATTTGTTGATATTAGTTCAAAAAACCAACAAGTGTTTACAGTGAAGTATATTAATTTATTGGGTAGTGTTTCCTCTGAAAAAATTGATGTGTCGTCGGAATTTAACACATATTTATTAAACAACTTCAAGCAATTAAATTCGGGCTTATACATCTTACAATTTTATGATAATCAAAATAACTTGGTTAAATCAGAGAAGGTTGTGAAACAGTAAGGCATTATATTTTAAAACCCTTGAGAATTGAAGGTGTAAGTAATATCTACACCTTCGCTGTTTTCAAAAACTCCTGAAATATTATTAAATTTTTTTTGGATATCAACAGTTCGTTTGTAAACCAAACCAATATTGGCGGCATATTTTTCTTACCGAATCTAACACCGTTGAACCTATTGTTTCTGGTTGATGAGTTGAAGTGTATTCATATTCCCATGAAGATAAAGTATTCATGGAATTACCATTCCACTTTTTACCGGTTTTTATTGGAAAAATTAATTTGACAAACCGAACATTGTCTTCTACTTTTTGAAAATTGGAATTGGTCATAGTTGCATTCCAAACTACTTGATGAACCCAATCTGGTGAAATGGCAGTATCTTTTTTATAGCGAATAATTTTATATGCTTCTTTACCTTGTGCATCAATGTATTTTGAATCAATTACCTCTTTGATTTGAAACTTGTAATTATCTACAATTCCAAAAGGAACATTATAAAAAATAGAATCAACATCGTAAATTACATATTTACCAACGGTTAATCCTGCATAATTGTATCCATAATTGATAGGAACAGTTTTTTCATCTTTTTTGCAAGAGAAAAAGAGTATTGAAAAAATAAAAAAGAAGATAACAAAACTATTTTTCATGGATTAAAGTTAAGAATAAATGTGCAGATGTGAAAATGTGTAGATGTTTCTTTCGACTTCGGTCTTCACACTTCACTTGCATCAATAAATCCACCACCTACTAAATCGTTTCCTTCATAAAATACAGCAGATTGGCCGGGAGCAACGCCTTGTACATTTTCGAAAAATAAAATTTTTAGCCTTCCGTCAGGTAGCATAGATATTTGGCTATTTGAGCCTTTGTCTTTGTAACGGATTTTTGAAAGAACTTCCATTTCACCTTCTATTGTAGCATATTTAGAAAGATTGGTTTTTTTTACCAAGACCTCTTTGCAATTTAAGTCTTCTTTTAAGCCCAACACTACTTCATTTTTAGCGGCATCAATTTTAATCACATAACGTGGGTCGCCAAAAGCCAATTCTAATCCTTTTCGCTGTCCGATAGTATAAAACGGATAACCTTGGTGTTTTCCTAAAATATTTCCAGAAGTATCAACAAAATTTCCACCTTTTACTTTTTCTTCTAAACCTTCTACTTTCCGTTTTAAAAAACCTCGATAATCGTTATCGGGCACAAAACAAATTTCAAAACTTTCCGATTTTTTTGACAATTCTTGATAACCTCTGTCAAAAGCCATTTTACGTATTTCGTGTTTTTCAAATTCTCCTAAAGGAAATAAGGTTCTCGATAAACTTTCTTGAGTTAATCCCCACAAAACGTACGATTGATCTTTACTCTCATCTTTACCTTTGGAAATAATGTGCCGTCCGTTTTCAAACCTAACTTGAGCATAATGTCCTGTTGCAATATATTTACAACCCAATTGATCGGCACGTTTTAATAAAGCTTCCCATTTAATGTGGGTGTTGCAAAGTACGCATGGATTTGGTGTTCTTCCGGAAAGGTATTCTTCCACAAAATTATCGATGATAAAATCGCCAAATTCAGCTCTAATATCTAATATAATATGGTGAAACCCCATGTTTACAGCCAATGCACGAGCATCATTAATATCGTCTAAACTACAACAACCAGTAGTTTTTCTAGCACCACCTGATGTGGAATAATCCCATGTTTTCATGGTTATTCCTATCACTTCATATCCTTGGTCATGTAGCAGCATGGCAGCAACGGAACTATCTATTCCTCCACTCATGGCTACTAATACTTTTTCTTTATTATTCACTTTATTTCTGGTTGCTAGTTTCTGGTTTCTTGTTGACTGCCAACTGATAACTGCCAACTGTGAACTGTTACCTCGGCGGAAGCATGTCTTCAAACTCTAAATTATCCTGTTTTTCTTTAAGTTCGTCTTCTTCTTTAATGAGGGTTTCCTCACAATTTTCACACTTTCCATTGACAAAAATTTCTTTTTTGGTGATGTTTTCTTTTTCGTCAAAAAACATCCATGCACCATGTCGAACATCGTGTAAAAAATTACCTTCAATCATTTTTTTACCACCTCTGTCGTAATAGTAAGTTTTTCCTTCTAAAACTCCATTTTTATAGGTCGATTTCATTCTTACTTTACCATCTTCATAATATTGATTCCATTCACCTTCTTCAACGCCATTGGTGTATTCTTTTTCTTCAGCTATTTTACCATCTTCAAAAAAGTTTTTTACTGTCCCTTGTTTTTTACCATTCACATAAAGTTCTTCCGAAACCCTATATCCTGCTAAACTGTAATAATTCCAAATACTGTCTTTTTGTTGATTTTTGTAGTTTCCTTTGGCTTTTAGATTACCTTCTTCATAAAAAGCGATAGTTCTAGAAACATCGCCATCATAATTCATAATAATGCTTGGTTTTCCGGTTTCGTAATAGTAGTTAAATGTTCCTACGGGTTTGTCGTCCTTAAATTGCCCCTGATAACGAACAAATCCATTTTCATAATATTTTTTCCAATCGCCTTGTTTTTTACCATTATCATCTATTTTGTTGAGGTTTTGACTAAACAAAAACAGGGTGAAAATTGAAAATATGGATGTAAAAATTATTTTTATCATAAGGCTGTAAAGTTAATAATTAACTTGAGTCGAATAACAAATATTGTTCCGATTATAATTTCTGATAAAGTTGAAGCATCTTATCCACCATAATTTGCCAAGAATACTTGAGTTTTTCTTGCTGAATTCCTTTGATAAAAAATTCTTCTTTACCATGTGTATAAAAGTCATCAATTGCATCAGCCACAGCTTCTGTTTTTGGTTCGACAACATAACCGACCACTTGATGTGGAACCATTTCTTTTAAACCACCCACATCAGTAACCAACATCGGCTTGTTGAAATGATAAGCAATTTGGGTAACACCGCTTTGTGTAGCATGTCGGTAGGGTTGGACAACAATATCTGCCGCACAAAAATAGTTTACTACTTCATTATTTGGAATAAAAGTTTTGGTGATGATTACATTGCCTTGTAAATTAGAATCGTTAATAATTTTAAGGTATTCGGTTTCATCTTCATAAAACTCCCCGGCAATAAGTAATTTGAGTTTTTTATTTTTTAATCGTTGGTCGGCAAAAGCGTTCAATAAAATATCTAACCCTTTGTATTTTCTAATGATACCGAAAAACAAGATGTAATTAAAATCCGGATTTAGTTGAAGTGATTTTTTGGCTTCTAATTTAGATTTTGGTTCGCCAAAGTTATCGTACAAAGGGTGTGGAGTTTTTATAATAGGATTATTTGTAAATGTTTTTAAATCCTTTTCAACATTTCCAGACAAAACAATAAATCCATCGGTTCGTTTGGTGAAAAAATTAGTTAAAAAACTATCTCCAAATCGTTTTTCGTGAGGAATAATGTTATGAATTAAACCAATAGTTTTTGATTTTTTGTTGTTTTTTAGGATGGATGCAATTGTACCAAAACAAGGAGCCATAAAAGGCATCCAATAACTAAAAATGACTAAATCGGGTTGTTGTTTTTTTATTCTTAATCCAACTTTTATCCAATTGAATGGGTTGATTGAATTTATTTGTTGTGTTATTTTTAAATTTAAGGGTGGTAAATCATTAGAGAATTGAGTTTTACCAGGAAAGAATATGGAGGGGTATTGAAGTTTAAAAGTAACAATCTCAACTTTATGATTGTTTTCTTGAAATGCTTTTGCCAGTCGCTCATTAAACAAAGCAATTCCACCTCGATAAGGGTAAGCAGGACCAATAATAACAATGTTCATTAGAGATGTAAATTATATTTTTTTCTCAATATGATAAGTGTTCCTAGTTGGTGAATTTCTTGAAATCAATTCGCCCAAAAATCCCGAAACAAACAATAATGAGCCGAGAATCATACTAGTTAATGCAATATAGAAATAAGGATTGTCTGTTACCAAAATGGTGTCAATACCTTTATTTAAACGATACAATTTCATTATTCCAATATAGAAAGCACTTAAAAAACCAATAAAAAACATAAGAGTACCCAATGTTCCAAACAAGTGCATGGGTCTTTTGCCAAATCGTGCAATAAAAGTAATAGAAAGTAAATCTAAAAAACCGTTGATAAATCGCTCTAAACCAAATTTAGTTACACCATATTTTCGTTCTTGATGTTGAACAGGTTTTTCGGTTATTTTTGAAAACCCAGCCCATTTTGCTAATACAGGAATGTAGCGGTGCATTTCACCATATACTTCAATGGTTTTAATTACCTCTTTTCGATAAGCTTTTAATCCACAGTTAAAATCGTGTAAATTGTTAATTCCCGACATTTTTCGGGTTGCCCAATTAAATAATTTGGTAGGAATAGTTTTTGAAAGTGGGTCGTATCTTTTTTTCTTCCAGCCCGAAACCAAATCGTACTTATCATTTACAATCATGTTGTACATTTCCGGTAATTCATCAGGGCTATCTTGTAAATCGGCATCCATGGTAAAAACCACAGTACCTTTCGTTGCTTCAAAACCAACATTTAAACCTGCAGATTTCCCATAATTTCTTCTAAACTTAATTCCTTTTATTGCAGTATTTTTTAGGCAGAGTTGCTCAATAATATTCCATGAACCATCAGTACTACCATCATCTACAAAAATAATTTCGTAAGAAAAATTATGTTGAAGCATCACTTTTTCAATCCATTCGCTTAATTCGGGTAATGATTCTTCTTCATTAAACAATGGAATTACAATAGATATATCGAGGGCTTCATTCATGTTGATTGTCAAAAATAGGTTTGTTACTTTTTAAACTTCTGGCTAAAATTAATGAAACTATTAAACCTCCGATTAATTTATAGATAAAATCCCAAAAAGCTAGAACGGATTGAGATATATTTTGCAATTCTGTTTGAAGTTGATTATACATATCAACAGAAATCATGGTTTTTAATTGTTCAGCATTTTGAGTCATTTCTGCTTTATAGGTTTCTATTGCATTTGTATTTAAAATGCTGGCAGCAATAAGGGAAAGGATATTGACAAACATGGCTTGAAAAAAAATGGTAGAAAAACTAAGTCTAAACAGTTGTGAAAAGGTAAAACTATCTTGCTGAGTATCTTCTTTAAAAGTTTTTATGGCAAAGTAAGCTGTTATTCCTGGTATCCAGCTTCCCATCCAACTTTCGCTTCCCCATGGGCTGTTGCCTGAAAATAATAGAAGGAGATAGAACACTAAGCCAATTAAAGCTCCATACAAACCATATTTAAAAGATATTTTATAGTGTTCCATGTTTTAACATTATTCATGCAAAATTAATAAAAGATAA
The DNA here is from genome assembly GCA_016183805.1 of Bacteroidota bacterium. Taxonomy (GTDB): domain Bacteria; phylum Bacteroidota; class Bacteroidia; order Flavobacteriales_E; family Vicingaceae; genus Vicingus. The sequence goes on from JACPDX010000022.1 coordinate 59,318, forward strand.
AATTTTAACCGTTTAATTGGTCGTTTTAAAAAGATAATTCTAATTTTGTGCCGGGCAAGTCTTATACGACCAGCTCCTGCTGAACTTCCCCAGGCTGGGAACGGAGCAAGGATAAGCGGTTGAGCGGTGCGATGTAAGTAGCTTGCCCACTTTTTTGTTTTACTAAAATCTTTCCTTATGAAACAAATTGCCACCATTATTTTTCTAGTTATCATTTCAACAACACTTCATGCTCAAGACAATACCTCAATTATTAAAAAATGGAGTTTAATTGAAATTGAAGAGTTTGGTTCAAAATATCCAAAAACTGACGTACAAAAGGATGATTTTTTCGAATTTACAACAGAAAATAAATTTAGTGGACTTATTAATGGTCAGGTTGTTGAAGGAACTTGGTCTGATAAGGCTGCAAAATACATTTTAACCCCAAATAAAGAAAAATCAACGTTTAAAGTAAATTGGATAAAATTAGTAAGTATTGATAAGGAACAACTAGTGTTAAATTATCAATCGGTTGATTTAATTCAAACGAAGTTATTTTTGAAACCAGCAGAATAAATGGCTGTTCATATTTCTTCAACTCTTTTTTTGCTATTGATAAAAGCATTACTACTTTTGTAATATTCCATTAAAATAATTAAAAAATAAATATCTACTCATGAAATTTTTTATCGACACAGCAAATTTAGACCAAATTAGAGAAGCTCAAGACTTGGGTGTATTAGACGGTGTTACTACAAATCCGTCATTAATGGCAAAAGAAGGCATAAGTGGCTACAATAATATTATGGCACATTACAAAGCTATTTGCGATATAGTTGATGGAGACGTTAGTGCAGAGGTTATTGCTACCGATTATGAAGGAATGGTAAAAGAGGGTGAAAATTTGGCTGCTTTGCATCCACAGATTGTGGTTAAAGTTCCTGCAACCAAAGAAGGAATCAAAGCCATAAAGTATTTTTCAACCAAAGGAATAAAAACCAATTGTACCTTAGTTTTTACAGGTGGTCAAGCCTTATTAGCTGCTAAAGCAGGAGCAACTTATGTTTCGCCTTTTGTTGGTCGGTTAGATGATATTTCGTTTAACGGAATGAATTTGATAGCTGAAATAAGATTGATTTTTGATAATTACGGATTTGAAACACAAATTTTAGCAGCTTCTATCCGAAATACTATGCATATTTTACAATGTGCTCATTTAGCTGCTGATGTAATGACAGGTCCGTTAAGTGCAATTTTAGGGTTGTTAAAACATCCATTAACGGATAGTGGATTAGCTCAATTTTTAGCCGATCATGCTAAAGCGAATAAGTAAGAAGAAGGAAGCCGGAAGACCGAAGATGGAAGTTTGATGAACAATAACCAGTAACCAGAAACCAGGAAAATGCTTTTAGACATACATCCAGATAATCCAGATAAAAGAAAAATATTGCAAGTTGTTGCAGTATTAAAAAAAGGTGGTGTAATTATTTATCCTACCGATACGGTTTATAGTATGGCGTGTGATTTAAACAACAGAAAGGCTGTTGAAAAAATGGCTCAACTAAAAGGTGTTAAAGTAGATAAAATTAATTTCTCGCTAATTTGTTACGATTTAAGTTCAATCTCTGATTATACTGTTCAGTTTAGTAATGCTACTTATAAATTATTAAACAGAGCATTGCCTGGTCCATATACTTTTATTTTGAATGCAAACACGAGTGTTCCAAAATTGTTTAAATCCAATAAAAAAACTATTGGAATAAGAATACCTGACAACAAAATTGCTCGAGAATTAGTTAAGGAATTAGGAAATCCATTACTATCAACTTCCGTACATGATGATGATGAAATTTTAGAATACATTACTGACCCAGAGTTGATTCATGAAAAATATGAAAACACCGTTGATGTAGTTATTGATGGCGGTTTTGGACACAATCACGCCTCAACAGTTATTGATTGTACAGAAGGTGATACAGTAGTATTAAGAGAAGGGATAGGTTCTTTGTCGGTTTTATAATTCTCACCCATTTTTTTGTGTTTAAAAACATTGTTTATTAGGAAATTAGTTGATAATTTAGTTTATCAATTCAATTTAACTTAAACTTTAAAACATGAAAAAAACTTTACTTATTTTATCTTCGTTATTAGTTGGTTTCACAGGCTATTCGCAATACGAAGGTTTCGAAAATTGGACTCAACAAAACACCCTAATCTTAGATGATTATCGATCTAGTTTAAATGAAGGTCAGGCTGTTGCCGGGTCAACTTCTCAATCATTAGATGCAAACATGGGTAATTATTCTGTAAGATTGGAAACAGTACTTTATATGTCGGATACTGTTTTTGGCTACTTTATTAGCGGCGATCCAGATAATATGACACCTGGGCAACAAGTTACACTAAACGATGTAGATAGTGTGATTGGCTACTACAAAGCTGATATACAACCTAATGATTCTGTGCTGTTTATTTGTGCAACAACGTTTTTAAGTAATCCTAGTGGTGGCGGAACTTATTTTCTCACCCAGTCACAATCTAATTGGACCAGATTTGCCTTTTATATAGGGGCTCCGGTATCGGACTCGTTAATGATTGGAGCTGCAACAGGAAACCCTTTAGCTGATTTTAGAGGGATACCGGGTACTTGGATACAATTTGATGATATTCAGTTAAAATCGTCAACAGGAGTAACTCAAAACATTTTAAACAACAGTTTTGAAAACTGGTCAACCGTTACTTGGGATGATTTAGACAATTGGCAAACATTTAACCAATGGGCTATAGGTGAGCCTGTAATGCCGGTTGTGAAATCAACAGATGCTTATTCCGGTAATTACGCAATTGAGTTGAATGTACTTTTAAATTCAAATGGTGATACGTTATGGGGTGCAGCAACAAACGGTTTTTTTGGGGAAAGCTATTGGGGTGGTGGAGAGCCTTTTACCAGTTCACCTGTTGCGGTTGAATTTTATTACCAATATATGCCTGTAGGTGCTGATACTTGTAATGTGAGTTTTGAGTTTAAAAAAACAGGTTTTCCAAGCGAATGGGCTGGGGGAGGTTTTTTTAATACAGTACCTTCCTATACGTTGTTTACCAACCCGATTTCTCTTTCCAACACACCTGACACCTTAATGATTAATTTATGGACAGGAAGAAACATAGGCAGTAAATTAGTGGTAGATGATATTAATTTTATTTATCCTGTGGGAGTTAGTGAATTATTGATTGTTGAAAAGTTAGTAGCTTATCCAAATCCTGTAAAAGATGTGCTGAATTTACGGTTTGAATTAAAAGCTGATAAAAAGGTGATTGTTAATTTAATAGATGTTACAGGTAAACAATTATCAACTTTTGATTTCGGACATTTAAACCAAGGGGTTTATAACCAAACATTTAATACTGCTAATTTTGATTCTGGTATTTACTTTATTGAATTTGTTATTGATGACGAAAAAATGGTAGAGCGTTTTATAGTTCAGTAGCAAGTAGCCTAAAAAAGACCCAAACAATTCACAATCTAGATTGTGAGTTGTTTGGGTCTTTTTAATTAAATATATTTATTTTCAATAATTTTTTGATAAATTATTGACCCCAAACGTGTCTGTTTTTATGTTTTCTATTACCAATATGCCCTGATGAACTTACTTTAGCACCACCATTTCTTGGTGCATTATAACCAGGTTTTTTGGAACATGATTGAACAGTGGTTGTGAAAGAAAAAAGACTCACCACAAAAAAGAAGGTTAATACTTTGGAGTAAATAGACTTTTTCATAATTGAAGTATCAAATTTAACGTTAAAGTTAAGCATAATTCCAAAACATCAAAGTAATGTTCATTAAATTATTTATTAAACGCATACTAGTAGGCACCATTTCTTTTCCGTAAAAACCATTCTAAGGTCAATAATAGAATCAAAACAAAGAAAATCCATTTAATTTGTATCCAATCTTTAATATCGTGTTCTTCATAAATAATTGAAGAGATGTTTTTGTTTTGTTCAATAGTGGGATTTATCTCATCTATCATTGATGAGTAAAACAGATGTCCACCAAATTTTTTAGCCAAATTTTGCATCAGTTGAACGTCTGCGGTCGAATTATTGGCTTCTAACATTAGTGGTAGTACCTGAAATTGACCTTTTTGTGTGTAGATTTTTTCTCCTAACTTGGTGCTTGCGATATAATTGTAAATACCAGAAACCAAAATTCCGGCATCTAAAACATAAGCTTTAGATGTTTTATTGAACACGTAATTAAATTTTTTATCTTCAGCATTTACAAGTGCGATTTTAACTTCAGGTTCGTTAATCAACTCATAACTATCGTTGTATAGTTCTGCATTAATAATAAGTTCTTCATTTTCAAGTATACTTTTGTTTAAGATTACTCTAAACTTACTTTTATCATCTTTTACAGCCAAAAATTGAACAGTTTTGTTGATGAGTTCATTTGTGGCATCGTTGTTTGAATTTATCAAAAATTCTTGCATTCTCCACCTCCAAATACCTTCCCCAAAAAGAATCGCATTTTTTTTGTTCTCTTGTTCGTTAAATACTAAAAGAGGATTATCGGTTTCTACATTTCCTATTTTTTGATTTAACAATTGGTAGCTGTTTGTTTTTATTTGATAATTTCCAAAAAAACCGGATAAAGGAGGAAAGTTTTGAATACTTTTTGATGTATTTTCCGAAATAATAAATAAAGGGAATTGAGGGTTTAGTTTTGGTAAAATGTCGTTAAAATTATTTTTTGAATTAATAACACTTATCCCAAGATTCAATCCGTTAAAATCTTGTTCATTACTTTGGTTACCAATAATATACCATGCGGAAGTAGTACTTGCGTTGATTTGTTTTATGATGTTATTGTTTTGTGGTATTTGGTGAACAATAACTAAGCTGTAAGGGTTTAAATTGCCATCAAAATCGGTAATAAATTTAGCAGTAACTTTATAATTTTCGTTACTTTCAATACTGTTTTTAAGGGCTTTAATATCGGGGTGAGGCGAGTTGGCTAAAATTAAAATATTTTGTTTGCCATCTAAAACATCAATGTAAATATCTTTTCTGTTATTGGTTGTACTTACTTCATTTTCTATGGTTGAAAATTCTACTTTATAATGTTGTGTGCCAATGTTTTTTGCCTCAAGTAAAATGGTTTCGGTAATCGAAGATGAGTTTGAAGAAATAGTATAGTCTTTAGAAAAAATGATGGCGTTATCATGAGTAATTTTTAATTGGGTTTTTAGTCCTTCCGATTTATTTACAACAGCAAAAATTTCCAACGGAAATTGATTTTTTAAAAAGGTAATTTTATTGTGGTTCACTTCTTTAAGAATTATATCACGTTGAATGGATGTGTCACCAAGAATTAGAGTATAAACAGTATATGGAGGTAAATTTGATAAGTAAAGTGGATTGGTTCCCTGATTGTAAATACCATCACTGGCAAGTATCACTGCTCCAATATTTTGATTATAAAATTTCGATTCTATTTCATTAAAAACATTCGATAAGTTCGTAATTTTTTCAGTAAAATCATTGGGTTTATTTCCATCTAAATTTTGACCAAAAGTGTATTTTTTCACTTCAAAATTTTGAGATAAATTAGTTACTAATTCCTCCATTTTATTTTGATAAGTGGTTTGGTAAAACAATGAATCTTTATTAAATAAAATGGAGGATGAATTATCTTGAGCAATGATGATGATTGGTTTTTCTATTTTGTTAAAAAGAGTTTTAATAAACGGAGAAAGTAGTAAGAAGGCTAAAATAGAAACCAATATAAACCTTGATAAAAACATGATTTTTTTTATGATAGGTTTTGCATCATCAAATCGTGCGTCGTTTTTATAAAGCAAATAAGCATATAAAAATCCTGCTGCCAAGCAAAAAATTACGAGCCATAAGGGTAGTTCTGTTGCTATGTTTATAGATAAGAGCAAATTAAATGATTATAAAAATTACCAAATCTTTTTCTGGAATTCAACTTCAATAATTTCGTTGTTTTCATTAAATAAAAACAACATACGTAAACTGGTGGTGTCGGTTCTTTTATAATTTTCTATATAATTAAAATTAGTTTCAATTGTAGGAAATTCAACCAAATCAATAACCAACAGATTATTTATTTTTTTAGAAAGATAAAGCACAATAGTCGAATTTTTATCAGTGGTATAGCTCGAAAATCCATTAGCTGGTATAAATGTAGAAGATAAAAACTCTTGCTGTAAACTCGTTCCATTTGTTTTTAATAAAGAGTCGATAGTTGGTTTGTTTAGTTTTTCTGTAATTAAAAAAGGAGCGATATCTATTGGAGTAATAACTGGTGCTACATTAAACTTAAAAACATCTTTATTCAAATTCACATATTTTTCAATGTATTTAGCACGTTCTCTTTTATTTTTCCTAAAATAATCTTTACTCGCTTTTCTAAAATAATAGTTTTGGGCAATGTGCTTCATGGTAAGAATATAGTATGGCTCAATGGCAATGTTAATTTGATTTGAATCAACTGTTAATGAATCGGATGAGTTGGTTGCAAAAAGTGTATCGGCATGCGTTTTATAATTTTCTTCAAAAATGGTCGAACCACTTTTCTTTTTACCGTTCCAATAAAAAGCTTTGTATTTTTGGTTGTTGATGTCTTTTTTTATCCATTTTCGGTGTTTTACATTTTTTTTGTATCGCCCATAAGTTTTTACGCTTTTATAAGCCCAATAGCCATTTTTTAACCCATAATTATAAACTCCTTTGGTAATAATAACGCCATCTTCACCATATAGTGTCCATTCTCCTTGAAGTTTACCATTTCCATAAAGGGCTTTAATCCTTAATTTCCCGGAAGGATAATAAACTCTGGTTAGTCCATTTTGATGACCATTGGAATAATTTTTTTCTATGGCAACAACATTGGTATCACTTGCAAATACTGCCTTTTTTAGCTGAAAATAATCGCCAACGGTTTCTTTATAAATTACCTGATAAGTAATAAAAGAAGTGTCAACTTGAATAATTTCTTCAACAATCCCTTGACCTTTTAAAATAAAAGGTAAGAGAAAAACTAGAAATAAGTTAAATCGGTTCAAAATATTTAGTCGTATTGTTGTGTAAACTCTAAAACTTTATTTACCATATTTTTTGAACCCATAATTACAGGTACTCTTTGGTGAAGTTCAGTAGGTTGAATGTCTAAAATTCGTTGAGTTCCAGTAGTCGCAATACCTCCTGCTTGTTCAACTATAAAGGCCATAGGATTACATTCGTAGAGTAAACGAAGTTTTCCGTTTGGTGAGGCTGCTGTTGCCGGATAACAAAAAATGCCACCTTTAATTAAATTTCGATGAACATCAGCAACCATCGAAGCAATGTAGCGGCAAGAATAAGGTCTTCCTGTTGCTTTATCATCTTCTTTAACCCAGTCGCAATATTTTTGTAATCCTTTTGAATAAGAGTTGTAATTACCTTCGTTAAATGAGTAAAGCCTTCCATCATCAGGCATTTTCATATCTGGATGAGATAAACAATAAACTCCAATAGAGGGGTCTAAAGTAAAACCATTTACACCTCTTCCGGTAGAATAAACCAACATGGTTGAAGAACCATAAACTACATAACCTGCAGCCACTTGTTGGGTTCCTTTTTGTAAAAAATCTTCCAATTGAACAGGTCCATCTTTAGTAACTCTTCGGTAAATCGAAAAAATGGTTCCAATAGAAATATTTACATCAATATTTGAGGAGCCGTCTAAAGGATCGAATGTTACTACATATTTACCGTCAACGGAAGGTTCATTTTCAAAAGCTAAAAAATCTTCATTTTCTTCGGTGGCAACAGCACAAACCTGGCCTCCATACCGAAAAGCATTGATAAATTGATTATCGGCATAAATATCTAATTTTTGTTGATCTTCGCCTTGGATGTTTTCCGTTCCGGCAGCGCCTATAATATTTAATAACCCCGCCTTACGAACTTCTCTATTAACAATTTTTGATGCAATACCAATATCATTTAACAAACGGGTTAAATCACCCGAGGCAAAAGTAAATTCATTTTGTTTATCTAAAATAAATTCGTTTAATGTTATAAGATCTCTCATGGCTAAAAAAATATATTTACAAAGTAATGAATTTTAATGCAAAAGTTTAAAGCTTTCAAAATTAATGTTTGAAGCTAACTTTATTACATTTGCCACATGGAAATTTTATTAAGAAAAGCTACCATAAATGATTTGTCGGCTGTAGTTGAGTTGATAAAGGAGTTGGCGGATTATGAGAAAGCAGCTCATGAAGTAAAAATTACAACGGAAGAATTGGAGAGAGATGGTTTTGGAGAACATCCTTTGTATTGGATAATTTTGGCAGAAGCGGATGCAAAAATTGTTGGAATGTCGTTTTATTATATTAGATATTCTACTTGGACAGGTAGAAACTTGTATTTGGAAGATATTATTGTGAAAGAAGCCTATCGAGGAAATAGTATCGGTAAACTTTTATTTGAAGAAACTATAAAAGAAGCTAAAAAAATGAAAGTACGGCAGATGATTTGGCAAGTACTGGATTGGAACGAACCTGCATTGAATTTTTATAAAAAATTTAATGCTGAACTTGATTCGGAATGGATAAATGGAAAATTGAGGTTAAACAAATGTGAAAATTAATCAATGTGAGAATGACAGGTAAATAAAGTGGTTTAAAAAATGAATGTATTTAAATTTGGTGGAGCATCAGTAAAAAATGCCGAAGCAGTAAAAAATGTAGGCAAAGTCATTCAACTTTTTAAGGATGATTTAACGGTGGTAATTTCTGCGATGGATAAAACCACTAATGCTTTAGAAAAAGTGGTTGACTCCTATATGAACGGGGATGGAAAGTGTTTTGAATATTTACAAGAAGTAAAAGACTTTCATTACCAAATCATGGACGAACTTTTTGGCGACCTGCCCGAAGGCAAGGCGGGCAAAAAACACCCTGTTTTTGAAGAAATCCATAATACATTTGTTGAAATAGAATGGGAAATAGAAGATGTTCCAACAAGAGAGTACGACTATGTTTACGACCAAATAGTATCTGTTGGAGAAATTATCTCCACCAAAATTGTGAGTGCTTATCTTAATCATATTGGAGTAAATAATATCTGGGTTGATGTTCGGAACATTATTCAAACCGATAATACTCATCGTGATGCTCGTGTGGATTGGGAATTGACCGAGAAATTAGCACAAGAAAAACTTGCCCTATTTTGTCATCCTGAGCCTGTCGAAGGAAGAAACATTATCATCACTCAAGGATTTATTGGTTCGAGTTCAGAAAATTTTACTACAACATTAGGCAGAGAAGGCTCTGATTTTACTGCGGGTATATTAGCCTTTTGTTTAAATGCCAAAAGTGTTATTATATGGAAAGATGTACCGGGAATGTTAAATGCCGACCCAAAATTATTTAGCGATACCCAAAAATTAAACAACATTTCGTATCGTGAAGCTATCGAGTTGGCATATTATGGGGCATCGGTTATTCATCCAAAAACAATAAAACCGTTACAAAACAAAAACATTCCGTTGTATGTAAAATCATTTGTTAATCCTAACGAACCAGGAACTTTAATTAATGAGAACACATCGGAAGATTCGCTTATTCCGAGCTATATTTTTAAGAAAAATTTGGTGTTGATTTCCATTTCGGTTCGCGATTATTCGTTTATTATGGAAGACCACCTGAGCCATATTTTTGGGTTGTTTTCACAGTTTGGTGTCCGTATTCATTTAATGCAAAATTCGGCCATCAGTTTTTCGGTTTGTGTAGATAACAATCAGCAAAAACTAACCAGATTGATAGAATCATTAAATTCGAAATACTTGGTTAAATTTAACGACAATGTTGAATTATTGACCATTCGTCATTACGATAATGAAACCATTGCCAAAACAACGCAAAACAAGGAAATATTACTGATACAGAAAAGCCGTAATTCGGTTAGAATGGTGATGAAGTAAGTAATTTCAAAAAATTAAAAACGTAGATTCAACCCAATCACAAAATTTCTTCCCGGAGCTACAATTCCTGAACTATAGGTTCGATAACGAATGTCGGTAATGTTTTCTATTCCTGCACTTGCTGAAAAATAGTTACTGAATTGATACATTGCTTTAAAATTGATGGTGTGCCAACTTGGCGACCAAGGTTTCCCATTTTTATCAATGGCATAAATCTCTGGTTTTTGTTGTTCTTCAAGAGGAAGGTCTTCAAATTTCTTTTCACCACTATAAACTACATAAACCTGTATGGTTGTTTTTTTTGATTTGTATGTTAATTTGGTGTTTCCAAACCAAGGCGGAGCGTGTCGCGATGGGCTAATTGTTCCGTCATCGACCTCTTCTTCACCAATTTGGTAATTGAAATCGGAAGAAATACTAAACCCTTTAGCAAATTTAATTTCAATACCCGATTGAATGCCATAAACTTGTGCTACTGCTGCATTTTGTAAAGCTTGTACTTTGCTCATCGTTCCATCATACATGATGCTGTCGGCACCATTAAGGGTAAAATCTCTTTTTACCATGGCATCTTGCAGAATGGTATAATAAGCCGAAAAATCTATTTTAACTACATCAGCAAAAATTTTAGCAATGTTTACGTCTGCATTGTAAGCATATTCAGCTTTAAGTGAAGGGTTGGGAACTACCACAAATCCTGGGCTAGAATCAAAAACTTTTCCAATATCGTCAACATTTGGCGAACGAAAAGCAGTAGCAAAATTGGTGCTTAAAACCCACTTTTCTGTTGGATGAAAAACAGTTCCGATGCTTCCGGTTAAAGCTCCATTATTAACGTTTGCTGAGGTAAACGGAAAAGGATAAAAAGTGGTGTCGAATACTGCATTTAATACAAATTGATTGTATCGTACGCCAGATTGTAATAGCCATTTTTCTGAAAATTTGTGCTGGTTGGAAAGATAAACGGCATACGAACTCCAATCGGATTTGGGATAGCGAGTAGCACCATTTTTACTTTCGCCAGTAATGATGTTTTCATCAATTCCTAGTGAAGTTACATTGTTCCAAATAACTTCTGCACCATAAAAAAGTTTGTTCTTTTCATGTAATGATTTTGTAAAGTCTAAGTTGGAGGAATAAGCATCTACTTTTTCAATTCGTACTTCTCGATTCAATTTGTTAATGTCTCTGCTTAATCTGCTTTCTTCAAAATATTGTTGGGCAAGCTTAATATTCATTTCATCGAAAAATAGGTTTGAGTCAGTGTATGAAATATCTAAATTGTTCATCATCCATTTTTGTGGGCCATAACTCCATTCACCATATCTTGGTTGTCCATTTTTGTAACGTATATGTCTGTCGTATCTTGAATACTCAGATGTTTCGGAATAATGAAAACCATATTGTATATCCCAGTTGCCGTTTGGTTTGTATCGTAACTTTTGCATGGTGTTGAGTTGGGTATATCCTGATGGATTTTGAATTTGTTGGTTTGAGTTGATAATAATTTCATCCTTGTTTCCAATTCTCTCCACATAAAATGGTCGTAGGTATTCTTTCGGACCAAAACTTCCCATAACTAAATCACCATAATCATTAAAGCTCCAACTTGTTATTAAAGCAACTTTTCTCCATCCCAGGTTTAGATCAAGATGTCCTGTTTTTTCATTGTTTGCAGATGAATATCGGGTAGCTGCATTTCCTGAAATAAAGTGAGTAGTGCTATCTTTTAACGTTGGTGTAAGGGTTTGAAAACTCATTACCCCTCCTATGGCATCGCTGCCATAAATTACTGAGCCTGACCCAAAAAATATTTCGATGTGTTCAATTGCAAATGGGTCGAGCGAAATTACATTTTGGATGTTTCCGCTTCTAAAAATGGCGGTATTCATTCTAACACCATCAATGGTATAGAGTAATCGGTTGGTGGCAAACCCTCTAATCATTGGGCTTCCGCCACCTTGTTGGCTTTTTTGAATAAATATTTTTCCGGAAACATTCAGTAAATCGGCTGCAGTTTGAGGGTTTTGAAGTTTTACTTCTTTTGGAGAAATGGTGCTAATTTTAGCAGGAATTTCTGATGAAGATTGATTCCATCGGGTAGCAGAAAAAACCATCTCATCTAATGAAATGTTTAATTGGGTTAGTAAAAACAAAAAGTCAGTTGCTTTGAGCTCTGCATAGCTTTTTAGTTCTGTTTGATAACCCAACATTCGAATTTCTATTTTTCTAGCATCTTTAAATGCTGATATGTCTGCTTTTCCTTTTGAATTTGTTATTACAAATGCTTTTGAATTATCACTGGTGAGTGTAACAAATTCAATAGGTTCTCCTTTTTGGTTTTTTATGGTTATTATTTGAGTATAACTCAAGGTATAACATCCAATAAATAACCATGTAATGAAAAAAAATCTCATAACATAAATAGTTTATAAGTTAAAAATAATTCTACTTGAAAACAGTAGATTAAGTAGGGCTCTAAAAATTAAAATTTTTAGCCTTTATTATTTTAACTCACCCCTGATTATCTTCGATAATCTTTCCCCTCTCTTTAAAAGAGAGGGGTTAGGGGTGAGTCAAAATAATTGTTTTTTTGAATAATTGTTTTTTTTGAATTTTTAGAACTCCCCTGAAATAAAAACAAATTAAACTATCTCTGGAGGAGGGGTTGGAATAGTATCTATTTTGAATAGTAAAGAGAAAATTTTGGTCTCATAAATACGGGGGGATTTGTTGATGGGGTTATTGAGTTTAAACACATTGAGTTGAGTACAATAAAGTGATTTTAAAAAATGGGTCAATTGTTTCTGTTGGTTTTGGTTTTGAGCATTGTTACCTAAAGTAAGAGTAACAAGTTCTCTCAATCGTTTATTAAGTTTTGTTTCAGCTCGGTCTAACCAACATAAATAAGATGTGGTGTCGCCATGTGTTTCTTTTTCAACAACATCGAACATTTGATCATTGTATTCAAATTCTTTGGAATGTTTCCAATCTAATTTAGTTTCTGTTTCCGTTTTTGTAAACTTTAAAAGGATTAATTCGCTTTTATCCATACCAGCAATCATTTGTTTTTTCACTTCTTTTTTGATGAGTTTTTTATGATGTTTTAACCAAAAATAAGAACCCATAAATGGAGTAACCATAACAATAATTAGAAATATGCCATAGAATTTTTTCAAACTTATTTTTAGTATAAAAGTAGTGTTTTTCTAATTTACTTACTAAAATGAAGATTAATTCACAATTTTGTTAAAGCTAATTAAGTAACTTTAATAAATTATTCACTTGAAAGTCAATTTTTTATCCATCCATTCTAAATAGGTAATCCCTGTTTGGATTACCGAATGATTTTTCTGGGCTTTTAACAATAGTAGTTCTTGTTTTTTTAACAGTAACAACTCCATAAATTCTTTATGATTTAATGATGAAAGATTAGTATTGAAGATAGATAAAAAAACTTCGTCGTGAGGCTTATAAAGCTTATTTGATTTTAAAAACACAGTAGTTGATTTGACTAAATAGGGGAGCAATTCTAAATTTCTAAGTTCGTAATGAGTTAAAATGTTCAAAATATAAGAGGAGGCTTTAATATCAACCCTCAAGTATTTAGACGATATATTTATGTTTTTGTTTATCCATTTTAGTGCTTTGTTAAAGTCTTTGTTTTGATAATATGCTAACGCTGCTTGTTGGTTTAATAAAAATTGGTGTTCGGTATTGATTAAGTTTTTCACATTTTCGTAGTTCACCACAGTTTCCTCTACAAATCGTATGGCATTTTTGTAATCTTTTGTTTCGGAATAATAACCCAATTCAAACAAACACAAAGAAGAAAATACATTTGCCCTTTCGTGTGGCATTTTAAAATGATACGTTTTTAACTTCTCCAGATAAATATTAAAATTTTCGTAATCGTGTGCGACTAAATGGTGCGTTAACATGTTGTGTATAGCTGCCGTATAATGAATCGGGTTTTCTTCTATTTGATGTGGATTTTCCTCTAAGAAATCAAGTAAATTTTTTCTAAAATCTGCCGATTTTTTGTTTTTGCCGATTATTTTATGGAGTACACTATTTAACACAAAGTAGTTGTATTTTGCTTCGTATGATTTAGCCAAAGAAATGTCG
>JACPDX010000102.1 GCA_016183805.1 Bacteroidota bacterium
TAGGAAACCACGAAGTAGCCATAGAAGTAAAAGCTTCGGATATAATAAATGAGCGACACCTCAAAGGTTTAAAAAGTTTCTCAGAAGAATATCAAGTAAAACATTCTATTTTAATTTGCAATGAAATTTTACCCAGAAAAATTGGTAATATTTGGATTATGCCTTGGGCAATATTTCTTGAAAAACTTTGGGCAGGAGAATTTATTAATTAAATTTTTGCTTCTACAAATAGTTAATCTTCTAATGTTGCTTCCATGGTATGATATACGTTTTGTACATCATCATCCTCTTCAATTTTTTCCAATAATTTGTTTACTTCCTCTTCTTGTTCGGGAGTAAGTTTTTTAGTGATTTGAGCAATACGTTCAAAACCAGATGATAAGATTTCTTTTTTGGTTTCTTCTAAATGTTTTTGAATAGAGCCAAAACTCTCAAAAGGAGCATAAATAATAATTCCATCTTCATCTTCAAACACTTCTTCTGCACCAAAATCAATCAATTCCAATTCTAATTCTTCGATATCCGTACCGTCGTTTTTTATTCTAAAATTACAAGTGTGGTCGAACATAAAAACCACCGAACCCGATGTACCCAAACTACCTTCGTGTTTGTTAAAGTAACTTCTAATGTTGGCAACTGTTCTGTTGTTGTTATCGGTGGCAGTTTCTACCAATACGGCAATACCATGTGGGGCATAACCTTCTAAAACCACTTCTTTATAATTACTGGTGTCTTTATCTGTAGCACGTTTTATGGCTCGTTCTACATTTTCTTTGGGCATGTTGGCTGCTTTGGCATTTTGCATTACTGCTCTTAAACGGGAATTGGCTTCCGGGTCAGGACCTCCATCTTTTATTGCCATTACAATGTCTTTACCAATTCTGGTAAAGGTTTTAGCCATTTTACCCCAACGTTTAAATTTTCGGGCTTTTCTAAATTCAAATGCTCTTCCCATGTTATTTATCCATTTTTAAAGAATGACCCAATTTGTCTTTCTTTGTTTGTAAATAATTTTGATTGTGTATATTAGATTTTATTTCGATAGGCACATTTTCAACAATTTCTAAACCGAAACTAATTAAACCAGTACGTTTTTTTGGATTGTTGCTCAATAACCTGATTTTTGACACACCTAAATCTCTTAAAATTTGGGCTCCTACACCGTAATCCCGCTGATCTGCCTGAAATCCAAGTTCGATGTTTGCTTCAACAGTATCTCTGCCTTGCTCCTGTAATTTGTATGCTTTTAGTTTGTTAATTAAGCCTATTCCTCTACCTTCTTGATTCATGTAAACAATAACTCCTTTTCCGGCTTTTTCAATCATTTCCATGGATTTGTGTAGTTGTGGACCGCAATCGCAACGGCAAGAGCCAAAAATATCGCCTGTCATACACGAGGAGTGAACTCTGACTAAAATAGGTTCGTCTTTTTCCCATGTGCCCTTAACCAGAGCCAAATGATCCATGTCGTTAGTTTTTTGTTTGTAGGCAATCATTTCAAAATCGCCAAATGTGGTAGGTAAATTAACCGTTACAATACGCATAATTAAGGTTTCGTTTTGTAAGCGGTAGGCAATCAAATCTTTGATGGAAATTATTTTTAAATCGAATTTTTTTGCAATCAATAATAAATCAGGAAGGCGAGCCATGGTACCATCTTCGTTCATAATCTCCACAATAACTCCCGCCGGTTCAAACCCGGCAATACGGGCTAGATCAATGGCAGCTTCGGTATGTCCGGCTCTTCGCAAAACACCGCCGGCTTTTGCTTTTAAAGGAAAAATATGACCGGGCTTTCCTAAATCTTCTTTTTTTGTTTTAGGGTTAATTAAGGCTAAAATTGTTTTGGCTCGGTCGCTTGCTGAAATACCAGTTGTACAACCGTTACCAATTAAATCTACAGAAACGGTAAATGGCGTTTCGTAAGCAGCATTGTTTGTTAATACCATTAATTCCAAGCCTAATTCTTCACATCTGCTTTCAATTAATGGAGCACAAATTAGACCCCTTCCGTGAGTTGCCATAAAGTTTATCATTTCGGTGGTTACCGAACGTGCAGCGGCAACAAAGTCTCCTTCATTCTCTCTGTCCTCATCATCTACAACAATGACCACCTTACCTTTTTTGATATCGGCAACAGCTTCTTCAATTTTGTTTAACTTTGTTTCCATTACATTTTTTTTGCAAATTTAGTAATTTCTTCTGTATAACATAACGAATGATACTATTATCAACGACCTGTTTTAACTGTCAAATAATATCTATTTACAGTTAATACTAAAACAATATAATCACATAGAGACATAGCTTAAATGAATATTCAAAGTCGACATAAATTAAACATAGTTATCCCGATTTATCGGGATAAAACTATTGTTTTTCTATCAAAATGGATTGGCATTTAGTTTCTTACTAAGCAAATCTATGTATCTATGTGGTTTAAACTAAAAAAATAACTTTTAACTTTGAGCTCGAAACTCATTTCGGTATGCCAAAAATATTAGCCATAGATTACGGACAAAAACGAGTAGGAATTGCCGTTACCGACGATTTGCAAATTATTGCCAGTGGGTTAACCACTGTTCACTCTAAAGATGTAATTACTTTTTTGGAAGATTATTTTTCTAAAAACCAAGTAGAGTGTATTGTAGTTGGCGACCCGAAGGACTTAAAAAACAATCCTGCCGAGTCGGCTCGTTTTATTGAACCGTTTGTAAAACACCTGAGTAGAAAGTTTCCGAACATTAAAATTGAACGTGTAGATGAACGTTTTACTTCAAAAATGGCTTTTCAAACCATGATTGATGCCGGCCTGGGTAAAAAAGCCAGACAAAACAAAGCGTTGGTGGACGAAATCAGTGCAACCATCATTTTACAAAGTTATATGGAGAGTAGAGGCTGCTAGTTTCTTTTTTAATAATTTCGCACTTTTCAAAACAACAACAATATGATTTCTGTAGATGCTATTGCCGTTGAATTCAGCGGTCAAACCTTGTTTAGCGATGTTTCTTTTGCTATAAACGACAACGACAAAATTGCCTTAATGGGTAAAAATGGTGCTGGTAAATCTACCATTATGCAAATTATTGCAGGTGTTCAAAAAGCAACTAGAGGGCATATTCGTTATCCGAAAGAAGCTGTAATTGCCTATTTGCCGCAACATTTGTTAACCGACGATAATTGTACGGCAGTTGAAGAAACAGCTAAAGCTTTTCGTCAGATTTTTGAAATGCGTGATGAAATTGATTTTTTAAACAAGCAGTTGGAAACCCGTACCGATTACGAATCGGATGAGTACATGAAAATTATTGAGAAAGTAACCGAGTTGGGTGAAAAGTTTTACAGTATTGAAGAAATAAATTACGATGCCGAAGTAGAAAAAGCATTGATGGGTTTAGGCTTTAAACGTACAGATTTTAATCGACCAACCAGCGAATTTAGCGGTGGATGGAGAATGCGGATAGAATTGGCAAAAATATTACTCCAAAAACCCGATTTGATTTTGCTGGATGAGCCTACCAACCATGTTGACATTGAATCTGTTGTTTGGTTGGAGGATTTTTTAATCAATAAAGCCAAAGCAGTGATTGTTATTTCTCACGATAAGGCGTTCATTGATAATGTAACCAACCGAACCATAGAAGTAACCATGGGCAGAATTTACGATTACAAAGCCAACTATACTCACTATTTGCAACTAAGAGCCGACCGACGTTCCCACCAAATAAAAGCATATAACGAACAGCAAAAAATGATTGCCGATAACATGGCGTTTATCGAGCGTTTTAAAGGAACCTATTCTAAAACCAATCAGGTAACTTCGCGTGAACGGATGTTAGAAAAATTGCAAATCATTGAAATTGATGAAATCGACACTTCAGCATTGAAATTACGGTTTCCACCATCTATTCGTTCGGGCGATTATCCTGTGGTGGCAAAAGATTTGTGCAAAAGTTATGGCGATAAGGTGGTTTTCAAAAATGCCAACATGAGTATAGCACGAGGAGAGAAAGTATGCTTTGTGGGTAGAAATGGCGAAGGAAAATCGACCATGATAAAAGCCATCATGGGAGAGATAGATTTTGATGGTAAATGCGAATTGGGGCACAATGCCAAGGTGGGTTATTTTGCTCAAAATCAAGCTTCGTTATTGGATGGCGACTTGACCGTTTTTCAAACGGTGGATGAAGTAGCTGATGGCGACATCCGTACACAAATAAAAAATATTTTGGGTCGTTTTATGTTTAGTGGCGACGATATCGATAAAAAAGTAAGTGTGTTGTCGGGAGGAGAAAGAACCCGATTGGCGATGGTAAAATTATTGTTGGAGCCGGTAAACTTGTTAATTTTAGATGAGCCAACCAACCATTTGGATTTAAAATCGAAAGATGTATTGAAAGAAGCTCTGTTGGCTTTTGATGGAACACTGATTTTGGTTTCTCACGACCGGGATTTTTTACAAGGATTGGCTCAAAAAGTATTTGAGTTTAAAGACCAAAGAGTAATAGAACATTTTGAAACCATCGACGACTTTTTGGCTCGTAACCGAATAGAAAGTTTAAAAGAGATAGAGTTGAAAGGGTAGGTGTTCATTACTAACATTACGTGAGTTCGATATAACAAAACGATGTTCGTTTGATTTTTATGACAAAACTAATAATAGAACTTCTTATATCGAGTTCGCATTATTTTACACTCCTCAACAAAAAACGAAGAATAGTATCAGTTGCTCCAACGTTATCTGTTACAAACTTTTTACTGTTGTTTTTATAAAGGGTTAAGTTGGCTAAAACAACATTTATGGTATTTTTAAAATCAAGTTCGTTAGCAATTTCAAAAGCACCTTTTGCGGCAATTAATTCCTGAGCTTCATGAAATTTTTGGTGTTTCACTCCTAACAACACCACATTGCCAAAACCGGCAGGTTCTAAAATATTGTGCAACGCACCGGTAAAGCCACCACCCACAAAAGCAATGTCGGCATATTGATAAATGTTTGCTAAAAGCCCAATGTTGTCGATAAGTAAAACATTAAATTGGGTAATGTTTTCTTGATTTGCCATGCTGTAACGCAAACATTTTTTGTTAAACAGTTGTTCAATTTGTTTAAGATGGTTTTCGCTAATATCGTGAGGGGCAATAATCATTTTGAAATTGGGATGTAACATCGAATAATTGGCTAAAATTTGTTCTTCGGGTTGCCAGGTACTACCACCAACGAGTAAAATATCGTTACCTCTAAATTGCTCAATCAACAATAGCTTTTTGGGGTGTAAGGCGTTTTCAAAAACCCGGTCGAAACGGGTATCTCCACTTAAAGTTACATTAGTAAAGTGGTGTTTTGCAAGTATATTTTTAGAAGTTTGGTTTTGTACAAAAAAGTGTGTAAAGCCGGTCAATACTTGTTTGTACCAAGTTCCGTACCACTTAAAAAACAATTGATTTTCTCTAAAAACTCCCGAAATTAAATACGTAGGAATGTGGTTTTGTTTTAACTCCATCATGTAATTGTACCAAAATTCATATTTTACAAAAAACACCATTTTGGGTTGAATGGTTCTTATAAATGCTTTTGCATTTTTACGGGTATCAACAGGCAAATAAAAAACATAATCAATTAATGGGTCATTTTTTCGGTGTTCGAACCCTGATGGAGAAAAAAAAGTAACTAAAATTTTATAGTTTGTAAAATTGTTTTTGAATTTTTCAATTACCGGTTTTGCCTGTTCAAATTCACCTAAACTGGCACAATGAAACCAAACAATTTCATCTTCACTTTTTAAGGTGTTTTTTAATTGTCGAAAAATATCCTTTCTACCATCAACCCAAAGTTTGGCTTTAACATTAAATAAAGAGGCTATCCTAATTCCAAAAGCGTAACACGAAATAAATATGTGGTATAAAGCAATCATCCTGCTTTAGTCGTAATAAAACTCGTCTTTGGTTCGTTTGTTTAAACGAATAATCCAGCCTACATTAAAACCGTAAAGTATATTTGACGAATATTCGGTGTCAGCCTGTTGCGTATCATAATTAAATTTTCGTAAACTTTGGGTTTGCCCATAAATGAAGTCGAAACCACCAAAAAAGTTGATAAAACGGTTTTTGCTCAAATGCATGTATCCAATAAATACATTTGCGGCATAACCAAACGATAAACGGTCGTATCCTTTTTTATATTCATCCGAAAGGCTGGTGATATTGTCTTTAAACGAAATTTTAATTTTATGATGTAATGTACCCAACCCACCATAAACTAAAATACCCGAGTTTTTGTTGTTGGCTAAAACGTTAAATACTTTTCCTCCGGTTAAAAAAAAGGAAGAGCCTCTTTCTTCCAGATAAATAAAGGTTAATCTACCTTCGTTGTCTATTACCATTCCTTCAGAGGTTTTTATACCGTCTAAAATGGAAGATTCTTTTACGTCATTTCCCCAATTAAAATTCCCTTTAACACCATAGTACCAGTTTTTTTTGTTTTTAATCACGAAAGAACCACCAACTGCATTATTTCTCCCAAACCGATTCGAAATATCACCGGCTTTCCATGCCATGCCATAGTTAGCAGTAATCATGGGTATAGTAAAAGTAGAATCTTTCAGTTCGTTGGCTTTCCTACCAATTTGAGCGTAAGTAAAGTTTTGAACCGCAAAAAAAAGTATGAGTATGAAATATCGCATGTATTAAAAATAAGTACAAATAAACGAATAAAAGTATTAATTATTTGATGGACTTTTAATACCATAAAATTAACACTAATAACAGAGTTTTATTTAATTTAGCCCCGCCTAAATATCTATTGGGGTATGGAGTGTTAAATAAATTTAATAATTAAGATGAATATACAAATGGTTGACCTAAAGGGTCAGTATAAAAAAATTAAGTCAGAAATTGACGCTGCAATTATTGATGTGCTTGAATCTACAGCATATATTAATGGTCCGGAAGTACATGCTTTTCAAAAAGAATTGGAAGCTTATTTAGGTGTAAAACACGTAATTCCGTGTGCTAATGGAACTGATGCACTTCAAATTGCTTTAATGGCTTTAGATTTAAAACCGGGCGACGAAGTAATTACTTCTGATTTTACTTTTGCTGCAACTGTTGAAGTTATTGGTTTACTGCAATTTACACCTGTTTTAGTAGATGTTGATTCAAATACATTTAACATGGATGTGGCTAAATTAAAAAAGGCAATTACTCCAAAAACAAAGGCAATTGTTCCTGTTCATTTATTCGGGCAATGTGCTAACATGGAAGAAATATTGGAAATTGCCAAGGCACACAAAATATTTGTGGTTGAAGATACCGCTCAAGCTATTGGAGCAACATACACTTTTAGTAATGGTACTACCAAACAAGCAGGAACGATGGGAGAAATTGGCACAACATCATTTTTTCCATCTAAAAATTTAGGCTGTTATGGTGATGGTGGTGCAATTTTTACAAACGACGATAACTATGCAGCAATTTGTCGTTCTATTGTAAATCATGGAATGGGAGAGCGTTATTATTACGAACGCTTAGGTGTAAATTCTCGATTAGACTCTATTCAGGCGGCTATTTTAAGAATTAAATTACGACAATTGGATAACTATGCTAAAGCTAGAAATGAAGCAGCAGCATATTACGATAAAGCATTTTCTGCATGTGATAAAATAAAAACTCCGGCAAGAGATAAAAAATCAACCCATGTTTTTCATCAATATA
>JACPDX010000103.1 GCA_016183805.1 Bacteroidota bacterium
CGCTTGTGATACCTATACATGGATAGATGGAAATATCTACACATCGAACAACAACACAGCAACACACACATTAATTAACTCTGTTGGGTGTGATAGTGTAATAACATTGAATTTAACCATTAACAATGCTACCACAAGTACAGATGTGCAAACCGCTTGTGATACCTATACATGGATAGATGGGAATACCTATACATCGAACAACAACACAGCAACACATACATTAATTAATTCAGTAGGGTGTGATAGTGTAATAACATTGAATTTAACCATTAATAATGCTACCACAAGTACAGATGTGCAAACCGCTTGTGATACCTATACATGGATAGATGGAAATACCTACACATCGAACAACAACACAGCAACACACACATTAATTAACTCTGTTGGTTGTGATAGTGTGATAACATTGAATTTAACCATTAACAATGCTACCACAAGTACAGATGTGCAAACCGCCTGTGATACCTATACATGGATAGATGGAAATATCTACACATCGAACAACAACACAGCAACACACACATTAATTAACTCTGTTGGGTGTGATAGTGTGATAACTTTAAATTTAACAATAAATACTGGAGTAACTGCGATGTTAGATGTAACTCCAAGTTCAGGATTTATGCCATTAGATGTTGTTTTTTCTAATGGAAGTTCTCCTTCTCTAGTTTATTTGTGGGATTTTGGAGATGGTACAACGATATCAAGTGTATTTGAATCAAATCATACCTACACCAGTTTAGGTAATTTTTTAGCTACATTAATTGTAACTGATGGAACTTGTTTTGATACTGCAACGGTAATAATAGAAGTACAAGGCATATCAAGTATATTAATACCAAACGTGTTTACACCTAATGGTGATGGTTCTAATGATGTGTTTATTGTGGATGGAACAAATCTTGAATCAGTAGAAGCTGAGATATTTAACCGTTGGGGTTTAAAAATGTATAGCTGGAACCAAGTGAATGGTAGTTGGAACGGAAGAACAACTTCTGGTACGGAAGTTCCTGATGGCACTTATTTTTATATCATCAAAGCAAAAGGACTTGATGGTACTGAATATTTTAAGAAAGGAGCATTTAATTTGATTAGGTAAGTTGGAAGACCGAAGTTTGGCCCCGATAACTAGCAAGGGGTGGAACCGATAACAGTGAACTTTTTTACGCACAAGCGATAGTAACAACAGAAATTTTTATATTTTTTGCTTTTAAAACTTTTGCACATGCTTCAATAGTAGCTCCTGTTGTCATTACATCGTCAACCAAAAGAATATGTTTGTTGTTTAAATCTTCAGTTTCTTTAACACCAAAAATTTCCGAAACATTTTCCCAACGATTAAACCTGCTTTTTTTAGTTTGAGTAGCCGAATCGGTATTTCTATACAGCACATTAGTAGATACAGGAATGTTCATGGACTGGCTTAATCCATTGGAGAACCATTCACTTTGATTATAGCCTCTTTTTTTTAATTTTTTTGGATGAAGAGGGACAGGAATAATAAAATCAGCACTACTAAAAATAGGAGAATCTAATAATTCATAACCGTATAAAGCACCAATTTTTTCACCGACATTTTTGTTTCCTTTATACTTTAATTCGTGTAACAATTTTTGAACCTTATTTCCTTTATTAAAAAAATAATAAGCGGCAACCATCTCAATTTGAATTCTTCCCCAAAAAATTTTATTCAACGGATTTTCTGTATCTAAATGATAATTTGTTTTTGGAAGTTGAATGACACAAGCCGTACAAATCGAAACTTCGTTTTTACCCAAAGTATTGTGGCAAGCGGCACAAAGTTTAGGGTAACAAAGGTTAATAAAATCGCTAATGAATGATACTTTATGCACAATAATAGTTGAATAACTTTGTTTGATGTTGATTCTCGATTCGTTAATTAAAGAATAATTTTGAGCTTAATTTTTAATGACTGTAAAGATATGGAAAACACAACATCAAATGGCGATATAGATTTAAAAAATAAAAATAAAACCAACAAAATAATGCTGGTGCTTATTGTTTTACTTTTTGGATTTTGTGGCTTTTTAATATGGCAAAACATCCAATTGAAAAATGTGGTGGCAGAAAAGGAGATAGTTTATGTAGAAATTTCGACAGAGCGTGATAATGTTAAAGCTGAATTGGAGGATATGCTTGCTCAGTACAATGCCTTGGAAACAAATAATGGTGAAATAAAGGCAGAATTAGAGCTTGAAAAAGCAAAAATCGAAGATTTATTAAAAAAGATAAAAGGTAAAGATTGGTCCATTCATCAATTAAAAAAAGAAACCGAAACACTTCGAACCATTATGAAAGGTTTTGTTGTTCAAATTGATTCGTTAAATACGGTTAACAAAGAACTGAGAGCCGAAAAAGAAGTGGTACAAGGTGAATTGAAATCGGAAAGAAATAAAACAGAAAATTTAACCAAGGAAAATGAAGGATTATCTACAAAAGTTACCATTGCTTCATACATCAAAACTTCAGGATTAAAATCGGTAGGAGTTAGGGTAAAAAGTGATAATACAGGAAAAGAAAATGATAGAGCTAAAAAAATTGATAAAATTAGAACAACGTTTACTATCTTAAAAAATGAAATAACACCTCCCGGTGAAAAATGGATTTATGTTCGAATTTTATCACCCGACGGAAAAGTGCTTTCGGAAAAAACAGACGACTCCAACAAGTTTGATTTTAACGGAGTTAAAGGTTTATACAGTGCTAAAAAATCGATTAATTATCAAAATCAAGAAATGAGCTTAACGATTGATTGGAAAAAAATAGAAGAATTTCCGGTTGGTGAATACAATGTCGAAGTTTATGCTGATGGAGTCGATATTGGTAAAACTAAATTTACATTGAAGTAAAACAAGTAATTAGTAACGTATGGCTTGTTGAAATCAAGTCTGCAATCTTTAATCAACAGTTGACAAAAAGTGACACCTTGCAGAGACCTTTGCCAACTGAAGATTGAGAACGGTCAACTATAAAGACAGATTCTAATTAATTTAAAACTAAATATATGGGATTTGTTAAAGAGTTTAGAGATTTTGCTGTAAAAGGCAACGTGCTTGATATGGCTGTAGGTATCATTATCGGTGGTGCTTTTGGTAAAATTGTTTCCTCTTTTGTAAGCGATGTGGTTATGCCGCCTATCGGATTTTTACTGGGTGGTGTCGATTTTAAAGATTTAAAAGTTGTTATTAAAGATGCTCAGCCTGCTGTAATGGAAGGAGCAACAAAATTATCAGATGCCACCACCGAAGTAGCTTTAAATTATGGTGCATTCATTAATACCATTATTGATTTTATTATTATAGCTTTTGCTGTATTTTTGATGGTGAAGGCTGTAAACTACGCAAAGAAAAAAGAGGGACAAAAGCCGGTTGTTGTTGAAGATCCAAAACCCTCTAATCAGGAAATTTTGCTCTCCGAAATAAGAGATTTATTAAAAAATAAATAAAAATTTATACCATGAAAAGGATTGCGGTTATCATTATTGCCTTATTATCAATAAGTAATACTGTGTTTTCCCAAGTATTGACTGAAGAACAACTTGAGGTTGAAAAAAAAATGAAGGCTCAACAAGCTGATACCCTTGAAGGCTGGAAAACCGGGGGGGTATTTTCTGTAAATTTTACACAAGTAAGTTTAACCAATTGGGCTGCTGGTGGTGATAATTCAATTTCGTTAAATGCCCTTACCAATTTATTCGCCAACTACAAAAAAGGGAATTCCATTTGGGATAATACGCTCGATTTAGCTTATGGTTTAATGAAGCAGGGAAATCAAGGTTTGAGAAAAACCGATGATAGGGTAGATATGATGTCGAAATATGGTCGAAAAGCTTATAAAAACTGGTATTATGCAGCATTAGTAAATTTCAGAACACAAATGGCAGCGGGGTATAATTATCCTGATGATTCAACCAAAATCTCCAATTTTTTAGCTCCAGCTTATTTGCTTGGTGCAATAGGTATGGATTATAAACCAAACGATAATTTTAATGTATTTATATCTCCACTTACCATGAGAACAACCATCGTTAATGATACCAAGTTGGCAGATGCGGGTGCTTTTGGAGTTGATCCGGCAGAATACAATGATTTAGGAATAAAAATTAAAGATGGTAATAAGTTTAGAGCTGAATATGGAGGATACCTACGTTCTTTATTAAAAGCAGATATCATGAAAAACATAAAATTGGTATCTAAACTCGATTTGTTTTCTAATTATGCCGAACATCCCGAAAGAATTGATGTAAACTGGGAACTTTTGATTGCTTTAAAAGTAAATGAATACATTTCAGCCACCATCTCAACCAACTTAATTTACGATCATGATGTTGATATTGCAGTAGATAGTAATAATGACGGAATTATTGATGTTATTGGTCCACGAACACAATTTAAAGAGGTATTGGGTATAGGATTGAGTTATAAGTTTTAAGGCTCATTTTTAATAATATAACTAGCGTGGTATTTTATATCACGCTTTTTTATTTTAAAAAAATACCTATTTTCACTAAAAATTTTACTCAGAGGCAACCAAAAAAACGAATTCTCGTCTAACACTTCAAATGAAATGGATCTTGGTCATCAAGACATACTGCATACTATAATAAAAGGATGTATTAATGGGGATAGAAAATCCCAGAAAGAATTGTACAAACTTTATTATAGTAAAATGATGAATGTATGTTTTAGATACGCAAAAAATGCAGATGACGCACAAGATTTGTTACAGGATGGTTTTGTAAAAGTGTTTAGCCACTTAAAAAGCTACGATTTTAAAGGTTCTTTTGAAGGTTGGATTAGAAAAATAATGGTAAATACTGCTATTGATTTTTACCGAAAAAATAAAGGAATTTATTTTATTGAGGATGAAGACAATTTTATATTGGAAACTACTCGGGTAGAAAGTGCAGATAGTATTTACGGCAAATTTGGAGTGGACGAAATTATGAATGCCATTCAGCAGTTAAGTCCGGTTTACAAAGCTGTTTTTAACATGTATGTAATTGATGGCTATCAACACAAAGAAATTGCCGAACAATTAAATATTAGTGAAGGAACTTCAAAATCTAATCTTTCAAAAGCAAAACAAAACCTTCAGGAAATATTATTAAAAAGAGCAAAGACAACTTACGATGGCAAGTTTTGAAGACATAATCAAACAAAAAGTGGAGCAATTTGAACCTAAGTTCAATGAGGCTCATTGGGATGCATTGGATCAAAAACTAACTTCAATTAAAATTGCGAAGATTAGAAGAAACATTCTTTTATCCGCAGCAGCTATTTTGGTAGCAGCAATAGGTGGATTTAGCATTTATCAAACTACAACACAAGAGGAAAACAAAACTTCCAACCAAATTTCAACGGCAAATACTATTGTGGAAGAAAACAATTCTACTCCTATCTCTCAAAAAGAACAAATTAACAATTCGGTAGAGAAAGAAGCTAATATGCCAGTATTAGTTTCAGATGATAGTAAACTAGAAAAAATTAGCACAGAAAATGATGAAACGAGTATTCAAAAAACTGAAGTAAAATCACTAAATTCTTTAAAAGAATCATCAGAATCGATGGCGATAGACAATCAATTAACCGCTGGATTTATTGTTTACAACAATAAAATTTGTTTGGGCGAAGAAACTAGTTTTGAGGCTAACGACAAACAAGAATTATTAGCTTATACATGGGATTTTGGCGACGGTAACACTTCTAATAAAGCAAACCCAAAATACACTTACAAGCAACAAGGTACATATTCGGTTAAATTAACGGTTGTTAACAAACGAACTAATCAAGAAAAAACATCCACCCAAAAAGGTGTGGTAATTATAAATCCACTACCAAATACCGATTTTACCTATCAAGAACAAAGTACTCAGTTTGATGATAATACGTTAAAATATCCAAACACTTATTTTACTTGTAAAGGAGAACTTACAGATAGTTATGAATGGAGTTTAGCAAATGGCAAAACATATAAAGAAAAAAATCCAGTTGTTTTGTTTGGTAAAAAGGGAGAGTATCAAGTTACGCTAAAAGCTAAAAATAATTTAGGATGTATAAGTTCAACGACAAAAACAGTTTCAATAGTAAATTCATTTGAACTTTTTGCACCAAACGCTTTTACCCCAAATTCTGATAACAAAAACGACGAATTTATACCAGAAGCATTAACCACTTGGGATATTAAATTTGAAATGGTTATAAAAAACAAATCGGGTA
>JACPDX010000029.1:0-5235 GCA_016183805.1 Bacteroidota bacterium
GTATTTATTGATTTGTTTTTTATAATTTCATTCGCATCACCGGTGCAATTGTCAAACCCGAATTTATTGGCAATATTTTTTGCAGTGGTAGCTCTTGCAGTAGCTACATTAACCAATTTTTGTCCCGATAAATTGGGTAACAAAAAGTTTTGAGCAAACGAACCCGCACCAATAAAACCAATATTTATTTCTGACGAATTGTATTTTTTAGCATGGAGTTGTATGTTCCTTTTTAACTCTTTTTTAGTGTTGTATTCCAACACGATTCCACAAAAATGTTCTGTTCTATCCACAATTAACTGATACGCATCTTTGGCATTTTCGAAGGTAAATTGATGAGAGATTAAAGTTTCTAAATTTATTTTTCCAGCTTCCACCAACTCAATAAAAGTCTGCATGTTTCTGTTTTCTGTCCAACGCACATAGCCAATCGGGTAATCAGTTCCTTTTTGTTCGTAATCGTCATCGTATCGACCAGGACCGTAGGAAGAGGACATTCTTAAATCCAATTCTTTGATGTAATAATTTTTTCTGTCAAAACCTGTTGGCACAGCACCAACAATAACCACTTTTGCTTTTTTACGGGCAATGGTTCCTGCAAAATTGATAGGTTCTAATGAAGCCGTTCCTGCAGTAATGATTACCGCATCAGCACCAAAACCATTCGTTTCATGTTCAATAATACTTTCTAATCCTTCTTTTGAACTGTTGTAAGCGTATTTTGCTCCTGTTTTTAGTGCTAAAGAAACTTGTGTATCATCAATATCTAATCCAATGGCTTTAACCCCTGCGGCAGTTAACAATTGAACTGTTAATTGCCCAATTAATCCCAAACCAATAACCACACAACTTTCGCCCAAACTCAATTCTGCTTGCCTTACTCCTTGCATAGCAATGGCTCCAACGGTTGTAAAAGCAGCACTTTTTATGTGTTCAGGGTGATTTATTTTTACGCACAAATTTTTGGGTACAACAACAATCTCGGCATGATTGGCTGTAGCACCACCACAAGCAACAAAATCGCCTACTTTGATGTGCTTGATGTCATCGGCTACTTCAATTACTTCTCCTGCACAACTGTAACCCATTGGATTTGGAGTTTCCAGTTTATTCATGACCATGTTGTACGTTTTCATTACACCATGCGTTTTTGCCGCAGCAATTACTTTTTTTACTTCCTCTTGTCGCGATTTTGCTTTACCGATATAGCCCAAACGAGCATCTTTCACTGTCTTTCCTTCTGTTCCTGCACTAATTGCTGAATAATGATTTCGCACCATTATTTGCCCCTTTCCTAAAGCCGGAAATGGCACTTCCAACAATTGCATGTGTCCGTCTTTTAAATTTTGTGTGAGTTGTTCCATTTTTTTAGTTGAAAGTGTAAAGTTAAGAAAGTTTCAATCTTAATAAACACACCCCTGATTTTGTGACTAAATGAAAAATTTAGACAAAATTTTCCCCTCTCAAGAGGGGAAAATTCATCGTTATAAAATATACATCCTGTACCATTCCTGAAAAGAAATCAAGGCATAAATCAAGGCTGAATTATCTTCTCTACCGGATAAATGATTTTGAATGTGTTTTTCAATAGCTTCCATCGAAAACCCATCAATACTGTTCAACAACTCCCTATCGAGCAATTCGTTTATTTTTTGTTGGGAGCTAAAAATGCTTCTCAAGGGCATTCCAAAACCCGCTTTTCTTCGATTGGTTACGTAGTTGGGCAAATCGTTTTTAAAAGCGTCTTTTAATACTGCTTTTGTTTTTCCGGTATTGCTCAACTTGTAATTTCGTGGAATGGCATGTGCCAGCTCAATAATTCGGTAATCTAAAAAAGGAACGCGGCCTTCTACCGAATTTGCCATGGTCATCCGATCTAAATAAGAAACATTTTTTTGTAAAAAGTTCTCGTATTCAAAAGTTTTAAAACACTCGAAAGGGTCGGCACCTTGCGGAAAATAATTGCTTAAAAATTGAGTAGTAGTTGCGGTATCTCCTTTAAATACTGAAAGTGAATTTTCGAAATCACCCACAATGGTGTACAATCCGTATTTGTAATTTGGGTAAGTGTAATATTTACCTAATTTATGTAAATACCTTCTAAACGCTTTAAATTTTCCGTTTCCTTGGTCGAGAGCAAAAAAAGAGTTGGCTATTGATTTGGAAAAAGGCATGTTGCTTAACCAACCATCAATTAAGGTCATTTGATGTCCGGCATAACCCAAAAACAATTCGTCGGCACCCATTCCGCTCAAAATCACTTTCGATTGTTTGGCGGCTTGTTGCGTAATTAAAAACGAAGGTATTTGAGATCCATCGGCAATTAAATCGTCGCCAAATTTGATGGTGTTTCTAATTTGTTCTAAAGTAGTGTTGTCACTCCCAATGGGGATTTCCACCATGTTCAATTTCCAATCGTTAGCCAATTGTTGAGCGTACTTAAAATCGGAAGTAGTGCCTTCTTTAATCAAGTCTTTCGCTTCCTTGCTGGCACAATAATGCATGATGTTTTTATTACCTTTTAAAAAAGAAGCAATGATGGAAGAATCCAATCCTCCAGATAAAAAAGTACCGACGGGCACATCGGCAATCAAACGTTTTTCGGTAGCATCGTGCAACAATCGTTTTACTTCGGTTTGAGCATCTTGATAACTGATGTTTTTGTAGTTGTCTTGCTTGTTGGGTTGCCAATAGTTTTTAATTTGAAACGTAGCATTGTTTAAATCGTATTCGGCAAAATGAGCAGGTTGCAATCGACTGATGTTTTTGAACAGGGTTTCGTTGGCAGGAGAATACTTAAATACAAAATACTTTTGGAGGTTTTCGGTAGCCAGTTCGGCTTTTACTCCTGCTTTTAAAATGGATTTGATTTCTGAACCAAAAATTAATGCTTCGTTTTGATAAGAAAAATACAAAGGTTTTACTCCTGCTCTGTCACGAATTAAAAACAGTTTGTTTTGATTTTCATCTAAAATAGCCATCGCAAAATCGCCATTGAGCAACTCAATAAAACCAATTCCTTTTTGTTGGTAGAGTTTTAATACCACTTCGGTATCGGTGTTGGAAACAAAATGTTCGGCCTTTAAATACTGCTCTTTTAACTCTAAATAATTGTAGATTTCGCCATTAAAAACTACGTGAATTTTAGCATCGGCAGAAACAAAAGGTTGGTTTCCTTTTTCGGATAAATCCAAAATACTCAAACGGGTATGCCCTAAACCAACATATTTGTTGTTGATGTTAGTTTCGTAAATTCCTTGTGCATCGGGACCACGATGTTTTAATGAAAACATCATTTCATCTAAAGGCAACTTTTCGTTGGCAATATATCCTGTAATTCCACACATGGAAGCAAAGGTAAAAGAAATAGTTTTATGAGTTGAGTTTACAACATAAATACTCTACCTTCGTTTATAAACCAAACCTGTCAACATGAAACTCAAAATAGACAGGCGTTTTGTGTAATTGAACAAATAAATTCAAAGATGAGAACATTCATTAACATAATATTAATCTTATTCTATTCACAGTGTTTTTCTCAAAATTCTATTTCTAGAACCTTATTAAATGATGATTTTGGAGGATATCAATTTACTAACGAACTAGTTGAAGTGTTGACTCTTGCAGAAAATAAAAAAATTAAAACTATTGAATTTGAACTCATTGAAAATAGGCTCTCATTAAATGATACTTCATTCTCAGAGATCTATTCACCAAATTCGGGAGAGAGAAGCCCTGAATTTACAAAAATGCTCTGCAAGTTAACATCCGATAGCACCATAACCATGATCAAAGAATACAAACATGGAACAACATGCTATATATCTGGCTACAACATGAAATTTAAAAAAGGAATCTATTGTCTTACGGGGACATTTACACCGTCAACTACAACTGATTCTTGCATAAGCATAACAGATGATTCACTAAAATTTCCAGAAAACATTACTCTTCTAAATTCGGCAGACACAATAATATTGAAAAGAATAAAGTATGATACAGCTACTGTAATGAAAGGAAAGTTTGATAAAGATTTTCATCTAACAAGGGAAATTGTAATTAAAGAATTGGAAACTTACTATTTCGATACAAAAACTGAAAAATTGTTAAAAATAAACTACGGACAAGATTATGCAATTGATTCACGTCTTTTTAATTATCCATTAATTGATAGCACCGTTATCTTTACTACTCAGGATGACGGATTTAAGATTATAGAGAAGAAAAAATCTTATAAAACATGGAAATCAAAAAACGAATTACTCTATACGGAAACTTCCAATATCACTACCAGTTATATTAGTAAAATGACAGGAGAAGAAACAACTAGTGTTTATCCAGATGAAACAGTCCAAACCTTGTATAAATTTAATAAACAAAATATGCCTGTTGAGATAAAAGTAGTTGAAAGTACAAACTATGGGAGCAAGGTTAAAGGTTCAATTTTGACAATTAATTACGCTTCACCCAGCACATTGCCAAATGAAAACTAAGAAGCAGCTTGTCATTTTAGATTTTAAGCAATTTTTTGCGTAAAAATCTTAATGGCACAGCGTTATAGAAAAAAGGATATCGTAAATTTACCGCTATGCCATTAAAATTTTCTAATTCTGTATAAAAAATACAGAAAAGAAAATCTAAAATGTCAAGCTGCGTTGGGGTAAGTTTATTTTGACAGAAAACCTTTTAGAAATCAAATTAGATACTAAATATGAAAATAGAGATTAAGGAGAATATAGTTTATCTCTATAAAGAAGAAGATAGAGAAGATCCAATTTATTCAATTCGCGAAGATGAGTTAGGTGAAACTTTGGATAGTAATGGACATAAAATTTCGGATTGGGTAAATCAATTATTACAAAAGACTTGGATTGAATATCACATTTTGTACGACTTAGCTAGGATAATACAAAAAACAATTCCAAATAACTCGATTGATTGGTTCAATACATTTTGTATTGTTGAAAAGAACTATTATCTAAATCATGTCAAAAATACCAAAGAACTAGGCTCTACAGTTGATACAAATCTAAGTCAATTCAATAGTTTACAAGAAGCAATAAAAAGGGGTATAGAAGAACAAAATGATATTATTAATAATCATATAGCTGAAATTGTTGAAAGTCAGTTGGTAAAATACGGTTTAAAGTAGAAAATCAGACCCCCCTTCTGTTCCAAGCATGAGTAAGTAATTTCTGTTTCATCCGACCAGTTGGCGGATGGAACAATAGAAAA
>JACPDX010000029.1:5289-86798 GCA_016183805.1 Bacteroidota bacterium
TAGCTAAAATTTACAATCATGAAAAAGAAATTTTATTTAGGAATTGTTTTAACAGCTTTACTTTTTAGTTGTGCTAACGAAACAGAAAAAGCACCTGACAATGAAAAAGTGCAATCAGAAGCTCAGGCTTTTTTAGACAATTACACCAAGGAATTCCAAACTTTGTATGCTAACTCTAGCGAAGCAGAATGGAAATCGAATACCTATATCAAGGAAGGAGATACCCTTACAGCCTATGAAACAGGAGTAGCAAATGAAGCTTTGGCCGGTTTTACAGGTAGTGAGTTGAACATTAATGAAGCTAAAAAATTTCTGGCTCAAAAGGAATTCCTTAGCACCATTCAAATCAAACAATTTGAAGGTATTTTGTACGCTGCAGCAAACAACCCAGCCATTGTAAAAGACTTGGTAAAAGAGCGTATTAAAGCCGAAACAGCTCAAAACGATAAAATGTTTGGTTTTACTTTTCATATTGATAATAAAGAGGTTACTCCAAACGATATTGACAAAATAATGGGAGAGGAG
The DNA here is from genome assembly GCA_016183805.1 of Bacteroidota bacterium. GTDB lineage: Bacteria > Bacteroidota > Bacteroidia > Flavobacteriales_E > Vicingaceae > Vicingus. The sequence continues at coordinate 5,815 of JACPDX010000029.1, forward strand.
ACAAATGTTGTAAAACGTCAAAAAGCATGGGAAGCCAGTAAAGAAGTGGGTAAAGAATTAAAAGCAGGATTGAACAATTTACAACAGTTGAGAAACAAAACTGTTCAGGCGTTGGGGTATGATGATTACTTTGCTTACCAAGTATCTGAATATGGAATGACCGTGGATGAAATGCGAAAAACCACTCAACAGATGATTAAAGATGTTTGGCCGTTGTACAGGGAATTACACACTTATGCACGATATACTCTAGCCAAAAAATACAATGTGCCGATTCCGGAAATGTTACCTGCACACTGGTTGCCAAACAAATGGGGTCAAGATTGGAGTGGATTGGTAAATGTCGAAGGTATTGACTTAGACGGAGTTATTAAAGAAAAAGGACCTGAATGGATTGTTAAAACAGGAGAAGAATTTTACATGAGTTTAGGGTTTAATAAATTACCTCAAACATTTTATGAAAAATCCAGTTTATATCCGGTTTTAGCAACCGATGATTTTAAGAAAAACACACATGCCTCGGCTTGGCACATGGATTTGAACAACGATGTTCGTTCATTAATGAGTATTATTCCTAATACCGAATGGTACGAAACTACTTTACATGAGTTGGGCCATATTTATTATTACATGACTTACACCAACAAAGATGTTCCGCCATTGTTGAGAGCCGGTGCAAACCGTGGCTTTCATGAGGCAATGGGTTCGTTAATGGGATTAGCTGCTATGCAAAAACCATTTTTACAAGGTCTAGATTTGTTGGGTAAAGATGTTAAAACTGACGAAACACAAGTTTTATTAAAAGAAGCCTTAAATTATGTAGTGTTTTTGCCATTTTCTGCAGGTGTAATGACCGAGTTTGAACACGAATTGTATAGTAACAACCTGTCGCCTGAGCAATACAATGCCAAATGGTGGGAATTATCTAAACAATATCAAGGCATTGTGCCACCAACCGAACGAGGAGCTGAATATTGTGATGCTGCTTCGAAAACACACATCAACAACGATGCTGCACAATATTATGATTATGCTATTTCGTATGTATTGTTGTTCCAATTTCACGACCACATTGCTAAACAAATTTTAAAACAAAACCCTCATGCCACCAATTACTATGGAAGCAAAGAAACGGGTGAGTTTTTGCAATCGTTGATGTATTCTGGAAGTTCAAAAGATTGGAGAGCGTTGATGAAGGAAAAATTAGGTTCAGAAATGAGTGCTAAACCGATGTTGGAATATTTTGAGCCTTTAATGCAATACCTCAAAAAAGAAAACGAAGGAAGAGTGCATACACTTCCTGAAAGTTTGTGATTTTTTAAGTGTTTATACTTGATGAAACACCTTTGTCAAGTTTTCCACCATTTTTTCTTCGGTAAAGTATTCATAGTAATACTGTTTAGAGTTGGCAGAGAATTGGTTTCTCAGTTCAGCATCGTTGATCAATACTTCCAATTTTTCAGCAATAATTTCAGGGCTTTCGGAAGGTACAATAAATCCATTTTTACCATCTAGTACCGATTCTATAATGGCTCCCTGGTCGGTAGCAATTATCGGTAAACCGTTAGCCATAGCCTCTACCATTACCCAAGGGTGACCTTCGGGCATTTTAGGGCAAAAAACAAAAACGGAAGCATTGGCAAACAATTGCATTTTTGCTGCTCCGCTTTGTGGTGGAAACAATTCTACGTTGGTGAGTTGATTTTCTTCTATAATAGCCAAACATTGTTGTTTAAAGGTTTCGTTATCCCAAGCTCCAGCCGCCTGAAAATTGAAATGAGTGATTCCTTTTTGTTTTAAAATAGCCAACGCTTTTAGCACATCGTCGAAACTTTTGGAAGGTAAAAAATTAGCTAAATACAACACGTTTAATGCGGTGGTGTTTTTGGTTGGCAATTCGTAATTTGCTCCGTTCGGTACTACAAAAATGTGTTCATCTGCAAAATAATCCTTGAACAAAGGTTTTAAATTATTGCCCAACACTATAACTCCCACACATTTTTTTAGGGTGGTTTTCACCAAACTTCTGGTGATGCCCGAAGCAGATTTTATCCAGTTGTTAAAATTGCTTCCCCGCAATTGAATCAGCACTTTTTTACCCATCAGTTTACCCACCCAAATAAATGGGGCATCTTTAAAAAAGCCCATGGTGGTTTGGCTAATCGGTACCAAAATAAGTTGTGGTTGGTGTTGTTTTATTTTTTGAATAAATTCCACATAAATCCCCACGCTTCTTAACATTTTCGAAAAACTCCACCTACCCATGGTGGCCACATCGGTGTTCATACGGGTATCTAAATGTATCAAGTTAAACTCGTTTTTAAGACCTGAGTTTAAGATAATTTGTGTGGCAATTGCCGGTCCGATTAATGGCGGAGGTAATTTCCCTAAAATTAATATGGTTGGTTTTTCGCTCATTATTGCTGCAATTGTTTTGGGAGTGCTACAAAGGCAAAAACAACCATTACGATATACATAAACGGAGGATAGTATGTTGGAGTGATGCTAATAGAATACAAGATTAATATACCTAAAGTTCCGTATGTCAAATACTTGGTAGAGCCTATTAATTTTTTTAATCGTTGGTAGAAAATAACCAATACTACTAAGTAATAAAACAAGCCAAAATAGCCCGATAAAAACAGGATACGGATAAAATCGTTGTGCGAACCCACACCAACAAAGCTATACGAATATTTTAGGGTACTAGGGTAACCAAAGAATTGAGCAAAAATGTTTTCGTTAGAAAAAATATCTACCATATGCGACCACCTACCAACTCTACCATGCATTAAACGATCGGAATCTTGTTCTCCTTCGTAAACCTCAATATCGGTAGCTAACAAAGGAGCAACTTTTTCTTCAATAATGGGTTGAGCAAAAAAGTAAAAAATTAAAAATATCATGAACGACAACACCAATGCAGCTCCTTTATTTGACTTAAAATTGAATACCAAGAACAGCAACAACAACCCAAAAAATATGGTGTACGATGCAACGTGATGAATATTGATTAAGGTTAGTACACACAAAAAACCAATAATTAAAACGGTTCGTAATCGTTTGAACTGAGGCACTTCTCTCTTTCTAGAAAAATAGAAATACGTTGCTATTAAGAAACAAAACGTAAGGTAAATTCCGTAACTCACTACATCACCAAAACTTCCCTGAATTCTATCCATTCCTCTACTTTCAACTAGTCTAATAGGATTTATTACCAGCTCATACAACAAGATAACTGCTACAAAAACCCCTGAATACAGAAAAGTAGTTAAAAAGCCATCTAAATCTTGTTTGTTTTGAATAAAGATTCGTGCAAAAAAGTAGAGGTAAATGGGAATGGAAAGCTTTAACAAGAACTCTAACGACTCCATGGTTAGCGGATCGCCCAAAATGACAAAAAAGATGCCTATAAAAATAAATACCGACCATATTTTAAAATACTTATCTAAATTGGTTTGTATAGGTTTTGGGTTTTTTATTAGGCTAATTATTACCAATACTGGAGTTAGTATTCCAACCCAATACAACGGCGATAGAAATGGAGAGATATTTTTAAGGAAAAATAAATTGTCGATTATCGGGCGCAACAAAACCAGAATAATGAACCATTTTAAGGTCCAATGTTTTGATTTAAGCCATATTTTCCAATCTCTAAATTTCACAAAAACTGATAATTTGTTCGGCTATTTTGTTGTACGAAAATGTTTTGGCCAACTCCACTCTTTTTAATCTGTCGTTCTTCATTTTCTGCATACTTTCCAATAAAATATTTTCTGACAGATGTTTAAAATAAGATCCATTTTCGTTGTTCAAAATATGAATAATATTTTGTTGTTCAGGTAAAAGTAAAAATAAACCTGTTGCCAACGCTTCAAAAATGGAAATGGCAGCACGATTAAAAATAGCAGCATCGGCAGCATTGTAATATTTTCGGGTTTGTGCTGATGCTGAAAACGGTTTACAGATGATGTTATTTTTACATTCCTTTTGAGCAATGTATGCTTTTAACGAGTCGCCATAAGCATCGTTTTGGAAACCAACAATCAGGTAATGGAATTGAGCTCCTTTTTTGTTCAACTCATCAACTAAATCAATCACTTTTTCCAACCCTTTTTCGGGAGCAACACGGGTGGCAGTAATCAATAAATTATCATTGTCAGACAATCCTAGTTCCTCTCGTTGTTGGTTTCGTTCCTGCTCGTCATAATAAAAAACCGACTCGTCAAAGCCCAAGGTTATTTCTCGACTTTTTGCTTTTAAAACAGCTAAATCTTTATTATTGACAAATTGAGCAATCACCTCAACCGTGGATGGAGTATAAGGTAACAACACATCGTTTGCCTGAATGGCTTTGTGATAAACCTGTTTCTTTAACGTGTGCAAAAGAATCACATCCTTCACTTTTTTGGCAAGACCTTTTGAAGTGTACGTTTCTTCATTATCGCCCATGGTGGTCATCAACTTAAATTTTCGATTTTTTAGTCGATACAGCGGCTCTGGAAACAATTTACTTGGACCAGTGCAAACCACCAAATCGGGATTAAATTTTTCTACTTCAGCAACCAAACCGTTTGATTTTACCATTTGACCCATGGAAAAACTCGCTTTTAAACGCACCATTTCATAAGGTGTATTTTCCGACAATTCACTGATTTTTTTAACGTAAGATGGAACTACATCGGAGGTAATAACTTTTACTTCGTTACCCAATTTATGGAACGCATTGGCCAAATGGACTTCGATGTAGCCCATGGTTGGAAGAAAATGTCCGCATACAATTGCAATTTTCATCAGGCCCTCAAATTAAAAGTGTTGTACCATTTTATTACCGAATACGCTCTCCAAAATTCACTTAAATGTGTGGCGTTGGATAAGTCTTTGTCGCACAATTGTAACACGTAATTTTTGTTCATTATCGAAGGTAAATTACTTTGTTTCAACTCGGTGGTTAATGTTTTTATCAATTCGTTTTTCCAGTCTTGTTGAGGCGTTACAAATCCCTTTTTATCTTTTCGCCAAACCACCTTATCGTTAAGTTTGTCGTTGAGCATTTTTCGCAAGATGTACTTTGTCCAGCCACCGTGTATTTTTTGGTTGGTTGGCAAAGCTCTGATAAATTCCACCAAACGATGGTCTAAAAACGGAACGCGAGATTCGATTGAAAAAGCCATCGAATTTCGGTCTTCGTACCTCAACAACTCATACATTCCAAATTTAACGCTTAAGTTAACGTGTTCATCAAAGGTTTTTCCACCACGTTTAGGCACTAATAAATCGAGTTCCTTGATGTTTCCCGGATTGATAAAATTGTAGCTCAAACGCTCTTTGGCTCTTAATTGCTGCTGCAAACTTTCGGGCAAATAATAATACGCAGCTCGCAATACGGCATTTTTTATTTGTGGTGTAAAGTTTTGTTTGAGTTGGTAGTATTCTTTAAAAAATCGGTTGAATTTGAACGATTTCAACAATTCAATCAGATGAATTCCTGCAAAGTTGTAATAACCACCTAAAATTTCATCGGCTCCTTGGCCGTCGAGCAATACTTTGATGTTGTTTTCTCCTACACATTTCATCACCTCCCATTGTCCAAAAATGGAGGTTGAACCGATAGGTAAATCCTGAGCATAAATGAGTTTATCCATATCCGCCACCAAGGTTTTTGCTTCGGGATAGGTATAAATATCGGTAACGTTGGGTAAATCTTTTGCCACCAATTTAGCGTAATCCGATTCATCAATGGTTTTATTTTGGTAAGCCGCTGTAAACGTTTTTAATGAGGTATCGTTCAATTGTTTGCTGGCAGAATAAACTATAGCACTCGAATCTAAACCACCGCTTAAACAGGAACCAATTTCAACATCTGAACGCAAATGCAATCCAATGGAATCGGTAAACAATTCTTCAAATTTTTGGGTGTTTGTTTTTATGTCATTGTTATTTACCTCCAACTTATCATCAATTGAAAAATAATTGGTTTTGGTCAATTGGTTGGTGTTTAAATCCAATTGATAATTGCAGCCCGGCTCAACATCTACAATGTGTTGAAACAAATTTTGATAAGGATTTGCAGTTGTTCCAAAAGCCAAATAGCTTCCTAAGTTTTTATTGGAAATGGATTTATCAACATCCTTTAATTTTAATAATGCTTTAATTTCGGAAGCAAAGGCAAAATACGTTTGGTTTTTAAAATAATACAACGGTTTTATTCCAAATCGGTCTCGCGAAAGCGTTAACGTATTTTCTTGTTTATCGAAAACCACAAAAGCCCACATACCCACAAAACGATTGACACAAATTGCCCCCCATACGGCAAAAGCTGTTAACACCACTTCAGTATCAGAATCCGATTTAAACGAATGTCCTTTTTGTTTTAATTCCTGACGGATTTCTTTAAAATTATACACTTCTCCATTAAAAACAATGGTATATCGTTGGTCGGGAGTTAACAAGGGCTGATGTCCTAATGCAGAAACATCAATAATAGAAAGTCTGCGGTGAACCAAAGCTAAAGATGGAGTAAAATTTACTTCAGAAAGGTGTTTTAGGGATTTTAATTCTGCGATAGTATCATTTCCGCTACAATTTTCGAAATGCTCGTTATTCGACAGCATAAATCCTTCATCGTCTGGTCCACGATGTTTTAAGGTTTGAGACAAAGCAACTACTTCTGCTACCTCAACTCCTTTTAGGTTATATATTCCTGCTATTCCGCACATTTCTTTACCTTTTAAACCTAACAGGTTTAAAAACCTGATAGATTTGAATAAATCGTTGTCAAATACTTTCCAAAACTATCCAATCCGAATCGTTTTTCTATCTGGTTATGAATCAATTCTCCATTATAATTACTTCTATTTTCAATCATATTCTCCATGGCTTTTGCAATTTCATCAACACTATCGGGATTAACTAAAATACCATTTTTATCGTTGACAAACTCTTTGGGCGCGGTTTGATTGGTACAAATAACCGGCAAACCACAACTCAACGCCTCTGCGGCAACCAATCCAAAAGTTTCGTGCCGACTAGGAAAAACCATAAAACTGCTTTTGCCAAAAACTACTGCAATTTGAGCTTTGGTTAATGTTCCTTTTAAAATTACTTTATTGGTTAAATTGTTGGCTTTTACGTATTCTGTAATTGCATGGTATTCTTCCCCTGCTCCAATTATTGTTAAGGTATAATCGGGATGTTCATCAGCAATTTTATGAAATGCTTTAAGCGTCCTCAGTCCACCTTTAAATTCGTCTAACCGACTTACAAACACCATGTTTTTTGAATGAGTCGTATCAACGAGTTTATAAATGTTTGTATTTACAGGATTGTACGAAACTTCCACTTTTTCTTCGGGAATGCCCAGCTTTAATACCTCGTTTCTTTGGTGTTCGCTCACCACCAACACTTTTGCAGCACGGTTCAACACAAGTTTTGAAATACGGCTTTTAAACCAACTGTTTAAAATGCTCGAATATGGTCCGGTATGCTCGGTAACCACAAAAGGCACCTTCAATTTTTTGCCAATTAAATATGCTAATGTTCCGTTTAAGATGGCCCCATGAGCGTGAATAACGGTTGTATCGGTATAATTTTTACCAAGTTCAACGCCTTTGATAAACCATTTGATGTACAAAAAAGGTTTTTGCCAACTGCTTACTTTTTTATCGGTTACGTTATAACGTTTTACTTTAAATTGATTTCTGAAAACTTCGTCGGTAATGTCTTTTTTCTTGCCAACCAACCGCACATAGAGGGTTTGTGGATGTATTGATTCTACACTTTTTAAATAATCTTCGATAAAAACCCCTTTCCAGTCGCCCTCAAATTCCGGAAAAAGTTCGGGTAAAACTAAAAGTCTGATATGTTTTTTGTCGTTCAATCTTTTTTAAAGAGATAAAGGTAATCACTTCCGAGCGAAGCATTTTTATTGTGAGCAACATTTCCAAACCATTTTCTGGTCAATTCATATTTTTTGTCGTTCGAAAACAACTTAGAGAACCCAATAAACGATTGGTTGTAACGAAACGTTTTTTGCAAGGTAAATCCTGCTTTTTTAAAGCTGTTTTCTACCTGGCTCGCAGGTACTTTGTTGAGTTTGTATTTGTCCTTTCCCATAAGTTGACGAACCCCCAAATACAAACGAATTAGTTTGCTGTAGAAATGACTGCTGTTGGTGTTTTGAATTACAATAACTCCACCTTTTTTTACTTTACTTTGAATAAAAGTTAAGAATTTATCCACATCATCAACATGAGCCAAAATACCCAAAGAAATGATGATATCGAATGCTTCATCGTTAAAATTGGTATCGAAAATATCGCCACAAAAAAAAGAAACATTGTTTATCTTTTCTTGTGCTGCATAACCTTTTGCCAATGCAATCATGTTTTCAGAAAAATCGACCAAGGTTATTTGGTTAAAGTTTTTTATATTTTTTAGGGAAATCATGCCATTCCCACAAGGCATATCTAGGGCGTTGTTGTAGTGGTTATCACCTATCAATTCGGCAACAATTTCCGTTCTTAATTTGATGTTGTAATCAAAGTGAAAATAGATTTCTGTTTTCTCAAAAAATATTTTTACTTCCTCTTTCTTCATGTCTATCTTTATAAACCTAACAGGTTTTGGTCGTTTTCAATCCTTCAAAGATAAAGTTCTTCCTGATTTTTACAATGTTTCAGCAAAGCATTTATCAACGAGTTGTTTTTAGTACATTTGAGATAGATAATATGAATAAATGCAATGGTGTTTGTTTGGATATTGGCATTAAATAGATATATATGTCTGAATTTAATAATCTTGATAAATTTTTATTTTATACAAATCAAATTCTTGAAAAATTTGAAGGCAAAAATTCGTATACAATATCCACTAATTATTTAATTGAAAATTGTTTTAGAACTTATGATATATTAGTAACAATTGATACAATAAACAAGAGTTCTTTAAAACTCCAAGAACTTGAGCATCCAGTCGGAATTCTGCTAAGATCTGGATTGTATGATTTTATTTATTCACAATATATTATGAATACCAGTCTCGTGAAAAATCAACTTAATATTGAAAAACTCGAAATTGAAGTTAGAAAATATATGAATGGACATTTCAATAATATCAATCCAGATTTAGAGTTAAATGACCAAGTAAAACATCTTGATAAGTTTAAAGATTTTGGCAGTAAAAAAGAATTTAAGCAACTTGGTATTTTAAAGCAAGGTAAAAGTTTTGCAATAGAGAAAAAACTAAACTACTTAGAATGTGCAATAAACAATTGGGAATGGTATTCTAAATACGAGCACTATGGTGTTTTCACAAATCATATGTATAATAAAAAGGATGATAATCGTCTTAGAATGAAAGAGTCAATACAATTATTGTACTGCAATATTTACTTTTCCTTAATTTCAATTTGTGAATTAAATTCTGACTTACTTGCACTAAATGACATTGAAATATTAGGTGAAATATCGATAAATAAAAACTAATACATCTTTAAGACACAAACTCATCCTTAACATAATCAAAAACCGTGTATTCTCCATTGGAATGGAGGTGATGTGTTCCTTTGATGTTTTGGAAAAAATCAGGGGAAATTTCTTGAATAATTTCTTCCTCATAAACATCAGGAGTTAATTTCTTGACGTTTGAGATGACGGTAGATTTTCCATACATACAAAATCCGTGTTTTTGAGAAATTCTTGTTAGCTGGTTATCTTTGGCAGGAAGAGAACCTCCGTTTCTTGCTGAGTTTTTAAAAACGACTGGATTTTGAGCGTGTGCTTTCCATTCACCAGTTAAGGGATTATCGGTATAATAAATATCGAGTTTATTAAAATTGCTTTTGGTATCGGCATTTTTATTGGTAAACAACCACCAACGCTTATCGTATTCAAACACATTGGTATCGGTACAAGCAACATCAGCAATCAAATCCTTTTGATATTCCCATTTTAACGGAAAATCGACACATTTATACAATCGGATGGAATTGGAATGGTACGATTCGGGGATCATGTACAATTGATTTTCGTACTTAAAAACAAACGGATAGGAAAGGTGGAAATCTTCTTCGACAACCGTTCCTAAAATTCTATAAGCATTGTCGGCTAGTTCAATGGCTGTAATTACTCCTTTTTTGGTGTTGTAGTAATAATCCTCAACAAAAACGACTGTTTTATCGTTGAAATTAACCACAAACGGATCGGCAAAAAACCTGGATTTTGGGTTCGTAATTTTTATGGCGTCTCTAAATGGTTTTGTTCCAAATTCTCCTTTAAAAAATGCCACCGACCACCGACCAGTTCGATGAAAAATGCGTCTAGTTATTTTTTTTGAAATATCACCAACCAAGTAAGTTTGATAATTTACCAATTGCCAAAAATTGGGAATTTTAAATAATCTATCTGAAACAGGTATAGCGGTTTCGACATCAAAACTTCCTTGTTTTATTAGTCGCTGAATAACCAGCACCATCGAGGGATAACTCTCTTTAAACAAATGAAATTTATTTAGTTCGTAGAAAAACAACGTTGGAACTTCTCCACGGTAAACCACCTTTCCGGCATCCAACACCTCGCTTAAAATCTGAATAATAAATCCGGTTGCGGGCTTTTTGTGATAAACTTCCCAAAATCCCGGTGGTCCACCCCTATTCCAGCAGTTATCGCCATGATGGAAAGATAGCAAACCATGTTTTGCCACATTCAAAATTTCTCCTTTAAAAATTCCGGGGGTATTTATTCGTATCAGTAAATCAAGGTCTAAAGCCTTGATTTTTTCCAAATCATCAGCTTGGTATCGAACCACAAAACCCGATTTAGAATAATGTGCTTTTACCGAAAGTTTTTTGGTGATAAAGTCAAAAGCATTTACATCGAATGTCGCTGAATATTTTGCAAAATTCTTTTCCGTTTTTTTTAATAGAAAATTTTCAACTTTTGATTGCAGTTTAAACAACACCACTGAAATTGTTCGAAATAACCCGTTTTGCTTTATAAAGTGTAGTGTTTTAGCGCCAGTAGAATTGTTGTGCGAATAAATTCCTTCACTTAAAATTATCGAGAATTCAACATCGCACGTATTATGCAACTCACGAATCAATTCATTGTTCAAATAATCCAACGAATTGTTGCTTATCAATAACCCTATTTTAAATTTCTCGCTTTGCATCTCAACCGGTTATCCATTCCATTTTTTCATCAACCTTTTTTCGTTCCATTTCGACAAGCCAAAAATACTTATCATGCTTTCAAACAGATTGCCTACAAGTTTTTTAATTCTGCATTTAGCAATTAACTTTTCCATATCAGCACTATAAGGCGAGTTATGCGATTTTAAAATGGCAAATCCCTCTTCGTACGATTTACAACTTAAATTGCTGGCACCTCCAATACGAAATACAGCCAACGTTTTTGGCAAATAACTGAACTTAAATCCGGCTTTATAAACACGATAAATAAAATCGTAATCGGATGACAATTTGTAGACTTCATTAAAACCTCCAACCGCATCGTAAACATGCTTTTTTATGAATGTTGAAGGATGAAAAATCGGCATCGTTTTTTCCATTAAACTGATGTCAGGTTTTATATCTTTGTAAAACTCCTTACCATTGATGGTTCTGAGTTTGGTTAAATCGCCATAAACCACATCAGTATTTGTTTCATTAAAATGACTTACAACTTGTTGTATGGTTTCGGGATAATAATAATCGTCGGCATTTAAAATGGCTATGATTTCGCCCGTTGCAAGTGCCAAACCTTTGTTCATGGCATTGTATATACCGGCATCTTTTTCAGAAATCAACCTGGCAATCTGCGATTGGTATCTTTTTACAATATCCAAAGTACCATCGGAAGAAGCTCCATCAATAATGAGGTATTCGATGTTGGAATACGTTTGATTTAAAACGCTTTTGATCGTTTGTTCAATAAACATTTCGCCATTATAAACTACTGTAATTATGGAAACGAGAGGATTACTCATTTGTTTCTAAACTTTAATAATCTCAATGGATTTCCTCCATAAATACCATAAGGTTCAATAATCGATTTTTTTAATACTAAGGAGTTTGCTCCAATAACTACTCCATTTGGTATGTTGCTGCCTTTCAAAACAACACTGTTAGCTCCTATCCATACATCTTCACCAATAAATACCGGCTCCGAATCTGATGCTTGTTGAGAAATAAGTTGGTGTTTTGTGGTTTTATGGTTAGTATCTCTAATACTTACGTTCTCGGCAATTAAACAATTTGAACCAATTTCAATTTTGGAATTGGCTGCAATAGTAACATTACGAGTTAAATTAACGTGATTTCCAATTTTAAGAACAGCACCGTTAACAATTTCAAACGTAATGTATTCACCAATAGTGACGTTATCCCCAAAAACTATATTTTTATTTGGAACAAGTCGAAAGCTAGGATATTTTATACACTTTAAACCTCTCCCAACTTCACAACCGTGAAGTAATAAATACAATTTAAGCCAACTACCTTTACACCGATAGATGAAGTTTCGACAAGCTTGTTCGATATAGACTATTAATTTTAGCATTGTAGTTACAAAGATAATGGAATAAGGTACAAGACCTCATATTTTATGAAATTCATAAAATTGAATTTTCTTATTTATTGAGTAAGTGATTAAGTTTACTCACAATTGCCGACCACATAAAATGTTGATTTGTATACGTTTTTATCTCTTCACACTTATCCTGCAATATATTTTGATGGTCAATTAATTTCTGAATTTCAGCAGCATAGGCCTTAATATCATTGACTTCTGTCCAAAAGCCAAAGTTAAAATTGTTGGATAAATCAGTAAATGCCGACATGCCGATTGTTCCGAGTATGTAGTTACCAAAGTACATGGCTTCAACAAAGGCAATCCCGAACGATTCAAACGGAGATGTTAAACAAAAAATCTTTGATCGGTCATAATACGAGTACAGTTCCTTTCTGTCGTTAACTTCTCCAACAAATTGAACTTGCTCTTTTAATGATGGATTATCCTGATAAAACTGGTCAATTTTAACCTGAAATGGTTGGTGAATTGGTCCAACAAACAACACCTTCCAATCTTTTAAATCCAATTTTTCAATTACTTTCAACAACATTTCATTGTTTTTTACATCTAATCCAATTCTGCCCACAGTCAACAAAACATTTTCTTTTTCGGTGTAATGTTTGATGTTCGGAAAATGTTTTTTGAGAAATACATCGTTCACTCCATTTGGCAAATAATGTATCTTATTTTTTAATTCAGGGTAATGTTGTTTAACTAGCTCTAATCCTATTTTGTTTTCTATACTTAACAGGTCAACATTTTTTAAAAATTTCTTTTCAAGATTTTTAAAGTAGATTTTTTTCAATGACTTCGTAGTATGTTCAACTTTCCCTGATTTAAAATGTTCGTTATAAGCATCCATTTTAACATACAACTTACCTTTTGGATTTAGTTGTTTGTAAAGATTCCCATACACAAAGGTGTCTTTTTTGAAATGGTATAAATTTAATACGTCTATTTCCAACGCATGTTCTTTGAGATAATTTATTACCGCCTTTTCCCAAAAATGTTTGGTGCCAATATTTTCAATAAATACCATTTCAAGGCCACTAACTTCGCCTTGGGTATGGAAATAATCCGCGCTATTTTTATACGTTACAATTTCAGTTTGATAACCGTGTTGTTCGTTTAAAAAATGAGGAATTTGCCCTAAATCCTTAATCAAATGAGCGTTTTCTGTAATGGGAAATATGGTGGTGAATTTTTTAGTCATCAATACTCAAATATCAATTCTTTTTTACCTGTTAATCTTAACCATTTCCGTTCAATATTAATCAGTTTCATCTTTATTGGGTGTCGATTTAAATCCCCTCCGTGAGAACCGGATACGCCTTCAAAAATTGGATTTTTTTGAAACAAATCAACATTTTTCACATCTACTTTTTGTAATCGTTGATAAACAACATGTTCTATAAAAACACCTTCTGCGTCATTTACTTCTTTGTAACCACCGGCTATATAGGTTGAATATTCTTTACATCCGCATACAAAAAAAGAAGTTATTGCTATTTTCTTTTTTTGATGTCTATCAATTATAAAACCTCTACTTTTCTGCTGTTTTAGTTCATCGAAATTTGTTACAATGTAACGACCGGAAACTTTAATAAATTCATCAAATTCATTGGCTAATTTACTCACCGTTTGGTCTAAAATTTCAAATTCCTGAAACCCTTTTCCTTTACTAAACTCATTGGACACGGGATATTGAATGAGTTTTACCTTCCCGGTTTGAAAAATAGCTTGAAAATCTTAATCGGCAAATGATAATGTTGTAAATAAAAATGGAGTGCTTTTAAATACTCTCCTTTCCTGATTTCCATATCATTTTGAGAAACCATAACACTGTTAGGCTTAATGGTAGCAGTTATGATTAAACATTGTTTCATTTGCTATTTTTTAGCCATTAGAACAATATTACTTGCTTCAGGTATGCTCATTTTTAGAATAGTGAATCCAGCCTTTTCAACGGTATCTTTTAATAAGGTTGGTGTGAGCTGATTCAAGTGTTCATTTTCTATATTTCCTGTATACGCGAAAAACCAATGATAAAGTGCCCACAAATCCTGATAATACCAGCCATCGTCTTTATTATAAAAATCTTCTTCTTTGGGAAAGCCTAATTTCAAAAACTCCTCATGGTCTCTTTCTGCAACCTGACCAAAGAAAAAACCATAAGATACCCCTAATGCATTTGGTACCCGAATTGAAATAAGACCATCTTGAGAAAGAATTCGTTGGTATTGTTCTAATTGTTGTTCTAATTGTTGTTGTGTTAGATGTTCCATAACATGGTTGCTATGCACCTGATTAATGGATGCATCAGGAATAAATGACAAATCCAGAATATTTGCCAGCACCTCCCTACTTACGTTTTCGTGTTTTACAAAATCGAGATTAACAAAACCTTCAAACTCTTTGGTTCCACCACCAATGTTTATTTTATTAAACCCTTCATCTAAATACTGTTGGAAATCTTTTTTGGTTTGCTCCGTATTCTCCAATTGAAATACTTTACTGTTGTTTTTGTATTTTCTAATCAGTTGTTTTCTTCTATAACCTAAACTCCAAAAAATAAGCTTACTAATTGCCATATTCACATATGGGTAGTTTCCAAAATAGCTGTCCGTTTTCTTTTTTATTATCACCTCTTATCGTATTAACTTTATTCTTACCAACCAAAGCCCGGTCAAGCAAAAATAGCTAATTATACCATAATTACCTATAAAGCTATAGGCTTCTGACAAAGTAAGTTAAAATTCAATTAAATCGCATCAAAATTTATTTATATAGCTATCTTTGATTTTTGCTAGAACATCAACAATTTCGAATAGATTTAAAATTTGAAAAACTATTTTATCCATATCGGTATGCCCCGAACAGGGACAACTTTTTTACAAAGAAAAGTGTTTCCGAATATCGATGGATATAGTTATTACGGTATTCCTTACACCAATTACAATCAGGCATTTCAAAAAATGATGTTCATGGATGATTCTTTATTTGATAAGGATGAATTCATTAATGAGATTAATAAATTGGAAGGTGACAATATTATTCTGTCTAATGAAAATTTTATCGGGCAATCGTTATTTTACCATCATTCCAACCGAACTAAAATTGCACAACGATTACATCAGGCCATGCCTAATGCAACCATTATTTTATATTTAAGAAATCAGGTTGACCTTTTAAAATCGTTGTATTTAATATCTGTTGGCTGGAAAGAGCATAAAACTATTGATGATTTTGTTTGGAAAAAAAGAACTAATTACACTGTTGAGAATTACCAAAAAGGTCGTTTGGATTACGGAGAAAATGAGGCTTATTACAGCACCTTCAATTCGTATGAACATCTTGATGGATATATATACAATGCTTTGATAACATTGTATAAAAATCTATTTCCAAAGGTCGAAATTATCCTTTATGAAGATTTTATAGCTCATCCTGAAAAAGTACAACAACGATTAGAAGGAATTTTTAATACCGCCTTTAACTCCACTGTAACAACTTCATTTACCAATAAAGAAGTGCTGAATCAAGGTTACAACAAAAACCAAGCGAATTGGTTAAGAAGGCTTAACAAGTGGCATAATGTAGCTGAAGACAGCAATTTCAAATCCAGAGTATTAACCAAACTAAAACGACTCGTAATTAACCATATAAAATCAGATAAAAAACTTGATTTTAGTGATGAAACGCTTAAATTTCTAAAAGATTTTTATAAACCATACAACCAACAATTAGCCAAGGATTTCCCTGAATTGGGGCTAAATGAGTTCGCGAAAGATTACTTGTTGTAAATTACTTATCCCAAATACCTTTGGCAGTTCCGTTAATTATTTTTAAATATTGAATTGGCTGAAAGATAGCACGTGGAAATACGCATATTACTGAAGCCAGAATAACCCCTGCACTTCCCATTCCAAGATTTTTTCCGAAATAGATTGATAAAGGGATATTAACAATACTTACTAAAACCGAATGCCAAAGGCTCAATTTGATTTTGGAAATTCCGCTCAAAAAATTAGAAAAAACCATGGTGCTTGTACTCAATAATACCCAAAGGGCCATAATTGTCGACAATAAAAACGGTACCTGCACTTTATCGCCAACCCATAATGAATACGCGTAATTCGAAAAAGCCAGCATACCTACTAACCCTATAAAAATAAACCCCCATAACCTAAAAGTTTTCTTAGTTGCTTGTTTAATCCATGTAATATCTTTTTTTACATAGGCATCGGTATAAGCCGACCATAATGGAGTTGTGATGATTGTAAATACCATGGTAACAATACCAAAATATTTGTATGCAATGTTGTATGGTGTCACATCCTCAGGCCCTGAAACCTGAGTGATGATAATGTTGTCTGTCATGAAAACCACTAAAGCCGCACCTTGCATAATAAAGAACCTAATTCCCAGACCTGTTAAATCTTTCAAATACGAAAAATCAACAAATTTTAACGATGGTTTATATTTTTTGTACGATGTATTGTAATACCAGACTCCTGAAATTAAAGGAACTAATAAATTGATTATGCTAAATGTAGCTCCCAAATACAACAGTGATCCATCAGTTGTTTTCATCAATAAAACTACTGCAATTAACGAAAGTAAACTGCTAAAGGTATTAATAACATTACTCATTGCCGGACGCTGATCGGCAATAAAAACAACATTTATTAATTTAAAAATGAACTGAAAACAGAATACCGTAAAAACGATAAATACCAACTTTTCCAACTCATTAATATCGATGGATGTATTTAATATTTTACCCCAATTTAAGAAGTGATTCACCACAAAAAAAATTGCAAAAAGTGCTATTGAAATTATCGTGATGACGGCATAAGTAGTACTTATGTATGTTCTCGCTAAATCATATTTACCTTCAGCTTTGGCAATAGCAAATTTGTTTCGCAAACCATTACCTAATCCAATGTCAAAAAAATTAAACCAAGCAATAACTGACATCAATGTTATCCATACACCATACTTGGTTGGATTTAAATAATCAATGGTTAAAGGCACTAGTAAAAGACTTATTACCAAACTTATTCCTTTAAGAAAAAAAGAAGCTAAAATGTTTTTTTTTGCTTTTATTGAACGTTCGTGACCAGAAAGAAATTTATTAGCAAATCCGGTTATCAAGACTTTTTGTTTTTTCGTTTTAACAAACCTGTTTTTTGTTCTTCTTCATAATAGCCGTAACCATATCCGTAGCCATAACCATAGCCATACGAAGAGCCTTTGGTGTTTACAGCATTAAACAATACGGATGCATTTCTTAGTTTTCCTTCCCTATACAGTTCGCCAACATGAGAAAGATGGTCTTTTTTTGTTACGTTTTGACGAACCACAAAGATTAAAGCATCACTATATTTTTCTAAAAGTAAGGCATCGGTAACCAGTCCAATAGGTGGTGAATCGATAACAACAGTATCATATTTACTTTTTAATAACTCAATTAATTCATCCATTTTTGAATTCATTATTAGTTCAGAAGGATTTGGGGGTATTGGTCCGGACGGAATGATATCTAGATTTTCAACACCCGATTTCTGAATAATAGCATCAATATCTTCAGCACCAATTAGGAACGAACTGATACCTTTGTCATTAGAAATATTAAAGTCTCCAACGATTTTTGGTTTTCTTAAATCCATTCCTAAAAGAACGGTTTTATTTCCGGAAGCAGCAATTATAGAAGATAAATTCATAGCAGTATAGGTTTTCCCTTCCGACCCTACTGAAGAAGTAATTAAAATTACTTTTTGTTCTTTACCTGCGGCGAAATATTTTAAATTGGTTCTTACCGACCTGAACGATTCTGCAATTAATGATTTTGGTTTTTCTGATACGATGAGTGCATAACCTTCTTTACTTAACCCAACTATGCCTAAAATAGGCATTTTAGTTAATTTTTCGATGGTTTTTTTATCTCTAACAGTATCATTTAATTGATCTTTGATAAATATTAACCCTGTTGGAAGTAAAAGGGATAAAAGCAAGGCTAATGAATAGCTTTTGTTTGGTAAAGGTCTGATAGGATAAGGAGTTGATCGAGCTTCTTCGATAATTCGATTATCGGATACCGAAGCTGCTAATGCTAATGATGTTTCAGCTTCTTTTTGCAACAGATACAAATACAAACTTTCTTTTACCCTATATTCCCGTTCTATACCAACTAATTCCCGTTCAGTTTTTGGTATTGTACTTAGTTCTCTCTCTAATAATCCTAAAGTTCTTGTAGATTCTCTTTTCGATGAAATTAAACCATCTTTAATACTGTTGATATTTTGAAGTAATTTTTTTCTGGTATATTCTATTTGTTGGTTAATCAAATTTAAAGATGGATTTTCGCCCTTTGTTTCATTACCAATTTTTTGCTTTTTTATTTCTAAATCTGTTATCTGTCCAATCAAATTTATTAGTAAAGGGTCGTTTATACCTAATGACGATGGTGCAATATCTGCAAGACTTTTATTGTCGTTTACATAACCATTTAAGTAGTCGATAAAACTTAATTGCAAGTTGATATTTGACAAGTCGTGGTCGGCAGATTGAACATTTTCTAAAACCATTTGTGATTTTGCACTAACATCAGTAATGCCTTTTTTTACTTTAAAATCTTGTCTTGCTGTTTCAATCTGTTTTAATTCTGTTGAAATAGATTGCAATTGATTGTTAATGAATAAGGCTGTGCTACTGGCTATTTTATTTTTTTCGAGAATATCGTTTTCCAGATAAACTTTAACAAGTGTATTCAAAAAATCTATTCCTCTTTGTGGTATTTCATCTTCAATACTTAGTACAATTATCGATGAACTTTTCCCAGGCAGCTCTATAGTAAGTTTTGCCCTATAAAATTCTACCGTATTAGTAAGGTTATTAAATTTTACTCTAAATTTTCTTTTTTCGTAAGATTGGTTATTAAATGAGGTGGCATCAAAATGAGTTCTTTTGTTTACAGTAAAAACACCAACCGGGAGATAAACTTTTTCTCCAAACAAATGTTTATTCCGATAACTGTCATTGGTTTGTTCTATTTGATAATCTAACTCATACGAGTTTTCATCTAATATATTGATGTTAAAGAAATTGCTATAAGCATAAAAGTTAAGTGAATCATAATTAATGATAAATGGCGATTCGGTGTACAATTGGCTCTTTTTTACATTACCAACCAAATAATATAAAACATCTAACTCTAAATGTTGAAGTGCCTTTTTTAGGAGGTTACGCGATTTTAATATTTCAATCTCATTTTCAATATTTTTCTTGGCATTGTAAACATCTAAATCTCTCAACAGTTCTTGAGTACCAATACTTGAGCTATTATCATCTTTAATTAAAATTTTAGCAGAAACATTATAAATAGGTTTCACATACCAATTGTAAAAATATGCACAACTAAACCCAATAATCAATGCTATCACATAGATGTACCAATAACGTAAATAACTAAAAAGAAACTCTTTTAGATTAAAATTATCGTGTTCATTTTCAATATTATCTGTTGGCGTATTCTCTTGCATTTTATTATTTTACCCTACAAAAATACATGTTTTATGTTAAATGTTTACGAAGTTGAAAGACCGAAGTATCTCCTTACTTCATACTTGGTTTTTTTATTTTACCACTATTATTTCTACCCGTATATTTTGCATGGCTTGTTTCATGTTTTTTGGTTTTTCAACAATCATGCGGTCGCCACCATAACCAATGGTTTGTATTTGAGTTTCTTTAACACCGTTTTTTACCAAATAATCTTTAATTTTTTCGGCTCTTAATTTTGATAGTTTTTTTGCTGACCCGCTAAAATTCCATTCTTCTCCCAGATGGGCATTTTTAGCGATTTTCTTTACCGTTTTATTCCCGTTGGTATGCCCTTGTATTTCAAATAAATACTCACTATTTTCAAGCATAAACTTGTTTAATTTTAACAGCTCCTGAGTAGATTCATCTTTTAAAGCGTATGAATTGGGGTGAAAATAAATTTTATGCATTACAATTTTTTCGCCCACTTTTATGGGAGTTAATTCAATTTTGATAGGAGTTAAAATATTTTCGATGGTATCAACAAATGGTTCATAACCCAATTTATTAATCGAAATAATAATTTTATCACCGATAATATCTGATGTCATAAATCCACTCGAAACTTCAGCTTTTAATTGTTGTTTTATGTTGCCTGTAAAATTCTTTAGTACAACATCGGCTTCAATTTCTTTTTGAGTGTTTTTATTTATTACCACTCCTTTAATTATAGGGTTATTTATTATGGTATCAATTGCCGTATCAAGAACTGTATCAATTATCTGTTCAGTTGTTGTCATTGGAATTTCAACAATTTCTTCAACGGTATCTTTTTCAATAATGGTTGCTATAATTTCTTCTATACAATCGTGTTGGATGGCTTTTATTAATTTTTTATCTGCTCCCGATTCTAGACTCAGGTAGTGCCCACAACCACTACCATTGAGGTGTAAAATAGAAAAATAATAAATTTCGCCTTTTTTTACGTTGATGTTACCACTGGTTTTATTTAATATCGGTGTTTCTTTTTTCCGTACAATATCATTACACAATTCCTTTCCTTTGTACCTGTAAATCAGCATATCGTAACTATCTTCTTTGTTTATTGAAGCTAATTCGAACAATAACTTACCATCTGACTTAACTACTATTTTATACCAAAAAGTATATACATCGTCGGGTTGGTAATAAATTTCGTTTGAATTGTCATCGTTAACCTTATCATCAAAAGGGAAAGAAATTGTTTCAGGATGTATGCAAGTTGGGTATTCATCTTGCGAAAATACAAGAGGTAAATTAATAAAAGAAACGAACAACAAAAAGGTAAGTTTTGCTAAATTCATCAAAGTATCGTCTAAATTTTTATTTAAAAGTAAGCCCCAAATAGCAGGTGTTTTTTAAATAAAAAAAATAGTTGTTAACGCTTTGTATTTAATATTGATGAGGAAAATTACTTCCCAAACACTTTTTTCAATAAATCGGTAACTCGTGCAGCAGGATTTTCTCTTATTTGGAGTTCTTCTTTTGCTACTTGAATAAATAAACCCTGTATGGCTTTTTCTGTAACATACTCTTCTAAATTGGGGTTAACTTTTTCCACGAAAGGAATTTTATTATAGGTCGAAAAAACGGTTTCCCAATGCTTGGTTGCTCCAACCTTATCGAGCGAAATTTTAATAATAGGTTTAAATTTTTCGGTTAAAGCATTGCCGGTTGATTTTTGCAAATACTGAGTTGCAGCATTTTTTTCGCCTTTTAAAATGTTCATGGCATCGGTTATGGTCATTTCTTTAATGGCAGCAACAAAAAGTGGTTTTGCTGCATTGGCAGCATCTTCAGCAGCTCTGTTCATCGATAAAATGGCTTCATCCACTTTTTTTCCTTGTCCCATTTTTCGTAGTTTTTCTTCTACATTTTTGGCTTTTTCGGGCATGGGTATTTTAATTTCAGCATCTTTAAAATATCCATCGGGTTTCGATAGTTGGGCAACTCCTTTTTCAACACCTTTGTTTAAGGCTTCTTTTAAACCTTTTCCAACTTCTTCTTCAGTTAAAACAGTCGATGATGGTGTTAAACTTGTTGGAATATTCTTTTTTATTTTGTTTAAAAACTGTGCATTTGATATTGCACACGAGAAGGTTAACATGAAGATTAAGGTTATTTTTTTATTCATTATTTTTTATTTTTGGTTAACGTAAAGTATTACTCATTAATGCTTGTTTTCATAAAGTATTCGTGAGTTCGCCTCGTTCAGTTCATGAGTATTTCACAGGTCATCTTCTTAAAGAATTAATTTAGCTTTATTTTTTGATACTATAACAGTGTTCTGTATTTTGTCATAATTATCATATTGAGTGAATTTTCGAAGAAATTTGTATCGAAACAAGCTATTTACTTTGTTTTTGATACAAAAATCTGAATGATTTTCAAACTGACAAAATTTATTGCCAAAAACTAATTTCACCCAACAGGTTATTTATACGTAAATTATGCAACGCTTTTAAGTATTACTACTGATTTAAAATCGTTGACAAGAATGTATTTTTGTGATAAATGTTAGGTGATAATATGCGAAATATCAATTCGTTTTATGATTATTATCATTATTTAAACATGATAGTTGTCGCAAATTTGTAGTGTTTATTGGAATATTATAAAAATTATGTTTAGTAAACAAGGATTATTAAAAGGATTATTAAAAGGATTATTAATAAGTATTGAACAATTAAAAATATTATAAACTTTAAAAACTAAAACCATGAAAAAAACTTTACTATCTATCACTGCTGTTATTGCTTTTGGAGCAGCAATCATTCTTTTAACCTCAGGTCAAGACGATGGGCAACTAGAGGCGTGTTCAAATTACGATCCGATATCGAAGCTTAGTGGTGGTGCTGCCGGTGGTTATTCCGGAGACCCTGCTAACAGCAATAAAAATTGTACCAACTGTCATGCAGGCACTGTTATTCCAACGTCTGGATTAACTACTACCAACATTCCCCCAACAGGTTATGTTCCTGGTAATACTTATATCATTACTACAGGAAAAAGTTTTACGGGGTTTGTTCGTGGTTTTCAAACCGCTGCACAGGGTGGTGGTTTGCAAAAAGGTATATTCACTGACATCAATCCAACCGAAACACTAATTAAAACAAAGACAATAACAGGTAATGTTTTTAATTATATTGGCCATACAGATGTTAGTGCTTATGGTACTGGATTTTGGTCGTTTAACTGGACTGCACCTGCTGCAGGTTCTGGTCCTGTTACTTTTTACAGTGCATTTTTAGATGGTGATGATAGTGGTGGTACTAGTGGTGATGTAACTTATATCTCAACTACAGTCGTACAAGAAAATCTTAATGTTGGTATTGAACAAGTTTCCACTAAATCAAACATTAGTGTTTATCCTACGGTATCTAAAGGAAACTTCACCATTGAAGTTAACGAAGGTGATTACAGTATAGAAATTTACAATTTAACCGGAGAAAAAGTTTTTGAAAAAACTACCAATGCTTCTGTAGAACATGTAAGTTTAAATGTAAATAGTGGTTTGTATTTTGTAAACATTAAAAAAGACAACAAAAACACCATCAAAAAAATTGTTATTCAATAATTGAACATTAACCAACAGTAAGTTGGGAAAAATTTTAAATCCGTCATGCTTTTAGCTTGACGGATTTTTATTTTATCAAAAACAGAATAGGTTATTAATATCGTTTTTATTTCTTTTAATTGGTATTAATTCTACTTCGTGGTCTTACCTTTGACCTTAGTTATGCAGACAAGCAATAAGTTTCCTAAAATAGAAAAATTAAAAAGCACCAAAGATATTGATGGATTGTTTAATGGTGGCAAATCAATTCATGAATCTCCTATACGAGCTATTTACAAAAAAAAAGAAGAACCTTCTAAAACATGTTTAAGCGTAGGTGTAAGTGTTCCTAAAAAATTTCATAAACATGCTGTTGATCGAAATCTTCTAAAACGTAGAATACGAGAAGCTTATCGTTTAAACAATTATCAACTTAAACAAGCACTATTAACATCAGAAATGCAACTGAACCTTATGTTTGTTTACGGTTCGAAACAAATATTAAGCTATAACGAAATTGAAGAAAAAATAAAAGTAATTTTAAATCGTTTAAATTCAATGTTTGGGAAAAGTGTTGAGTAAGTTGTTTATCTTGATAATTCGTTTTTATCAGTTGAGTATTTCGCCTATGTTGGGGCAAAATTGCCGGTACGACCCTACTTGCTCCCAATACAGCATTGAAGCGTTAAAAAAATATGG
Source organism: Bacteroidota bacterium (assembly GCA_016183805.1). Classification (GTDB taxonomy): domain Bacteria; phylum Bacteroidota; class Bacteroidia; order Flavobacteriales_E; family Vicingaceae; genus Vicingus. Next base: position 30,223 of record JACPDX010000029.1, read on the forward strand.
AACATTTAAAGGTGGCTGGTTAAGTTTAAAAAGAATAGGTTCTTGTCATCCTTGGGGCGGACACGGACATGATCCAGTTCCTTAACTTAAAAAAATTTAACACATAGGCACATAGTTTTGAAATTGACACAAAAATATTTAGATGAATTAACTTATGAAGTAGTTGGTGCAGCTATAGAAGTTCATAAAAATTTAGGTAAAGGTTTGTTGGAAAGTGTTTATCATGAATGTCTAAAACATGAGTTAGAATTAAGGAAAATAAAATTTATTACTGAACACAAAGTACCATTGATATACAAGGGGAAAGTTTTAGAAGTAGATTTTAGGTGCGATTTGGTTGTAGAAAGTTGTTTGGTTGTGGAGTTAAAAGCAGTTCAAGAAATGCATGGTTCTTATGAGTCGCAAGTGCTTACATACATGAAACTTTTAAACGCTCCAAAAGGGATTTTAATAAATTTTAACTGTAATAATATTTTTAAAGAAGGACAAAAAACATACGTGAATGAGCATTTTAGTAAATTGCCAAAGAATTAATAATAACAAATAACATAGTTTCTGTCGTTGACAGAACACATAGTAAAAAAGCTATGTTTTAGAGCAAAGCGACTAAAACTTGCTTTGGAGATTTTAAAGAAAAGATGAAAACTATGTATCTATGTGTTAAAAAAATTAGAAAATGAAAAAAAGAATTACAAAAATTACCCTGATAATAGCATTGGCATTATCCTCGGTGTTTTCTGTCGGATATGTTGACAGTTATTTCGAAATATCTAAAAATCTAGACATTTTTGCTACCCTTTTTCGTGAATTAAATATCTATTATGTTGATGATGCCGATCCCGGAAAGTTAATGAAAACAGGTATTGATGCTATGTTAGAGTCGTTAGACCCATACACCAATTACATTCCTGAATCGAATATGGAAGATTACAAACTAATGACTACCGGGCAATACGGTGGTATAGGGGCGTTGATTCAAAAACAAGGCGAATACGTGGTAATTTCAGAACCTTATGAAGGTTATGGGGCTTTTAAAGCAGGATTACGTGCGGGTGATAAAATTTTGGAAGTAGATGGTAAATCGGTAATAAATAAAACTACCACCGATATTAGAGAGGTGCTGATGGGTCAACCAGGCTCCTCCATTATGTTAAAAATTGAACGACCTGGAACAACAGAACCTTTTGTAACAAAAGTAACCAGAGAAGAAGTTAAAATTAAAGATGTTCCATACTACGCAATGCTAAAAGATTCTGTGGGTTATATTAAATTAACCGGGTTTACCGAATCGGCAAGTAAAGAAGTCAAAACTGCGTTGGTTAGTTTAAAAGAACAAAATGCCAAGTCTATGATACTTGATTTGAGAGGAAACGGAGGAGGTTTATTAAATGAAGCTGTTAACATTGTTAACTTTTTTGTTCCGAAAGGCTCGGAAGTAGTTTTTACCAAAGGAAAAATTAAAGAATGGGACAAAACCTACAAAGCATTAAACGAGCCTATTGACACTAAAATACCATTAGTGGTTTTAATTGATGAAGGTTCTGCATCAGCCTCAGAAATTGTTTCAGGATCGTTACAAGACCATGATAGGGCTTTAATTGTTGGTAATCAATCGTACGGTAAAGGTTTGGTTCAATCTGTTCGACCATTAAGTTACAACTCAAAACTTAAAGTTACAGTGGCTAAATACTACACTCCAAGTGGAAGGTGTATACAAAAATTAGATTATTCGCACCGTGAAGACGATGGTAAAGTAAATGCCATTGCCGATTCATTAATAAAAGAGTTTAAAACTTTGCATAATAAACGACCTGTTTTTGATGGCAAAGGCGTTGCTCCCGATGTTGAAGTTGAAAAGAAAATGTTGAGCAACATTTCTGCTTCATTGATCACTAAAAATTTATTTTTTGAATACGCTACCAACTACCGAATTAAAAACGAATCCATTAAACCAGTGGCAGAATTTACTTTTTCTGATTCAGATTATGCTGATTTTGTGAAGTTTTTAGAGGGTAAAGATTATTCATACACCACAGACAGTGAAGATTTGTTGGCTAAATTGGAAGAAACCACCAAAGAAGAAAAATATTTTGAAGATGTAAAAACGGAATATGAACAACTAAAAGAAAAATTAAAAACACATAAAAACGATGATTTAAACAAGTTTAAAGAAGAAATAATTACCATTTTAGAAACTGAAATTGTTGGCAGATACTATTATCAAAATGGGTTAATTCAAAACTCGTTAAAGCGTGATCCAACACTTGAAGAAGCTACCAACACCATTAAAAACGAAACATTGTACAAATCGATTTTAGCAGGAACTAAAAAATAACATCCATTAGATGTTACAGATAAAATCTTTTTTTTCAGATACCCAACGTCTTTACGTTATTGGTCTTTCATCAATTGCCATTGGCTTGTCGTTGTCGAAACCATTGATTGGTTTAGGGCAATTAATTATTGGTTTAGCATGGTTTTTAGAAGGAAACTATAAACAACGAATTCAGGCTTTTTTCTCCAATAAAATTGCACTTGTGTTAATTTTATTTTTCATCATTTCAGTGATAGGATTAATTAACACTTTAAACTATAGCTATGCTTTTGCTGACATCAAAAGAAAGCTGCCTCTGTTTGTTATTCCTTTTGTGCTGTTTAGTGTTCGTTTTAACCAACAGCAGCTTAAACTTGTTTTTAAACTCTATGTTGCAGGTGTAATTGCGGCATCGTTGTGGAGTATTTTTGTAAAACTAGGAGGTTTAGGTATTACTATTGTTGATGACAGGTATCTTTCCAGATTTAATTCTCACATCCGTTTTGGTTTGGAAATTTGTTTGGCAATTTTTGGATTAGGGTATTATTTGTTTAAAGAAACAAGCTTAAAAACTAAAATTTATCTTGCTTTAGCACTTTTGTGGTTGTTGGTATTTTTGATTATTCTTCATTTGTACACAGGCACTTTAGTTTTAGGAATTACATCATTATTTTTAATGCTGTTTTATGGGTTTAAAACAAACAGTTTAAAACTAAAAATTATATTATTACTTTTCCCACTACTTATTGTTGGGGCTTCGACTTGGTACATCAATAAAAATATTAATACATTTTATAGGCAACACAATACCCTTGAAGAAAAAAAATATTCTCCTTATGGAGAGTTCTACTGGCATGATATGCAGAATGACGACAAAGAAAATGGAAATTATGTTTACCGAAACATTGCTAAAGAGGAGTTAGAATATGCATGGAATAAAGTAAGCAAAATTCATTATCGGGGAAAAGACTTAAAAGGTCAACGGATTGAAACAACCTTAATTCGATTTTTAACCTCAAAAGGAGTATACAAAAACCAAAAAGCGGTAATGAATTTAACCCCTCAAGAAATTAAGGCAATAGAGAACGGGATATCAAATTGCAATAGTCTAAAAATGAATGCTTTTGACCGACGAATACAAAGCACCATATGGGAATTCGACAACTACAGAAGAGGCAGAGATTATAACGGGCATTCCACTATAATGCGTTGGGTGTATTGGAAAACTGCTTTTACAATTTTTAAAGAACATATTGTGTTTGGCGTTGGAACCGGAGATATTCAAGATGCTTTTAATAATCAATACGAAAAAGAAAACTCTCTTTTAACAGAAAAATTCAGGCATAGAGCTCACAACCAATTTATTACCGCTTTTGTAACATTCGGAGTTATTGGCGGAGTATTGTTTTTTATTTTTTTATTTTACCCTTTTATAAGCCTAAATTTAACCAACTACTTTTTGTATTTGGCATTTTTTATGGTGATGGTGTTGTCTATGTTTACCGAAGACACCCTTGATACACAAGTTGGTATTACACTTTTTGTGTTTTTTAACTCTATTTTAATTTTCAATAAAGACGCTATTTAATGCAACAGTTTTCTGCCGATTATATCTTTACCGGAAACACAGCCCCAATTAAAAATGGGGTGGTTGTGATGGATGATAATGGTGTTATTATAGATGTGTTAAATCCTGCTGTTAATGAAATAAATTGGCAAAATGTAAAAAAATACGAAGGCATCATTTGCCCGGGATTTATAAATACGCATTGTCATTTAGAGTTATCTCATCTTAAAGGGAAAATAAGCCAATATACCCAATTGCATGGTTTTATTCAGGAAATTATTTCGCTACGAGAACAATTTTCGGAGCAAGAAAGATTAGAAGCCCTAGAAAAAGCCGAACAAGAAATGAAAACAAACGGTATTGTAGCTGTTGGTGATATTTCGAACGGAAACACTACTTTTAAGTTAAAACAACAAAACAATTTGTATTACCACACGTTTATTGAGGTTTTTGGCTCTGACCCGGCTATTGCCGAAACTGCTTTTGCTCATGCCGAATTACTCTATAATGGATATTTCGACAAAACCAAGGTGTCGATGACCCCACATGCAACGTACTCAGTTTCGGATAAATTAACCGAACTAATTAAGTTACATGGTATCGAAAACAAAAGTTTAGTAAGTATTCACAACCAAGAAACCGAAAGCGAAAATCAATTTTTTAAGGAAGGCAAAGGCAAATTATTTGAGTTTTTAAATATTGCTGAAAAAACAAAACAAACATTTAAGCCTACCCAACAAAATGCGTTGCCTTCATTTTTAGTTAAGTACGATGGTTTAGGAAAAATATTGTTGGTTCACAATACGTTCACAACAAAGGAAGATATTGCTTGGGCAAACCGATTTTCGGAATACATTTATTGGGCTTTTTGCCCCAATGCAAACCAATACATTGAAGGCAAACAACCCAACTACAGTTTGTTTTTAAACGAAAAATGTACCATAGGAACGGATAGTTTAGCCAGCAATTGGAGTTTATCTGTTTTAGACGAACTAAAAACCATTACCAAAAACTCACCACAAATACCACTAGAAACTTTGATAAAATGGGCAACTTTTAATGGTGCCGAATTTTTGGGAATAACTCATCAGTTTGGTTCAATTGAAAAAGGGAAACAACCCGGAATTAATTTGATTAGCTGTATTGACTTAAAAAACCTATGTTTAACAAAACAGTCAAATGTTAGTGTTTTATTAAAATCTCAGCCAAAGCAATATCGATAGGAGAAGTGATTTTAATGTTTTCGACGTTGCCTTCCACCAAATTAATTTTATAGCCTAGTTTTTCAACCACAGAAGCATCATCGGTAAACGATTCATCAAAAGCTTGTTGGTAAGCTTTTAAAATAATTTCGGAGGTAAAACATTGAGGAGTTTGCACACTTTTGTAACAATTACGTGCAACTGCTTTATTGGTATTATCTTGTTTGGAAACAAATCGTAACGAATCTACTACATCCACCACAGGAACAGCAGTTCCACTTTGTTCGGCTTGTTTAAAACAGTTTGTAATAGTTGTTGTACTCACCAACGGACGAACACCATCGTGAATGGCAACAATGCCTCTTTCTTTAACTAAAGCAAGCGATTTTTTAACAGAATCGAATCGTGTTTTACCTCCTCCTAAAATTTGATGAGGTATTTTGGTAAATCCGTATTTATAACAAAGCTCCTCCCAAAAGTTGAATTGATTTTCGGGAAGAGCCAGTATAATTTTTATTTCAGGAAAGGTGTTGTAGAATTTTTCAATGGTATGCATTAATATAGGTTTACCGGCAAGTTCGAGAAATTGTTTGGGAATGTGTTGTCCCATTCGTTCTCCTTTACCACCAGCAACTATTATTGCATAATTAGGCATTGGTTGTTAGTTCTTCTTCACTAAAAAATTCATCTGCATCAGCAGTGTAGGCATTGCCATTTGGTTCATCATCTTCATGCTCATTGTTGTATGATGATTCTCTTTTTTCATACGTTCCACCTTCTGTTTTTAATCTACCAATAGAACGAATGTAGGCATTCAACATACGGTGAATTTTTTCTACAAATTCTAATAATTCATCAGCTTGAGGAGCTTGAATTAATTCACGTTCTTTCGCTTTTAATAACCAGCCTTTAGTTTTTAAAAGGTAACCTCTTGAAATGTAACAGTAATGTTTTTTGTCTTTAAAATTGTAACGACCATAACCTGCTGCAATGTTTGCCGAAATAGCATCAGAATCTTTAACAAAAGATTCACCTACAGTATCTTTGTTAAATCCTTCCCACAAGGTTACAATGTTCCAAATTTTAGCTTCAAAATCGAGGCATTCTTGGTATAATTTTAAGTCTTCTAGTTTCATTCGTTTGTTCTTTTTATGTATGAATTTATGTTGTTTAATCAATAATTAACATGGCATCGCCATAGGTATAAAAACGATATTTTTCTTTGATAGCTTCTTTATATGCTTTCATTACCAAATCGTAACCACCAAATGCACATGTCATCATTAATAATGTTGAAAGTGGTGTATGAAAATTAGTAATCATAGCAGTTGCTAAACTAAAATCGTAGGGAGGAAAAATAAACTTATTGGTCCAACCATCATAAGGCTTTAAAAAACCATCGTTAGATATTGATGATTCCATTGCTCTCATTGAAGTAGTTCCAACAGCACAAATTCTCGCTTTACGCAATTTCGTAGCATTTACTTTGTCAACACAAAGTTGAGGAATATGAATTTCTTCAGAATCCATTTTGTGTTTGGTTAAATCTTCTACTTCAACGGTTCTAAAAGTACCTAACCCCACATGAAGAGTAAGTTTAGCGAAGTCAACACCTTTAATTTCTAACCTTTTTAATAGATGTTTACTAAAGTGTAATCCTGCTGTAGGAGCTGCAACAGCTCCTTCATTTTCGGCATAAACTGTTTGGTAACGTTCTGCATCAGCAGGTTCTACAGCTCTTTTTATGTATTTTGGAATAGGAGTTTCACCTAATTTTTCCACAATAGCTTTAAATTCTTCGTGTGTTCCGTCAAACAAAAAACGTAATGTTCTTCCTCTTGATGTGGTATTGTCGATAACCTCAGCAACTAAATCATCGTCGCCAAAATAAAGTTTATTACCAATTCTAATTTTACGAGCTGGATCCACTAAAACATCCCAAAGATAATTTTCTCTGTTCAATTCTCTTAACAAAAACACTTCGATACGAGCACCTGTTTTTTCTTTATTTCCATACATACGTGCCGGAAAAACTTTGGTGTCGTTCATTACCATTAAATCGCCATCATCAAAATAGTTGATTAAATCTTTAAACAGTTTATGCTCTATTTCTCCTGTACTTCTGTGAAGCACCATTAATCTAGCCTCGTCTCGTTCTGGTGATGGATGTTCAGCAAGTAATTCTTCGGGTAGGTCAAATTTGAATTTTGATAACTTCATAATTAGGGTTATAACTTAAAAAATTAAGGCTGCAAATGTAATAATAACTACATAATTAACAAGTGATAATTGTTATTTTATACCGCGGTTGTTTTTATTTGTTATAGAGATGGTGGCACAACTGATTCTAATCAAATTTGCTTTTGCAAATCCATTAAGGTTTAGTTTAAATAGCTAATCATTAAATCGGCAGTTCGAGCTGATGCTCCAACTCCTCCAAGCTTTTGCTGAAGCTCGTAATAATCGGACAACAACTGATTACGATGTGTCGGCTCAAGCAACTTACGGAGTTCAGTTTTTAATTCCTTGGTGTTTAATTCTTTTTGTATCAGTTCTTTAACTAATTCTTTATCGGCAATTAAGTTTACTAAAGAAATATATGGCACTTTAATTACTGCTTTTGCAATTTGAAACGATATAAAATTTGCTTTATAACAAACAATTTGAGGTATTTTAAACAAAGCCGTTTCTAAGGTAGCTGTTCCTGAAGTTACCAATGCAGCTGTGGAGTGTTCAAGTAACTGATAAGTTTTGTTTTCTATCAAAGCACATTGCTCTGATAAATATTTTTTATAAAATTCGGTGTCTTGTGAAGGAGCTCCTGCTACCACAAATTGATAATCAGGGAAGCTTTTAATTACAGAAAGCATAATAGGTAATATGGTATGAATTTCCTGTTTTCGGCTACCAGGTAACAGAGCTATGATTGGTTTTTGTTGTAAATTATTTTGTTTGCAAAATTCTTCCAAGGGAGTTACTTTTCTACTTTCAATAGCATCGAGTAAAGGATGCCCAACAAAATCGACCTCCACATCGAATCTGGCATAAAAGTCTTTTTCGAAGGGTAAAATCACAAACATCCTATCAACATATCGTTTAATTTTATATACTCGATTTTGTTTCCATGCCCAAATTTGGGGGGAGATGTAATAAAATACTTTTATACCCATTTTTTTTGCCCAAACAGCAATTTTGAGGTTAAACCCCGGATAATCGACCAATATCAATACATCTGGTTTATATTCCAACACATCTTTTTTACAAAAAGAAAGATTTTGTAAAATGGTTTTAATGTTCAATAAAACTTCTACAAAACCCATAAAAGCTAAATCTCGATAATGTTTTGCTAAGGTTACACCTTGTTGCTGCATTAAATCACCACCCCAACACCTGAAATCAGATTTTTGGTCACGTTTTTTCAATTCCTTTATCAGGTTTGATGCGTGTAAATCGCCCGATGCTTCTCCTGTTATTATGTAGTATTTCATTGATGAGTTTAAGGTTTGGGGGTTAATGTTTTAGGCTTGCTGTTGCTTGTTTTTGGTTAGTGGTTGCTTGTTTTTTTGTTGGCTGCCATCCCGTACCGAAAAGGTACGTTCGGGCGGGTGAACTGAAGACTGCTTCTCTTACATAAAAAACATATACCATATATAAAAAATTCCATAAAGTAATGTTGCCCAAATTACACCTTTTGCCGATTGGTCTTTTTTAAGCCAAAAAAACAAGAAGAAAATTCCCAAATTAAAAAATAACGCTCCTTTTAAATTATCAACAACAGGACTAAAAAATGGGTTTTTTATGATATAGAAAAGATCCATGTTAGTAGTAATTTTTAGTATCACATACATTGCTGTAAGGGGCACAATTAATCCTAAAACAATTCCAATGATAACGTGGTTAAATTCTTTTAAGGTGTTAAGCATGTTCTAAATGTTTAATATTATCAGTTATCGAATAATTCGTAAAATCATGTTGCACAGGAACAACAGAAACATAATTGTTTTTCAATGCCCACTCATCGGTATCTTCACTTTTATCATATACTACAAATTTACCGGTAAGCCAATAATAACTTTTTCCGTTTGGGTCAATTCGTTCGTCAAATTCTTCTTCCCAATTACCGTTGGCTTGTTTACAAACTTTTATTCCTTTTATTAAATCCACACTTAAGTTGGGAATGTTTACGTTTAAACAAATGCCCTCGTATTTTTGAGTAAGTACATCTTTAATTATTTTCTCCACATAAATTTTAGCTGTAGTAAAATCGGCTTCAATAGAATGGTTACAAAGTGAAAATCCGATAGAGGAAATTCCTTCCATAGCTCCTTCGATGGCTGCCGACATGGTACCGGAATAAATGATGTTGATGGATGAATTTGAGCCGTGATTTATTCCTGAAACAATTAAATCTGGCTTACGTTTCAGCAATTTGCTTACACCCATTTTTACACAATCTACTGGAGTACCACTACAAGCATAATAGTTTGTACCATCTTTTTTCCAATGATTTAAACGCAATGCCGTGTTTAACGAAACAGCATGCCCCATTCCACTTTGAGGTTTGTCAGGGGCAACAACCACTACTTCACCAAATTTTTTAACTACTTCAATAAGTGCCAAAATTCCAGGAGCGGTAATACCATCATCGTTTACTACTAATATTAAAGGTGTTTTCAAAGCTTCATTTTTTTAGCAAATTTAGGGTTTATCAAATTGTTTTTTTTAATTTTTAAAAGGAATAGAGAATTATCCTTTTTTAAATTGAAATTGGTCGTTAATTTTGATGTAAATAATTTATTATGAAAAACTTATTAGTGCCTACCGATTTTTCGGAATATTCAAATGCAGCATTAGAATATGCCATTTATATTGCTGCTGTCAGAAAAAGTAAAATCCATATTGTTTCAGTAGTTACATCAGACAATAAAGAAGACTTTGAAGAAACTGAAGCACAAATGGAGGAACTTAAAAACCATCCCAAATTACAAGGTTTAAAAGTTGAAACTTACGTAAAATTTGACGGTGTTGTTTGTAATAAAATTTTAGAATGTGCCGAAGAAATTAAAGCTGATTTAATTTTAATGGGTTCGCACGGTTCTTCAACCATTACCGAAATATTGTTGGGAAGCAATACCGAAAAAGTGGTAAGAAAATCAACCTTTAATGTACTTACCATTAAACATAGCATGATTAGAGAAGGTATTAAATCTGTTGCTTTTGCTTCCGATTTTTCAAAGGAATCCAACCAAATTTTTGGAGCTGTGCAAGATTTTGCCGATAAATTTAATGCTTGTATCCATTTATTAAAAATCAATACCCCAACTCATTTTGAGCCTACAAGAGTGTCGATGGAGAAAATAAATAAGTTTATAAAACATGAAAAACTTTCGCCATTAAATGGGGATAAATTTAAAATATCGCTTTATTCTGATAGTACTGAAGAATTGGGCGTATTGAATTATAGTATTGAAAATGAAATTGATATTATAGCTTTAGGTATCCACAACAAAATCAGCATTTGGCAATTGTTTCACGAAAGTACTTCACAAAATTTGGTTAACCATTCGTTTAGACCTGTACTGACTATTCCAATAATGGAATAATATATATTACGTAAAAAAAATATTTTTTGACTAAACAATGTTATTTAACGTGAGTTCGATATAATTTTAACCGATTCTTTGGAGTTTATCAATATTAATGTTTGGTTTAGTAGGATAAAAAGGGTAATGTACTGAAAAATAATTGGTGGGATTTTCAAAATTTATGTTTATAATTAATGCTATCAAACCAACGAAGAAAAAGACCGTTTTGAAGGTGCTCTCCGCCGCCGACAACTAGGCTTAATTTTAGTCGGTAAAATGAAACCTGCTGAGGCTACTGAGTTAAAAAAATTGTTTGCTTAATTTTAAAAAATGGCTTTCGACCTTTATTTAGTAGAAAGAGTTCAACAAGCATTTCAATCCAAAAACATTGCTTTTGTAGAAAAGAAAATGATGGGAGGATTGATTTTTATGGTAAACGATAAAATGTGTGTTGGGGTTGATTCGGATAAAAAAACAAAAGAAGATCGATTAATGGTTCGGGTTGGTGCAAATGAATATCCATTAGCATTAAAATTAAAAGGTTGTAAAGAAATGCAATTTACCGGCAGACCCATGAAAGGGTTAGTTTTTGTTTATCCGGAGGGCTTTGACACAGACGAAGATTTGATGTTTTGGATAGAAAAAGCAATGGCTTTTAATAAAGAGGCAAAAAGTTCAAAAAAATAATTCCTATCTCACTTTTGTTTTTTAGTTATATTTGGATAACTCAAACCCCAAAAACATGACTAAAATTACTTCCACCGACAAGAAAAAGTTTTCTCAAAAATTATTGGAATGCCAAAAGAAAGGTTTGTTACAATATGGCAAGTATTTAAACGACCAACTAAAAGCATCGGCAAACAAAAAATTGAAAAAACAATACCATAGCTATATTGTAGACCAAATTGCTTTGAATGATAAAAGAATTGCTGCCATTGATGTTAAGATAAAATAAAATTGCCCCACATAAAAATATAACTAACCAATGACATACCTATCTACCCAAATTTAGGTGTATATGTATGGTTTTATCATACATATAAACAAGTCAATCCCTCTCCACCAAAAACCACGTGTTTAACAAGTTTTCTTTGTTGTAAAGCATGCGTTTTTTTGTTTCCCAGTTAATTACATCGGCACCAGAAGCTATGGCAATGGCTTGTCCTGCGGCGGTGTCCCATTCCATGGTTGGAGCAAAACGTGGGTAGCTGTCGGCACTGCCTTCGGCAACCATACACAGTTTTAACGAGCTGCCTTTCGAAAGCATGTCCACCTCAGTATGTTTTGTTTTTAGTTCGTTCATGTAAGCTTCGGTTTCGGCACTCATGTGCGAACGGCTTCCTACTACGATGAAGTTTTTTCGGTTTTGTTTTAAAGGTAATTTTTCTGATTTTTCGATAAGAGTGGTGAGTGATGAGTCGTGAGTGATGGGTGATGAGTGTTGAGAACAAGTAACCTTAAACGCTCCTATATTGGTGTCAGAAAAATAGAGTTCTTCGGTTACAGGCACATAAATGATACCCATGGTTGCTTCGCCGTTTTCAATAAGGGCAATGTTCACCGTAAATTCGCCGTTGCGTTTTACAAACTCACGTGTGCCATCCAATGGATCAACCATCCAAAATTGTTTCCACGTTTTTCGGGTTTCGTAAGGGGTTTGTTTACCTTCTTCGCTTAATACGGGTAAATTGGTTTTATCCAACAGTTTAGCTATAGCTAAATGTGCGTTGGTATCAGCTAGTGTTAAAGGGGTTTTATCTTCTTTTCGCTCTACTGCAAAATCCGATTCGTAAATAGCAAGAATTTCTTCTCCGCCTTTTAATGCTGCGTTTATAGCTGTAATCAATAATTCTTCTCTTGTCATTTTTATTTTTTCACTTCACTCCGTCTTCCAAAAACACACCCCTGCCCCTCTCAAGAGGGGAAGCCAACGCACAATGCCAACTTCCGACTTCGGTCTTCGGTCTTCCGACTTTTTAATATCCACTTCCTGCTGCACCAATTTTTTCAATGGGATGCCACGTTGTTTTCATTTCAACAAAATCTTCGATGTAATATGGGCTGTCGTGTTCTGCAGAATAAATTGTTACAAAATCTTTAACTACCACACGCTTTAAATTGTCCACTGCCAGTTTTTTTATTTCAAGAATTTCTTTTTTGTCGTTTCCAGTATAAAACAATGCATTTACATCCATGTGTGAAGCCATGTGCGAGTGCAACTCTTTTCTTGTTCCTGTCAATATGTTAATTACTCCTCCAGGCACATCCGATGAATTAATGACCTCAGCAAACGTAATGGCACACAATGGTTTATTTTCAGAGGCTAACACCACGCACGTATTTCCGGAAGCAATAACTGGAATTATCGTGGAGATTAAACCGATTAAGCTATTTTCTTCGGGTGCAAAAACAGAAACCACACCTGTAGGTTCTGGAACCGTAAAGTTAAAATGTGAAGTAGCCACAGGATTTACCGCACTGAACAATTGCGTGTATTTATCGCACCATCCAGCATAATAAATAATTCGATCAATAGAAGCATGTACTTCTTTTTCAGCTGCCCCTTTTGTTGAACCTTGTTGCATCAATTCATCCATAAATTGTGCTTTTCTACCTTCCAACATTTCTGCTATTCTGTACAAAACCTGACTTCGGTTATAAGCTGTCGCTCCCGACCAACCATCAAAAGCTCCTCGAGCTGCAACTACGGCATTCCTAAAATCTTTTCGCGATGAAAGACAAATGTTTCCTAATGGAGTTGTTCCATTTTTAGGCGTGTAAAACCTCCCCGATTCTGTTCTTGGAAATTTACCGCCTATATATATTTTGTACGTTTTCAATATTTCTAATCTTGACATAAGTTAAAATTTTAAATACGGTTTTAAACCATGTAATCCACCTTCTCTACCAAAACCACTTTCTTTGTATCCACCAAAAGGTGAAGTCGGGTCAAATTTATTAAAAGTGTTTCCCCAAATAATTCCCGCTTTTAATTGTGATGAAAGATTAAATAATTTGGAGCCTTTATCCGTCCAAACTCCAGCCGACAATCCAAAAGGAGTGTTATTGGCTTTTTCAATTACTTCGGCAACAGTTCTAAAGGTTTGAATAGCCAATACAGGTCCAAAAATTTCTTCTTGTACAATTCTGTTCGACTGAGAAACATTAGTAAACAAGGTTGGTTTACACCAATATCCTTTTTTTGGAACAACGCAGTTCGATTGGTACATTTCTGCCCCTTCACTTTTACCAATTTTTAAATAATTGTTGATGGTGGTTAATTGTTCTTTTGAGTTGATGGCTCCAATATCAGTGTTCTTATCTAATGGATTTCCAACAATCAACGATTCCATTCGGTCTTTTAATTTTCGCAAAACAATGTCGTAAACCGATTCCTCGACAAATAACCTTGAACCAGCACAACAAACGTGTCCTTGATTAAAGTAAATTCCGTTAATAATTCCTTCAACAGCTTGGTCTAAAACAGCATCTTCAAAAATAATGTTAGCTGCTTTTCCGCCTAATTCCAAGGTAACTTTTTTATTGGTTCCTGCAACAGCATTTTGGATAATTTTCCCCACACCAGTTGAACCTGTAAATGCAATTTTATCGATATCGTTATGATTTACAATGGCTGCACCGGTTTCTCCAGCACCTGTAATAATATTTACTACACCATCAGGCAAACCAGCTTCCTGAATAATTTCTGCTAATTTAAGGGCGGTTAATGACGTGGTTTCTGCAGGTTTTAAAACTACCGTATTTCCTGTGGCCAAAGCCGGGGCAATTTTCCAGGCAGCCATCAACAATGGAAAATTCCAAGGAGTAATTTGTCCTGCAACACCTAACGATTGAGGTTTTCTGTTTGGAAAAGCATAATCCAACTTATCAGCCCAACCAGCATAATAAAAAAAGTGTGCAGCAGCCAAAGGCACATCCACATCACGCGATTCCCTGATTGGTTTTCCACCATCCATAGATTCAATTACAGCAAATTCCCTCGCTTTTTCCTGAATTAAACGTGCAATACGATAAATGTATTTTGCTCTTTCGCTGGCTGGCATTTTACTCCAAACTTCCGTGTAGGCTTTTCTTGCAGCTTTTACCGCTTTGTCCACATCCTTTTCGTTGGCTTCAGCAACCATCGCTATTTTTTCTTCCGTTGCAGGATTAATGGTTGGAAAATATTTGCCAGAACTTGGTTTTACCCATTTTCCACCAATAAACAATTCGTATTGTTCGTTTAACTGAATGTGGCTAGTACTTTCTGGTGCAGGGGCTAAATCCCACCCTGTATCAAAATTAATTTTTATCGTTTTTTTTGTCATATATTAAGTTTTAACCGCAGAGGTCGCTGAGTTTTACGCAGAGAACCGCAGAGTTTATTTTTCTATTCTTCGGCCTTCCATCTTTGAATTAATCTTTTGAAAAGTAATCTTTTGATTGATAAACTCCTGTTTGTTGTTTTACAATTTGCATTAGTAGGTCGTTGGCAAGGCTACTTGCTCCAAATCTAAACCATTGATTGGTCAACCAGTCTTTGCCTAAGGTTTCTTTTACTAATAGTAGATATTGCAAAGCCAATTTTGAGTTCGAGATTCCTCCAGCGGGTTTCATTCCTACTTGAATTCCTGTTCTATAATAATGGTCTTTTATGGCTTCCAACATCACCAACGTAACCGGCAACGTAGCCGCAGGACTAATTTTTCCCGTTGAAGTCTTTATAAAATCTGCACCCGCTTCAATGGCAATATCGCTTGCTTTTCGAACTTTATCAAACGAGCCTAATTCTCCTGTTTCTAAAATCACTTTTAATCGAGATTTTCCGCAAGCTTCTTTAATGGTAGCAATTTCATCAAACACAAAATTGTATTCACCCTCATGAAATTTACCTCTACTAATTACCATATCAATTTCTTCGGCACCGGCATCAGTAGCAATTTTTACATCTAACAATTTTACTTCTAAACTCGATTGCCCACTTGGGAAAGCTGTTGCAACCGAAGCCACATTGATACCAGAACCTTGTAAACATTGTTTGGCTGTTTTTACAAAATTTGGATATACACAAACTGCTGCCACGGTTGGTAATCCGGGATAAGCATCGTGTAAATGTTGTGCTTTATTGCACAATTGTCGCACCTTATTTTCGGTATCTGCACCTTCTAATGTGGTCAAATCAACCATGTTAAGGGCAAGCTTTAACCCTTGTAGTTTAGTTTCATCTTTTATGCTTCTGCTGGTAATTCTGTCAATCCGATCAATAATACCAACTTGATCTACACTTGGTGAGGGATTGTTTAGATAAACGGTTGTTTTTTTAATCATTCGAAAAAAATTGAACTCCAAATTTAAGGAAAACAAAAGTGTGGGCAACATATTTATTTGCAGAAGAAAAAATAATTTATGTTTAACTAAAAGGGTAATTTTGAATTTGAGATGAGCAAAACTCCTGAAAATATTTTTCCTGTTTTCGATTCTATTTTAGGAAGAGGAGCAAAAGAAACTTTACTTCACCAAAAAGCAGTGGTTATTTGGTTTACCGGACTATCTGGTTCTGGTAAAACCACTATTGCTATTGGTTTAGAAAAAGCTTTAAACAACAAAGGAATTTTAACACAAGTTTTAGATGGCGACAACATTAGAGCAGGAATAAACAACAATTTAGGGTTTAGTGACGAAGATAGAAAAGAAAACATCAGACGAATTGCTGAGGTTTCGAAATTGTTTTTGAATTGTGGTGTAGTTACCATCAATTGTTTTGTGAGTCCTACCAACGAAATCAGGCAACAAGCCAAAACAATTATTGGCGAAAACGATTTTTTAGAAGTGTTTATCAATACTCCGCTTGAAGTTTGCGAACAACGTGATGTAAAAGGATTGTATAAAAAAGCCAGAGCAGGCGAAATAAAAGATTTTACAGGAATTAACGCTCCTTTTGAAGCCCCAACAAATCCTTTTTTGGATGTAAAAACCGAAAATAAAACGGTTGAGCAATCAGTAAATGAAATTCTAAGTAAAGTGTTGCCGTTAATTCAATCTCGCTAATGTTTAAAGAAGTTGGTTTTTCCATACTACTGTTTTTATTTTTTACACCGAACTTAAAAGCCAACCATGAAGAGCTTCCCTTGTCGGATTCATTAGCTACAGACTCTACACAACAGACTGAACTCCCTAAAAGAAAACACGTGAGAGCAAAAGCGATTGTTTTTACCTTACTAACAGGTCCTTTAGGCGGACATCGGGTATATTTGGGAACTCGCCCCGGAGCTCCAATAATTTATGCGATTACGTTGGGTGGTTTTGGTATTTTACCCGTGATAGATTTATTTCATCTAATTTTTACCAAAGACCTTTCAAAATTTGAGCAAAACCAAAAAATAATCATGTGGGGAGGAGAGGGTAAGTAGGTTACCCTATTAAAAACTAACCTTTCTGTTAAAAAACCACATAGACACATAGAAAAACCTTCTCCAAGCCAAATACTATGAAACAGGCTCACAATAGTTACTTCTCCGACTTGTCGGAGAATACTAATACTATGTTTGCCTTATTTTTATTCAACAGAAAGAAACTATGTACCTATGTGGTTTAATTTCTTGCCAATTAAAACCTTAATTTTGTAGCCAAATGGTAAAAATAGGCGACATAGAATTGGGCAATTTTCCGTTGCTTTTAGCACCGATGGAAGACGTGAGTGACCCGCCTTTTCGTGCATTGTGCAAAAAACATGGAGCCGATTTGATGTTTACTGAATTTATTTCATCAGAAGGGTTAATCAGGGATGCTGCAAAGAGTTTGAAAAAACTCGACATTTTTGAATATGAAAGACCGATTGGTATTCAAATTTATGGTAACGACATCGAATCCATGCGTATTGCAACTGATGTAACTACTCAAGCCAACCCTGATATTATTGATATTAATTACGGTTGTCCCGTAAAAAAAGTGGCTTGTAAAGGTTCTGGTGCCGGAATTTTACAAGATGTTCCAAAAATGGTTCGTTTAACTGCCGAAATTGTAAAATCTACGCATCTTCCGGTTACTGTAAAAACACGTTTGGGCTGGGACGAAAAAACAAAATACATCGTTGAGGTCGCCGAACGTTTGCAGGATGTAGGCATTAAAGCCATCTCCATACATGGCAGAACCCGTTCGCAGATGTATAAAGGTGATGCTGATTGGAGTTGAATTGCCGAGGTAAAAAACAAGCCGAGAATGTTTATTCCTGTGTTTGGCAATGGAGACATCAAAACACCAGAAAAGGCGAAACTTTATAAGGAAACTTATGGTGTTGATGGAATTATGATTGGCAGGGCAAGTATTGGTTATCCTTGGATTTTTAATGAAATAAAACACTATTTAAAAACTGGCGAACATTTACCTGCCCCAACCATGCAAGAACGATTAGATGCTGTTAAACAACACATTGATTTTGCAGTAAAATGGAAAGGAGAACTGGTTGGGTTATTAGAAATGCGTTCGCATTATGGCAATTATTTTAAAGGAACCGCTAACTTTAGAGATTACAGAAGTCAGTTAGTACGAAAAGGAACTTTAGAAGAAATCAACGAAGTACTTTACAACATCGAACAAGAATTTCTAGTTCAATAAACTATTACTTACCATTTGTGGCTTTGTTTGCCTTTTTGATGTAAAGTTCTAACGCTTTAGTCATAGAAGGGGCTTCGGGTTGTGGAGCAGAAATATCTACTCTTAGACCGGCTTGTTGGGCTGCTTCGGCAGTAGTAGGTCCAAAAACGGCAATTCTAGTATTGTTTTGTTTAAACTTTGGAAAGTTTTGAAACAACGATTTAATACCTGAAGGGCTAAAAAATGCCAACACATCATAGTTTACATCCGATAAATCCGATAAATCGCTACAAACAGTTCTGTACAATGTTGCTACCGAATATTTGATGTGGTTTTCATTAAGTAATTCGGGAATATTTTTACTTAAAATATCTGCACTAGGCAATAAAAAATTACCGTCTTTGTGTTTTTTAATTACTGTAATTAAATCGGCAAAAGTTTGTTGTCCGTAGAAAATTTTTCTTTTTCTAAATACAATATATTTTTGTAAATACAATGCAGTAGATTCAGAGATGCAGAAATATTTCATTTCCTCGGAAACCTTAAACCTCATTTCTTCAGCTATTCTAAAGTAATGATCGACAGCATTTCTACTGGTAAAAATTACTGAATCGAAATCAATTAAGTTAAGTTTTTGTAACCTAAACTCTTTTGCAGGAACACCTTCAACATGAATAAACGGTCTAAAGTCAACTTTAACCTTACAATATTCTGCTAAATCAAAATATGGTGATTTCTCTGTTTCCGGTTTTGGCTGAGAAACTAAAATAGTTTTTACTTTCAACATCTTCCTAACGTTTTGTTTTTTAGTCGAATGGGGGTTATTTAAAGATAAAAAACTTCCCTAAAACGACCAATGGTAAAATTTCGAGCGTGCAAATGTACAAAATTATATACAAATACGAAACGTTGTTAGAAATTCCAATGGCAAAAAAACGAATAAACCTGATTAATAAAACAAAAGCAATCAGAGGTAAAATAACAAAATTTAAAATAGCAAAATTCTGAAAATCAGAAAAATAGATTAAAGCTAAGCCGGGTATTAACATAATTCCTAATGAATAATTATATAATAATACATTATAGATGTAGGTAGGAACAAGTTGACTAAAATCAAACAAGTATCCTAGTATAAAATTGAATACAAACTTAATTAAGTATGCTGCTGTTACCATTCCTAAGATAAAAGGGTAAAGTAATGGGTAATTGTTATTTGGATGGACGTATGTTGAAACAAAGTACAAAAGCAACGAAATAGTAAATAAATAAAGTAAAAATAAACTAAAGTTTACTTGGTGAAAAAACACTTTTTCTTCACGAACCACCTCATTGGCTGAATAATATGAAAACATTGATTTATAAATTTGACGAATTCTATTTGACCCAAATGCTTTTGTAAAAGCCAACAACAATAAGGCGGAAGTTAAAACAATTGATGGCCAAGTTTTGTTGTTTGTATTTTTTAAAGTAGGCTCAAAAACTATTTTTGGTTGTTCTGTGATGGTTTTTTTTTCTGATGTTACCGTTTTTCTTATGGGTATTTTATTGGTATTACTAAGCTCAAAAGCAACCGAATCTTGAACAATGGTATCTGCTATAAGGTTTGGAATTGGATGAGGCACCACTGGTACTGCAACAATGTTTTTCTTTTTTTTTTGAACAACAATACTTGAGCTATCTTCAGTTTTTATCAATTCCAAAAAAGGCACATTACTATCCTTTGCGGTGGTATTAAGGCTATCCTGATCTTGAATTATAATGGTTGATTTACTCATTCATGTGTAGATATTTATTGTGCCGCTTTAAATTGGCTTAAAAAACGAACATCTCCTTCAGAAAAAAGGCGTAAATCATTAATTTTATATTTAAGCATGGCAATACGTTCCACGCCCATTCCAAAAGCAAATCCTGAATATTTTTTACTGTCAATTCCGCAATTTTCTAACACATTTGGATCGACCATGCCGCAGCCTAAAATTTCTAAAAACCCCGAATATTTACACACATTACAGCCTTTACCACCACAAACAGAACAGGAAACATCTACCTCAGCACTTGGTTCAGTAAACGGAAAATAAGACGGACGAAGGCGAATTTCGGTTTGTTCGCCAAACATTTCTTTAGCGAAATACAATAAGGTTTGTTTTAAATCGGCAAACGATACATTTTCGGCAATGTACAAGCCTTCAATTTGATGAAAAAAACAATGTGCACGAGCAGAAATAGCCTCATTTCGATAAACTCTGCCAGGCGACAACGTTCTGATAGGAGGTTTGGTGTTTTCCATAATTCGAACCTGAACCGAAGAAGTATGTGTTCTCAACGCCATTTCGCCGCTTTCTGATTCTACAAAAAAAGTATCTTGCATATCTCTTGCCGGATGTTCCGGAGGGAAATTTAGAGCTGAGAAGTTATGCCAATCGTCTTCAATTTCTGGTCCTTCGGAAACGGTAAATCCAATGCGGGAAAATATTTCGATGATTTCATTTTTAACCAAAGAAATTGGATGCCGACTACCAACAGTTGTTGGAAAACCTGGTTTGGTTAAATCAATAGTATTATCAACCGTAATTATATTTTCAAACAAGGCTTTGAATTCATCAATTTTAAGTTGAGCTTGCTCTTTTACTTGGTTTATTAATTGACCGACCTCTTTTTTATGCTCATTCGGAACATTTTTAAAATCAGCAAACAACTCTTTTAAAACACCTTTACTACCAAGCATTTTAATTCTAAACTCTTCAACTTGTTCGGGTTTTTTAGCGGTAAATGATTCTACCTCTACTAATAATTCGTTTAAACGTTCTCTCATTATTTTTTTACAATCTTAATGGTCATTTTAATATCTTCCTCAGGCCTATCTCTTTTATCTTTTTTAACTGCAGCAATTTTATCCACTACATCTAACCCTTCTATTACTTCTCCAAAAACGGTGTAATCCATATCCAAATGAGGTGTTCCTCCAATAGTTTCGTAAATTTTAAGTTGTTCTTCGCTGTATTCAATTTTATCCGTTCGTCTTGCATTTTTTCCTTTCAGCATTTTATCAATTTCGGCTCTAGTAAATAATCTTCCTTGCACAATATAAAACTGACAACTCGATGATTCTTTGTTGGGATTTACTGCATCGCTTTCTCTTGCAGCAGCCAACACCCCTTTTTTATGTATCAGCGTCGAATTAAATTCGGCAGGCAACGTATAACCTAATCCTCCCTCCCCCAATGTTGCACCAGGTACAGCATTTTTTGAATCAGGATCTCCACCTTGAATCATAAAATCTTTAATAATCCGATGAAACAATGTCCCGTCTAAAGTTCCATCTTTTATCAGTTTTAAAAAATTATCACGATGTTTAGGTGTTTCGTTGTAGAGTTTAATTTTAATATCTCCCAAACTGGTAGAAATCATTATTAATGATTGTTTTTCTGCCTTTTGAGCATAGCCATTAAATACACTGAAAAAAAGAATTAACAAAGAAGAAAAATAAATTTTTTTATACATATTCATATTATTATTATATTTGTTAGTTACAAAGCTAATGATTTATACGATTTATTACTTTGAAGACTAAAATTAAACAAAATGAAACAAAAAAATAATTTCAAATTGGTATTGTTAACACTTGTTGGCGTAGTTGCTTTTTCTTGTGCTAAAGAGCGTTCTCCAAGCTTACACATTACGGTAATCGACGAAAAAGGTGTGCCTGCATCAGGAGCAACTGTTCATGCCTGGCCGGGAGATAATGCTTTAGGTGGAACCGTAAACGAAGCCGAAATGGACAAAACAGGAACAACAGATGCCTCGGGCTACATAAAATTCGATTTTAAATTTTCGGCAGTGCTAGATGTTGATGTGGTTTATTATAGAACTACCCAAGTAGTTGGTTACGATTCCATATATGACCCTATTACAGGTCTTGCAACAGGTGCTACACAAATCCTCGTGGATGTAACCGATTCATTAAGTGGTCATAAAGTTGTAAAAATAGAAAGCTTAAGACAAAGTAGTGAAGACAACGATTATCGCGAAACTGTAACTTTAAAATAAAGTTAAAGGCTTAAATATTCAATTATAGCCTTTTTCATCAAATTTTCTTGTAACTCCCCAACAAAATTGTTGGGGAGTTTTTTTATGTTTTTAAAATGTGGCCAGCCGTCATCATCTATTCCAATTTTTTGATAATATCCATAAGGTATTAACACCGTACATGTACCAATATGGATAATATCAATTTTTTGCTCTTTTTTTAAGGGCTGATGATTTTTACCTAGTTCCTGCAACCCAATAATGTATAAAATGCTTGTCACGTCTAAAACTTCATCGAAACGTTTTCTCATCAACAATTGTACTTTTATCCATTCAATATTTATATCCATTTCCATACTCCAAAATTAAGTAGATAATTATATAGAGTATAAACAATGTGATTTTAATAAAAAAATATTTTACAATTTATCCAATTAAAGAGTGTCCGTAAATTTGTGTGTTATGAATTTTTTCGACATCATTTTTGTTATTCCATTACTTTGGGGAGCATACAAAGGTTTTTCCAAAGGTTTTGTATTGGAAATTGCTTCGTTTGTTGCTTTAGGTTTAGGTGTTTGGGGTGGTTTAAAATTTTCCTACGTATCGGCTGAATACTTGAGCAAAATGTTTGATATTTCAGAAAAATTAATGCCATTAATATCCTTTTCAGTTGTCTTTATTATCATTGTTGTTACCGTTTTTTTGCTTGCCAAATTATTGCAAAGTGTATTAAAAAAAGCTGCTTTAGGTTTGGTTAACAGATTGTTGGGATTAGTTTTTGGTGTTTTAAAATTTGCCTTTATTTTAAGTGTTATTCTTAATTTGTTAAACGTATTTAATAATGAAATAGAATTTATAACTCCTGAAAAAAAGGAAGTTTCTTTATTATATCAACCCATCGAAAAAGTTGCACAACTATTAATTCCTGGAATAAAAGACCTAAAAATTGATACTTCAAAAATAACTGAACAAGTTATTGAAAAAGAAATAACTGAATAGTAGTTTTTATTTTTCATTTCTTTTTTTACCTTTATCTGATGAAGTTTTTCTATTTCATATTAATAACCTTATTATTTTTTAGCTGCTCGCCTAAAGGACCCATTACCTATTCAAGTCCTTTGGTTGGAAAAACCAAAGCCCAATTGATTAAAGAAAAAGGGGTAGCTAAAAAAATTAAACTTTTTGAAAATGCTGAAGCCTATATTTATACTTCCGTTGAAGAATATTTTGGAAAAAAAGAGATTACTCCCGGAACCAAACCTAAAAAAAAGGTTGAAATTGAACACATTTATTACATCAATGCCAATAATATAGTGTATAAATACCAAGTCTGGAAGAAAAAAATAAAAATAGACAAATAGTTACCGGAAACTAACTTTTGTTATTCATATTAAATTTTTAATTATTGATTTTTAACCACTTATGTAAGTGTTGTCGTTAATTTTTTGTTAAAATGTATAAACATTAAATGTATATACATACATTTGCATGGAATTTTAAAACTAAACACATGAACACGAAGTCTCACGAATACAAAAATCAAAAATCTAAAACCATGAGTAAAAAAATTATTTTAAGTATAGCTGTTGCCGTGGCTACAGTATTTACCGTGAATGCAGGTAACACTAACGAATTAAAAATTGACACTAAAGTGAGTTCAGTAGAATGGATTGGTAAAAAAGTTACTGGTCAACACACTGGTGGAATAACCATTAAAGAAGGCACGTTGTATTTGCACGACGGTGTTTTAGAAAAAGGTACAGTGGTTATTGACATGACTACTATTACTTGTACTGATTTACAGGGCGAATGGAATCAAAAATTAGTGGGGCACTTAAACTCTCCTGATTTTTTTGATACAAAATCCAACCCAACTGCTACCTTAGCTATTTTAAAAGTTACTGCCGGAAAAGATGGTAATTCAATCGTTTTGGGTAATTTAACCATTAAAGGAATTACTAAACCAATTGAATTTACTACTAAAATGGAAATTAAAGACGGTAAATTAGCTGCTTTTGCTGAAGTTACTGTTGATAGAACTTTATACGATATTAAATACGGTTCCGGTAAATTTTTTGAAGGTTTAGGTGATAAAGCAATTCACGACGAATTCACTATTAAATTTAAAATTGCTGCTCAGTAATTTTAATAATTAAGGTTAAAAAAGCAGGAAGATTTTCTCCCTGCTTTTTTATTTGAGGTAGTAACGTTTTATTTAGCGTATTTTTCGCTATACTTTTTAAACAATTTCTTTTGGTGGTTGTCTAAATCTATTGCTCTGCCTTGGATAAAAGCCTGCTCCACATTATTGGTTTTCATGTCTAATGCATCTCCTGTAGAAATAAACAAGGTAGCGTCTTTTCCCGGTTCAAGACTACCACAAGTTGCATCAATGCCTAAAATTTTAGCCGTATTTAAAGTGATTAGTTGTAAGGCTTGTTCTTTGGTTAAACCATAAGCCACAGTAGTTCCAGCTAAAAAAGGCAAATTTCGTGTATTCATGGCTTCCATATCACCTGCATTTTCTAAACAAAACAACACTCCAGTATCCATTAATTTTTTTGGAAGTTTGTAGGGCAAATACACATCATCATCTTGGTTTATAGGCAAATCGTGAACTCTTTTTAACATTACTGAAACATTGTTATCTTTTAGCATATCAGCCACCATCCAAGCATCATAACCACCAACAAGAACTACTTTTTTAATGTCGTAAGCCTTTGCAAAATAAACGGCATCGGTTATTTCTTTTACATAATTGGTATGGATATACAAGGTTTGAGCACCATTAAACAATCCTCTCATGGATTCGAAACGTAGGTTTTTTTCAGGATATTCAGCTACCTTCGAGTAAGCCAAAGCATCGGCAAAAAAAGTTTTAAGTTCATTTACATTTTCACTATATTTTTCGTTGGCTTTTCCAGTCCAAGGATTATACATTCGGTGCCAGTTTACATGTATTCCGTCGTCTTTTTTATACGCTGCATCTTCCCAGTTCCATGCATCAAATTGTACAATCGAAGAAGTACCAGAAACGGTATTTCCTCTTGGTGTTATTTGTGCCATCAACACACCATTACTTCTAACAGTAGTGGTGATTTTCGATTCGGCATTATAGGCAATTAAAGAACGAACATGAGGAGTAAAATTTCCTGTTTCATTCATGTCTTCGGTAGCTCTAACCGCATCAATTTCTACTAAACCTAAGGTAGAGTTTGGAGCAATAAACCCGGGATAAACATGTTTCCCTTGAATATTTATAATAGTGTCGAATGCCTTTGGGTCAATTTTTACCACACGAGCATCGGCAACCATGGTCAGTTTTCCTTCTTTAAAAGCAATTACTGAATTTTCGATTAGATTTCCGTTACCTAAATGAGCAACGCCGTTCATCAATAAAATGGATTTGGTTTGAGCCGGAGCTGGAGTTTCAACTTGAGCAAAGGAATTGGAAATTAGAAATTGGAAGTTTATAATTAAAGCTAGAAGTATAATATGTTTTGTTTTATTCATGGTTTTTATTTTTTGTTCTTGCAAATTTTTTTATCTTTTTTCGCCCCTCTACATAAGCCCCTCCTTCAGGAGGGGTTGGGGAGCTTCTATTCCCCAACCGTATCGCAATGGTACAATTGTTTTGGTTTTGCCTGAGGTTTTTGAGTTTTTCCTCCATTTTTTTTCACATCAAGCATTTTTTCAATTAAAACATTTTTTTCGGCTGCAAATTTCTTTTGCAACAGTTCGTCGTTTGCTCTATCAAAATAGATTACTCCTTCAATAATAGTTTTATCTACGGTTGCATAAATCGACAATGGATTGGCTGTCCATAATACCACATCGGCACTTTTACCCACCTTAATACTTCCCATTTGATTATCTAAATGCAGCAATTTAGCAGGATTTAAGGTTACCATCTTTAACGCATCTTCTTCACTCATTTCGCCATATTTAACCGATTTTGCTGCCTCCTGATTTAACCGACGCCCCATTTCTGCATCATCAGAATTGATAGCGGTAACAATTCCTTGTTTATTCATGATGGCTGCATTGTATGGAATGGCATCGTTTACTTCAAATTTATAAGCCCACCAATCGGAAAATGTTGAACCCCCGGCACCATGTGCTTTCATTTTGTCAGCTACTTTATACCCTTCTAAAATGTGGGTAAAGGTATTTACTCTGAAATCCATAGAATCGGCAACGTGCATTAACATGTTAATTTCAGATTGTACATAAGAGTGACAAGAAATGAAACGTTCTTTGTTTAAGATTTCGTTTAACGTTTCCATCTCTAAATCGATACGTGGAGCATAACTCGTTTCTTTCACTTTAGGGGGAAGTGTTGCAAAGGCATTCCAAGCATTTTGGTATTCTTTTGCACGAATAAAAGCATCGTAATAAACTTGCTCAACACCCATTCGGGTTTGAGGAAAACGTGAACGGTTAAATGCCCCCCAATTGGATTGTTTAACATTTTCGCCTAAAGCAAATTTAATAAAACCGTCAGTATCTTTTATTTTCATTTCTTCCGGGCTACTTCCCCATTTTAGTTTTATTAATGCCGATTGTCCGCCAATAGGGTTACATGAGCCATGAAGAAGTTGAGAAGCCACGACACCACCAGCCAATTGACGGTAAATGTTAATGTCGTCGCAATCTACCACATCAGCAATGCTTACTTCGGCAGTAACAGCCTGTGTACATTCGTTAACACCCCTACTTATGGCAATGTGCGAGTGTTCGTCGATAATTCCTGCTGTTAAGTGTTTGTTTGTTCCATCCACAACCAAAGCACTATCAGCAACCAAATCTTTTCCTATTTGAACTATTTTTCCATCTTTCAACAATACATCGGTATTTTTTAAAATTCCTTCTGCTTCGTTAGTCCAAACGGTGGTGTTTTTGATTAAAATAGTTTCTGCTTTTGGAATAGAGTCAAAACCAAAGCTCATGTTGGGGTAATACATTTTTGGGACTATAATGGTGTCCGTTTTAGTTGTATCGGTTTTAGTTTTGTCTTCTTTTAACTTTTCTCCTTTTATTGCCGACCAATTCAACCATTCGCCACTGGCAAGTTGCCCTTTCCCTTCCCAAATTACAGTGTTGTAATTTACATAACCACTCAAACGGATGGTATTTTTTGAAAAATCATCGTTTGGATTAAAGTTTAGTGAAATGTTGTTAGTTTGAAGTTTAATATTTACAGAAATGTTGGTGGTATCTACTTTTCCACTATCATTTTTGTTGATGAATTGAATTTCTCCTGAAGGACTTTCTAATTCGCCTTTTACTTTTAGAGCATATACTTTTTCGGCGATTTTCAAATTGTAATTTCCACGAATATCAAGAATATTGTAGTCGTTAATAATGTATTTTGTTCCTTTTATCCAATTTTCATAAACAATATTTTTTTCGTCGAATAAGTTGCTTGATGTAATGATAAAATTCGCCAACTTGTCTTTTTCCAAACTACCCACTTTGTCGTATGCTTTAACAAAATTTGCCGGAGAATAGGTAAGAGCTTTAAGAGCATCTTGTTCTGACAAACTATTTTTTATGGCTTTTCTCAAATTTTCAAAAAATATTTTGGTTTCTTTTAAACCAGCAGTTGTTATAGCAAAATCTACTTGATTTTTAGCAATAATCCCTAAGTTGTAAGGAGCCATTTCCCATTTTTTTAAATCACTAAACGGAACCAACATGGCAGCATAAGGGTCGGCAACATCATAAGCTTCAGGGTAATTTACAGGCACAATTAATTTTCCGCCAGTTGCTTTTATTTCAGAGATTCTTTCATATTCATCACCAACACCTTTAAAAATGTACTGCATTTCAAATTCATCACCAATTTTATCGGCACGTAAAATGTCTAATTTATCCTGAACTTCAAAAATGGAAGGTAATTCCCAATTCTCCATCATTTTTGCTAACGAAATGTTGTATTCCGGTAAATTTTTGTTGTTAAAATACCAATCTACATCGTAATACGTTTGGCGAATTAAGGCAATAGAACCCATTAACGAACCTGGATAATCTTGTGTAGAAGAGCCTTTGTTAAACGATAAATGTGAAGCCACTTTATCGTTAATCATTACTTGATTGGCTTGGTCATTAGCAAGCGTTACCAATGCTGAAGTACCTCTGACAATTCCGTCTTGCTGATGCGTCAAAACAGTTCCAAAACCTAATTTTCTTAATTCTTCCGCTTTTTTATCTTCAACCGTAAACAGTTGCCCTGATTCTACTTCCGGATGCACTGCTTGATTCCAATTGTACGCACCTTTTTTTTCTGTTTCAAATTGTTGGCTAAATCGTGATTTACCATCTTTTTCAACTTTTGGCATACCATAATCGGTATAAATATCTATTAACGAAGGGTAAATAAATTTGCCTTTTAAATCGTAAACAACAGCATTTGCAGGAATTTTTACCGCACTTGTAGTCCCAACTTCAACAACTTTTCTTTCTTTAATAATTAAAACACCGTTTTCAATTTTGGTTTGATAATCAACAAAAATGGTTGCATTTTTAAAAGCATAATAGTTTTGAATTTTATTCTTTGTGCCGTTAGTAATAAAGGTTTCTTGAGCTTTGGCAAAAATAAAACTTCCCAAAAGGAAACTCACTAAAATAAATCTTATCATAAATTTTTGACTATTAATTATCCCAAAAATAACTTTTTATGTTATACAATTGAAGATATTGGTTTTGTATTAATTTTTAGGAGTGCTATAATCAACTGCTTTTTAATTAAATTTGCCTACCTAACTTAAAAATATAAAATATGTACAACGGAATGTTACATGCTCACTCAGGGTTTAGATGGTTGGTTATCATCTTTCTTGTTCTTGCTATTATAAAATCTTTTGCCGGTTGGTTTGGAAAAAAAGAATATGATAAAAGCGACAATTTGGTTGCTTTAATACTTTTAAGTGTTACACATTTACAATTAATTTTTGGCGTTATCATGTATTTTGTCAGCCCTAAAATAGTTGGTATGGCTGAAGCGATGAAAAATGGTGCTTCAAGATTTTGGGTCGTAGAACATGGTTCTATCATGTTAATTGCAATTGTAGCAATTACTCTAGGTAGAGTTTTATCTAAAAAAGCTGCAACTAGTGAACTAAAATTTAAAAAAGGAGCCATTTTTTACACCATTGCTTTTGTATTTATTTTATGGGCTGGTTTAATTAAACCAACCTTATTAGGTGCGGGAATGTATTAGTAAATAAAAAATGAAAGATAAACTTCATATTACTAACGAAGCAATTCAAGAAAAAGCTATTTTGGTTGGTGTTATTACACAAAACCAAGACGAAGCTCAACTAAAAGAATATTTAGATGAACTTTCTTTTTTAGCAGAAACAGCCGGAGCGATTGAGGTAAAACGTTTTACTCAAAAATTACCACATCCCGACCCAAAAACCTTTGTTGGAAAAGGAAAATTAGAGGAGATTTTAAAATTTACTCAAGAACATGAGGTTCATGTGATTATTTTTGATGATGAATTATCTCCATCACAAGCCAGAAATATTGAACGAGTACTTGAAATAAAAGTATTGGATAGAAGCAGCTTAATCTTAGATATTTTTGCGAGTAGAGCACAAACATCAAATGCCCGAACTCAGGTAGAATTGGCCCAATGCCAATATTTGTTACCTCGATTAACCAGAATGTGGACTCACTTGGAGCGACAAAAAGGTGGTATTGGTTTGCGTGGCCCGGGTGAAACCCAAATTGAAACGGATAGACGAATTATTTTAACCAAAATAGCCTTACTTAAAGAACGTCTAAAAGACATCGACCGACAAAAAGCTACCCAACGAAAACAACGTACACAAATGGTTCGTGTGGCATTGGTGGGTTATACCAACGTGGGCAAATCAACCTTAATGAACATGTTGAGCAAATCGGATGTGTTTGCTGAAAACAAATTGTTCGCCACCCTTGATACCACCATCAGAAAAGTAGTAATTGATAATTTGCCTTTTTTACTAACAGATACCGTGGGTTTTATCAGAAAATTACCACATCATTTGGTCGAATCGTTTAAATCTACGTTGGATGAAGTACGTGAAGCGGATATTTTGGTGCATGTGGTAGATATTTCACATTCTGATTTTGAAGACCAAATAAACGTGGTTAACGAAACCTTGGGTGATTTACAGGCGTTAGACAAACCCATGATAATGGTGTTTAACAAAATTGATGCGTTTACTTACGACAAAAAAGATGCAGATGATTTAACTCCTGCCACAAAAGAAAATTATTCGTTAGAAGATTTGAAAAAAATGTGGATGAGCAAAAACACTTATCCAACAGTTTATATTTCTGCATCTAAGAAAATAAATACTGATGAATTAAAAGAGGTGTTGTACAAAACCATCAAAAAAACACATTTAGAGATTTATCCGAATCAGTTGCTTTACTAACCATTTAATCAAACAAACCACTCTTATTTTTTACTATCTTTGCCGCATGAGTACAGTAAGACAAAATAAGGTTGCCAGATTGTTGCAAAAAGAGTTGAGCACTATTTTTCAACAAAACAGCACCAATTGGTTTCCGGGCACTATGGTAAGTGTAACAGTAGTAAGGGTGTCGCCAGATTTTAGTTTTGCTAAAGTGTATTTAAGTGTTTTTGGAGCATTAGACCCTGTTGAATGTATTAAATCAGCTAATGCACAATCAAAATTGGTTCGTGGTGCATTGGGCAACAGAATAAAAAACCAATTGCGAATTACCCCTGAAGTTGCTTTCTATTTAGACGATTCTTTAGATTATGCTGAAGCTTTAGATGAAGCAATGAAAGATTTGTGAAGTAGAAGACCGAAGTCCGAAGACCGAAGTTGGAAGACTGAAAATTGTGAACTGAAAACTGTGAACTAATTTATTGTGAACCTTCCATTTTACATAGCCAAACGTTACTTGATTTCAAAAAAATCGCACCACGTTATTAATATTATTTCGTGGATTTCGGTGAGCGGAATTGGTATTGCCACCATGGCGTTGGTTATTGTTTTGTCGGCATTTAATGGGTTGCAAACTTTGGTGGAACAGCTTTACGCTTCGTTCGACCCGGACCTTAAAATTACTGCCGTTGTAGGAAAAACTTTTGATGTTACCACCTTTCCAAAAGACAAACTTTTAGCGTTAAACGAAGTTGATTTTTTAACCGAAAATCTGGAAGATGTTGCTTTGTTTAAGTACAGCGACAAACAAACTGTGGCTACTTTAAAAGGAGTAGAAACTACCTTTTACAAGATGACTGGATTAGATTCGTTAATGTACGAAGGTAGATATATTGATGACACAGAAAACATCCATTACCTCAACTTTGGATATGGAATTGCCAGCAACTTATCGTTATACATCAATACTGGAATTACCGAAGAAGTAAGCGTAATCATTCCAAAAAAAGGTCAAAAAAAGAGTTTAATTCCAGGCGAAGAATTTCATAGAAAATTTGCAACTCCTTCAGGCTTGTTTTCAATTAGTCCGGATTTCGACAACAAATATGTATTGGCATCCTTGCCCTTTGTTAGGAGTTTATTGGATAAACCCAACCAAGTTTCATCCATAGAAATTAAATTAGCAAAAAACGCTCATTGGGCAACAACCAAAGCTGCCATTCAACAATTGGTGGGAGAAAAGTATAAAGTACAAACCCGTTATGAGTTAAATGAATTGGTGTTTAAAACCAATGAAACCGAAAAATGGATTACCTTTTTAATTTTATCATTTATCTTAGTAATCGCTTCTTTTAACATTATTGGCTCGTTAACCATGCTTATTATTGACAAAAAAGAAGATGTTTGGATTTTAAAAACCATGGGAGCAAATAACAAGCTTGTGCAACAATTGTTTTTTGCCGAAGGCATGCTCATTAACTTATTAGGTGCGGTTTCTGGAATGGTTTTTGGTGCGTTGTTGTGCTGGATTCAAATGAAATTTGGTTTGTTACGTTTAAATGGTGGTATCGTAGATTTTTACCCCATGGAATTAAAATGGATGGATTTTGTAAGTATTTCGGCTATTGTATTGAGTATAGGAATTATTGCTTCTTGGTTTCCTGTAAAAGTTTTAACCAAAAAGTATTTATAAATAAGTGTAATTTTACAAAAAATAAAGTCATGATAAAAAAAATTCTATCCCTGTCCATCCTGATAGCTATCGGGACAGTTACTTTGGTAAGTTGTAAATCAGCTTCAACAACTGCTTCAAGCTCTAGCAGCTCAAACACTTCTACCGAAAAAACAACTACTGAAGAGAAAAAACCTCAGCCTAATGTGCCAATTCAAGGAGTAAATAAAAAAATAAATAAAATTCAAATTCAACATGCAGTTGAATAAACAATAAAATTTTTCATTAAAAAAGCCATCGCAAATAAATTACGATGGCTTTTTTAATGGTCTAAGTTTTTAGTCAGTAATGATTAACTTATCTGTGGTTATTGTTTTGCCGTCTTGTATCAAACGAACCAAATAAATTCCGTTCTGTAATTTGTTCGTTTGAATTTCTGATTTTTTACTTTTTATTTCCTCTTTTAAAACCATCCTACCAAAAATATCCATTATTTCAAGGGTATAATCAGTTTTTTCTATAGTTGGAAGCTCCAAAGTAAATTTTTCAGCAGCAGGATTCGGAAAAATATTCATCGTCATCTCTTTTTGGTCATTATCTTCAACACCAAGTACAAGGTTCCAGTTTAACAGTTGCAATCCTCCAACCGTTGAAACAAATGGAAAACCAAATGTGCGAATATTTGCCAGTGCCACCAAATTACCGAAAACATCAACTCCCCATGTTCCGACACTATCATTTGCAACTCCCCATGAGCCCATAATTCGAGGCTGTAAAGGATTCGACGGGTCTAAGGCAAGTACTTCCGAATCGCCACCGGAAAAAAACAACACATTTTGAGACGAAGAATACGCAATTTCATTGGTATGTCCATCGCTTCCATTCCACGAACCAAAAGGAGGTGGTAATTTGGTACAGTTCCATGGGTCTAGCCACGAAACTTCAGCCATTAAAGAAGGGATAGCAACATCCACTACTTCAAAGCCACAATAATCCATTGCACAATAAGCATAATTTCCAATTCGATACACATGATTGTAAAAAGGGTCTGCAACTGCCGACATCGTATTGTTGATGTATTTTCCAATTTCAACAGGACTTTGTTTGGTGGTAACATCAATGGCACGAAGTCCGCCATTATCGTTAGCCACAAGCAAAGTATCTCCGTTTAAAAAAAGTCCGCGAGCGTGATATACATGAGTTTGATTTCCAAAGGTAGTATCAGGGATAATTTGTGAAACAAATTGGATATCCTGTTTGTTGGCAATATTAAGTATTACCACACCTGCCGACATTGCACCGAGATAAGCATAATTTCCTTGTTGTATTACCGTGGCTACACCTGTATTAAAAGCGGTGGTATCCCATCTGTCAAGTAATACAGGCACAACAGGGTTAGAAACATCAAAAATGGCAAGCCCGGCATTCTGACCTGAGCCTTGAAAATCGCCAAGCGAAACAAAAAGATAAATACTGTCTTGTGCAAGCCCGGTTACTTTAAGGTTTCCGAGCGAAACAACCGTTTGCGAATCAACCGGTACAGGGTTCATGGTATTGGAAACATCAAAAGTTACCAAACCAAGTTCTTTTGTAGCAAGGTAAACATAAGGTCGCCCAAGCCTGTCAATCAATGGCGTGTAGCCCGAATAAGTGAAATTAAAATTAAATTTTCCAAGTGTATTAAAAATTACGGTATCGTTTGCCGATTGTGCACACGTGTTGTTAACTCCACTCCAAAAAAAGAGCAGAAAAAGTATTACTAAAGAGGTTATTGTTTTCATTTTTTTAATAGTTAAACACCCAGTTTATTTGTCCCACATAATAATGTCACCGTTTATATGTCCTATTTTACGAAAGGGGTTGATTGTCGTTAGGTCTTTATTTGAAACGAGCCACTTCTCCATGTATACGTCTTTTTTTGGAAGAATCATTTTATTGCCAATGGTGTGTGGTCGTAATACAAAATTGTAACCTGTATTGCCTTGAACGGTTGGATAAATAAGTCCGTCGATAGTTGGAAATCGTATAGTAAAAAAGTTTGCGATAGCACTGCAAACAACGTAAACGCTATAGTCTGTCTTAGCATTTTTCAAAAGGAAATTTGATGTTAAGTCAAATAAATTAAAATAAGATTGTTGAGTATCTGTCGGCTGTGATTTAATAAAATTAAAGCAGTCGTCACGAATTGTGAAACGATTACTAATTTCACGGTTGCTTGGAGCAACGGCAAGTACCAAGAAGTTAAGTTCTTTATTTATTTCCCATTGGGAATATGTAAAGTATCTTTCATGTCCAACGTCATTCTTTAGCAAATAGTCATGAAGCAATTCTAATCTACAAATCTGATTGGATTCAGCACAATAAAACATTGATTGTCCTGGTTTATTTACCCGCCCATAAGTAGTAACGAATTCGGGGTCGGCATAATGCAAATCTTTTGTTTTGTGAAAGAACTCATTGTCTGCCTCATTACGTCGAACTCGATGTAAAGGAATGTCTTTAAGCTTAGCAGTTACGACTCTAAAGTTTCCATCAGATAACTCTTGTGTTGTCTTGTCATATAAAAGGCCATGATTGTCGTGATGGGATTTCATGAAACCTTCAATTTTCTTGCATAGCTCTGTTGTGTCAACTGTCATTTTTGTCACCTGTATATTTGTCCGACCTTATTGGTTATAATTTGTTTATATGTATGAAAATCGTCATACAATACTTATCAAAAATAATAAAAATAGATTACTTATTTTTTACAAATGTAAACCACATTCGGTTTTGGGGCTGTTGTTCCATCTGCCCTCTCTGCCTATTCCAGGAGCGGTACAATGTTTACAACCAATAGAAAAATAGCCTTTAGAAATAAGCGGATGAAAAGGCAATTGGTTTTGTTTGATAAAATCTTCCCGTTCTTCTCTGGTAATGTCTAACAAGGGATAAAATTTTAATATTCCCCCACGTTCTTCAAAAATATCTAATGTTGAACGGTGATCACTTTGCCATTCCATTAAACCTGATACCCAAACCGTAAAATTTTCTTTGATAATTTCCAACGGTTTTACTTTATTTATCGAACAACACAAATCAGGGTCTTTTTTCCATGTTTCATCTTGGGTGGTAAAATCATGTTCCCATTTTTCGGCGGTTACATCTTCAACATATAGTCCGTATAAGTTTGTTAATGCTTCTTTGTATTGCAACGTTTCATCAAAATGATAACCTGTATTGATAAAATATATTTTTTGTTCGGGATTTATTTTCGAAAACACATGTAACAAAAATGCTGAAGTAGCAGCAAAAGAGGAGGTTAACATAATTTCGTCAGCTGCAAAATCTTTATACAATTGTTCAATTCTTTCAGTAACAGAAAGCTTACGGTATTTGGCGTTTAGGGATTTTATTTCTTCTGTCGAAAAGGTTCTTTTAACTTGTTCTAAACTCATGGAATTAGTTACTGTTTATTTCTGCAAAAATGAGTTTTTATTTTTAAAGTAGCGGTAACGTGGGTCATTTAATGTTTGTTTTTTTATACTGATGTTAAATTTATTTTCTCGCAGATTTTGCAGATTTACGCAGATAGTTTCTGCGTAAATCTGCAAAATCTGCGAGACTTAATGCAATAATTGAAACATGATGAATGTTTATCAACTCTTTTGCTTTAATTAAATAGGCTATTTTTAACCTTCCATAACCTTGTGACCCATTAATTAATACCACTTCTTCCAAGTATTTTTCCAACAAAGTAATTTTATCGGAATACACCCAAATATTTTGGTTGGGTTCGTATTTTATTCTTTTTCCTGAGGCAATGTTTCGGTAGGTATATTTTGCCTCTTTTAGCGATTTATAATCGGTAAAAACCACATGTCCCGTAGGAAGTTTTCCTGCACCTTTTCCTTTGTAAAACTGCGAACCAATGTTGTTCGAAACTACTTCAATAGCGTTGTATTCGTTTTTTACATGAAACAAATTATCGTTTTCATCAACAAAAGTGGGCAAAACACTTAACGTGAGTTTGTGGTTGTGGTTTTTTATCGAAGCCACCAATTTTATTTTTAGGTGGTTCGCTTTTGCAAAAGCTAGGTCGCTTTTTTTAAGGTTGTTGATACCAATGTGAAGTGCCTTTTCGGGCAAAATAAATTTTCCAAAAGCATGTGCGGTGAGGATAAGTGATTTATACAATGCATCATATCCTTCCACATCTGCTGATGGTTCGGCTTCGGCAAAACCAGCTTCTTGTGCTTGTTGTAGAGCTTCATCGTAACCAATTTCTTTATCAAAAAGTTGAGTTAAAATGTAGTTTGATGTACCGTTTAAAATGCCACGTATTTCGGTAATTTCATCAAAAGCATAATGTTCGTTAATGATTTTAATGATGGGAATACTTCCGGCTACAGCTCCTTCGTACAAAAATTTACCGCCGAATTGTTTCTCCAATTCCACTAACTCTTCCAAATGGTGAGCAATCATTTTTTTATTTGCCGAGACTACACTCTTACCTTGTTGCAAGGCTTTTTTTACGATGTTAAAAGCTTCTTTATCATCGCTGATTAACTCTACAACGGTATTTATTTCTTTGTTTTGGTAAACTTCACTTACATCGGTTGTAAAATTCAACGTGTCGGGAATTCTGCTTTTCGAGGCATTTTTAATCACGACGGTTGCCAATTTTTTATCCTCATTGTTGGCTGTCAAATAGTGGTAAAAACCCTGACCAACTGTTCCAAAACCGATTAATGCAGTAATTTTAGTTTGCGTACTCATAAAGTTCTTTTTTTAATTTTTTGGTGATATAAAAATTCTCGAAAATGTTTTTTAACTGTTCGGTTTCTATTAAGAAACCATCGTGTCCGTAAAGCGAATCAATGATTTCGAAGGCACTGTTTTTAATATTTTGATGTAATGTTTCGGATTCTGAAACAGGAAATAACACATCCGAACTGATAGCCACGACCAAGGTTTTTGCTTTTATTAAATTTAATGCTTGAACAATTCCGCCTCTGTTTCGCCATTCATTGTGGCTATCCATAGCTTTTGACAACTGCCAATACGAATAAGCGTTAAAACGGTTTACTAATTTATCTCCTTGATAATTTTGGTAAGAAGCAGCATTGAAACCGTCTGTTTTTTCTTCCAAATCTTCTTGTGAAATTTGATAGGTTTGGTAGTTTCTATAACTCAACAAGGCAATTGCCCGGGCAGCCTTTAAACCTTTTATTCCGGCATCATCGCTATATGAAAACCAGGTTCTGTCGGCTTTTATCGCCAAACGCTGGCTTTCGTTAAAGGCAATTCCCCATGGCGAATGTTGAGCATTGGTAGCAATTAAAAACAAGGTTTCTATTAAATCGGGTTGTTGAATTGCCCACTCTAAAGCTTGTTGTCCGCCCAACGAACCACCTACCAACGTATTGATTTTGATAATTCCCAAATGTTGACGCAATAACTCAAAGGCATTTACAATATCTCGAATGGTGAGTGTCGGAAAATTATGATAATACTTATTTCCTGTTTGCGGGTTTACCGATAAAGGGTTGGTCGATCCATAAGGCGACCCCAAAACATTGGCACAAACAATAAAATGTTGTTCAGGATTAAAAAACTTGTCCTTGCCCACTAAACCATTCCACCATTCTTCGGGATTGGAGTTTGCCGTCAATGCATGTGTAACCCAAATTACATTGTCTTTTGCATCATTAAGTTTGCCCAACGTGGTAAACCCCAATTGGAATTCAGGAAGTGTTCTTCCCGATTCCAATTGAAATTCGTTGTTGTATTTAAAGTAATGAAACATTAATTTTTACTGATTGGTTGAGTAATGAGATATTGAATTGGTGTTGGATTGGCTAAATTGTCATTTACCGGACACCTGTTTTTAGCCTTTGTAATCAACTCTTGTTCTTGCTTCGGTGTTCCGTTGGTATCTAATTCAATAAATACATTTAGCGATTGGAATCCTGATCTTTCTTTATCAGATATGCCTAAAAATTTTTCGGGATTAATATCTCCATTGATGGAAATGTTTAAATAATTTATTTTTATGCCAATTTCTTTGGCAACCACATTATACACCACATTTAAACATCCGGCATATCCTGCCAATAGATATTCTACCGGATTTGCAGCCGAATCTTCTCCGCCTAACGCTTCCGGTTCGTCAATTACGTGATTAAACTGACGTGTCTTTCCTTCAAACTTTGTTGCTGAAGCACTTTTTCCTGTAATTGAAAAGTTTAATTTGCTCATTTTTTTAATTTTTTGAGGTTAATATTTTTGGGTTACATTTCTCTCTCAGAAATTTTCTGAGAGAGAAATTATTTTAGTTTAAAATGGCTTCTGTTGTTGCTATGGAAGCTACAGCCACTTTTTTGAAAGCTTGCTCAAAATCGGATTTGATGTCCAAAATGTTTTCAATACCTACTGAAACTCTTAGCAAGTTTGGGGTAACTCCGGCAGCCAATTGTTCATCAATACTTAATTGTTGGTGTGTGGTTGCCGATGGCTGAATGATTAAGGTTTTAGCATCACCAACATTCGCCAAATGACTTACCAATTCTAACGAATCGATAAATTTGATGGCATTTTCTTTGCTTCCTTTGAGTTCGAAACTCAACACTCCACCAAAACCTTTTTTTAGGTATTTTTTAGCCAATGTGTTGTAAGGTGAGGAAGCTAAACCAGGATAGTTCACTTTTTCCACTTGAGGATGATTTTCTAACCATACTGCCAAATTCAACGCATTCTCTACATGGCGTTCAACTCGTAATGAAAGGGTTTCCAAGCCTTGTATTAATTGAAAAGCATTAAATGGAGATAAAGCTGTTCCGAAATCCCGTAAACCCTCCACTCTTGCTCTAATAATAAAAGCTATGTTGCCAAAAGGACCGTCTGTACCAAACACATCCCAGAATTTTAATCCATGGTAACCTTCGCTTGGTTCAGTAAATTGTGGATATTTTCCGTTTCCCCAGTTGTAATTTCCGCCATCAACAATTACACCACCTATGGTAGTTCCGTGACCACCAATCCATTTGGTAGCCGAAGCAACGACAACATTTGCACCATGCTCGATAGGTCGGAATAAAAATCCTCCCGCACCAAACGTATTGTCAACTACTACCGGAATATCGTATTTTTTGGCTAAGGCAATAATGGCATCAAAATCAGGAACGTTAAACCCCGGATTTCCGATGGTTTCCAAATAAAAAGCTTTGGTTTTTTTGTCAATTAGTTTCTCGAAATCCTCAGGTTTGTCCGATTTTGCAAAACGAGATTCAACACCTAATCGTTTAAAAGCAACTTTAAACTGGTTGTACGTTCCGCCATACAAAAATGGAGAGGTTACAAAGTTATCGCCAGCCTGTAAAATATTGTTTAAGGCTAAAAATTGTGCTGCTTGCCCCGACGATGTTGCTAATGCAGCAACTCCGTCTTCTAAAGCTGCTATACGTTTTTCAAACACATCGGTAGTAGGGTTTCCAATACGAGTGTAAATGTTTCCGAACTCTTTTAATCCAAATAAATTGGCAGCATGTTCGGCACTGTTAAATGTGTACGAAGCCGTTTGGTAAATTGGAACTGCTCTTGAATTGGTTGTTTGGTCAACATCGTGACCTGCATGTAATTGTAATGTTTCGAATTTTAATTTTTTTGTTGTACTCATGATAATTTAGTTTTTAAGATTTATAAATAATTAATTGGTTTACTGATTTTGAAAAAATAGATATGATAGAATAAAGTTGTTCCGTTCGGAAAAACCTACATCTTTAATTTCGAGAAAAAGAAATGAAATAAAAAAGATGTATTAACACATGCAGCAGCACATGCAACACATCATCATTACTGAAAAGGATTCAGTAAAATTGGACACGAATAAATTACTTTTTAGGCTCGTGGAGCTTTCGGAGTTGTTGATTTGATTTTTTGTTTTCATTTTGTAATTTATTTATGTTCCCCGACCATTCGGGTAGGATTTGGCACCTGTTTTCCAATCACGCCAAATACGTGACTTTTAGTTGGTTGCCAGAAGGTCATAGAGCCTAATCTCTCGCTTCTTCTTTATAAACAGTTACAAAAACTTTTTACAGAACTTGTAAATGATTGATGGGGCAAAAGTAGAACAAAAATTTTAATTACAAAATTTTATTTTGATTTTTTTACAATAAAATTGAAATTAGATTGAATGTTTGATTTAAATAGTGATATTAAAGAATATAATTTCGAACTTAATTCAATTTTACAAAATTAAAATTGGAGTTGGAAGCAAAGCTTTTTTAAAAAGCTTTGCTTCTCTGCTAGAAAAAATGTTTCATATCAGAATTAAAAAATGTTTTTTTCAGTAAAAGCACACTATTTTCTTCCACAACTTTACACAACATCAGTATATTCAAAAAATAAAGCCTTAACTTAGCTATAAAACTCTAAGATAAATTATAACATCCTTTAGTAGCATTTATAAATGACTAAAACTATTATCCGTATTTTTTGCTTCATCTTTTATTGTCAAAATGCAGTATTTGCAACAGATTGGACCGACAAAGGTTTTTTTAGAGAAAATCAAGGGCAAATAGTTGACCAAAACAATAAGATTAATTCAGAGGTATTATTTATAATGGAACAAGCTTCCATGAAAATTTACTTGACTGACAAAGGATTTTCTTATGAAATCTATAAATGTATTAATTGTGATGAGCCGATCGTTTATAATTTTTCTGATTGCGAACCAAGTAATAGTAAGGTTCATTACGAATCCTATCGTGTAGATATCGCTTTTTTAAACAGCAATAAAAATTTTGTAATAGAAAAATACAATGAAGTAACTCCCATCGACAATTATTATAATCACTCTCTTTCCAATAAAGAAAATGTTATTTCAAAAAGATATTCAAAAGTAGTTTACAAAAACATCTATCAAGGCATTGACATTCAATTTTCAACAAATAATAATGGAGAATTTAAATATGATCTTTTGCTTCAAGATGGTGGAGATCTTTCGAAAGTTAAAATTACCTATAATGGTTCAATGGTAACTTCTGATAATAACGGTGGTATAATCATCAATACACCTCTGGGTAATATTTTTGAATCTATCCCTCTTAGTTTTGTGACTGAAAAAGGTAGAGAACTTCGACCCATTGATGTATATTATAAAATGATAAATGAAAAAACTGTTTCATTTTCAACATCAGTAAATCTCACAGGTAAACAATTGATAGTTGATCCTTTCCCTGCCTTGCAGTGGGCTACTTATTACGGTGATGTCAATATTGATTTGGTAAATTCAATTACATCAGATACTCAAGGGAATATAATTATTGTTGGTCAAACTTTAAGTAGTAATAATATTGCCACTTCGGGTAGCCACCAATCTACTTATACAGCAGATTTTGATGTTTTTGTCACCAAGTTTAATAAAAATGGAATACGGCAATGGTCAACCTATTATGGAGGAAGTTCAACCGATCGAGGAACTTCAATTTGTACAGATGTTTTAGGCAACATTTATATTGGAGGATCTACATTTAGTCCTTTTAATATTGCATCTTTCGGAGCATGGCAACCAGCTTTGGAAAGTACCGACGATGCTTTTTTGGTAAAATTTAATGCAATGGGTATTCGCCAATGGGGAACTTATTACGGAGGAAATCAGCATGATTACATTGCAGATATGACGGTGGACGGCGATGATAACATTATAGTTACTGGTCATACACGTAGTAGTTATAATATATCTACTGTAGGTGCTCATCAACCAAATCTTGTTGGTGTTGAAAATGCTTTTATTTCTAAATTTAGCCCTGTTGGAAACCTTTTATGGGGTACATACCTTGGTGCCGGGGCTTTTGATTCAGGCTATGGTATTGAAATAGATAATGCTAATAATATTTACGTAGGAGGGCATACCCAAAGTACTTCGAATATTGCTACACTTGGCACATTTCAATCCTCTTTTCAAGGGGTTGTAGATGGTTTTATTGTTAAATTTAATAGTAATGGTGTACAAAGTTGGGGAACTTATTTTGGAGGGTCGAGTTTGGATCGTATTTGGGATATTGCTTTGGATTCCAATAATAATATTTTTGTAGTTGGAGATACAGAAAGCAATGATACTATTGCTACAGTTGGAGCTTTTCAAGTAATCAAAGGGAGTTTTGACGAATCTTTTCTTCAAAAGTTCGATAACAACGGACAACGTTTATGGGGAACATTTATTGGTGGAAATACTAGTGATTACCTCTATAGTGTAAAATGTATAAAATCAAATGGAGACGTCGTTATTGGAGGTTATACAGAAAGTGATACAAATATTTCTAGTCCTTCAGCTTTTCAACCTCAAAGAGGAGGGGCTTATGATGGTTTTGTAATGAAATTTAATAACAATGGCAATCGTTATTGGGGAACCTACTTTGGCGGACCAGCTTCAGAAGAAATGAAAACCATGACAATCAGTGAAAATAATAACATTGTTGTTGGTGGTTATACTGGAAGCCTCTCTGGAATAGCAACATTAGGTGCTCATCAAACTCTTTATGGAGGTCATATATATGATGGTTTTATAGCTAAGCTATGCGAACCATTAGTTCCCACAATATTGTTTACCGATAGTGTTTGTCAGGGAAATCAAATCATACTTACTACTAACACAGGATTTTTATCATTTTTATGGAATGATAGTACCACTCTGCAACAGCACGAATCATTTCCCCCAACAGATGGTACTTATAATTATTGGGTTGCTACCGTTGATAGTAATTATTGCCCTAATGTTTCAGATACTGTATTTATTACCATACTACCAATTCCTGATATTCCAACAATTACCCAAAACGATACCGTTTTAACTTCTTCATTTTCATCATCTTACCAATGGTATTTAGATGGGAACCTCATTTTTGGTGAAACAAATCAAAATATTACTGTTTTGAATAACGGTTCATACACAGTAATAGTGACTGATTCTAATGGTTGTTTTGCTGAATCTGACCCTTACATAATAACTAACATCAACTTAATTGTTTCTTCTCCTAATATTCAGTTGTATCCCAACCCTACCGATAAACAACTATATATTGTTTTTGATAAAGAGAATATAGGAGAAATCTTTTCATATACTATATATAATGTTTTAGGAGAAAAAATAAGAACTAAAAATGTTAGTACAAACAGCATTCAACACATTATACCTGTAGATTATTTACCTTCCGGTTTGTATGGTTTAACTATTACAGGAGAGGACATTTATTTTAATTCAACATTCATCGTTCAACACTAAATGTAATCTTTTAGAATTACTACTAAAAAATTTAATTACTTTTATTTATCTTAGCTAAGGCAACTTATTATTACAAGATTCGTCCTATTAAACTAATAATAACATACGACTATTATATGTACTAGATTCATCCCAAAATAACATATGAAAAAATTCTATTCATTTTATACGTTTTTATTTTTTTTACTTTACGTTTATTCTACAAAAGTAAATGCTTGTTCTCCTTACGGAACTCCTTTTGTTGCAACTCAAAATATTTCTGGAGGTAATTTAAATATAGTATGGACTAGTACCACACCTTGGGCTTGTAATTATAATATTAGAATGGAAATTGTATGCAATAGTGCAGCTTTTACAGGTACCACAAACTATACAAGTGTGTGCATCTCTAAACCTTCTACTGCTGACATGAATTATCCTTCTTGGTCAATACCACTTTCTGCTTTTTGCCCAGGTGTTACATATAAATTTAGGGCAATCGAAGTTGCTTGTGGAGGCTTCTCCGGGAGTGGGTGGTCAACTACTTATACTTTTACCGTGCCGGGTACTCCACCTACTTTAACTGCTAGTGCCTCACCAACTGTAATTTGTCCATCTCAATCTTCTACGCTTACATCAACTTATGTAGGAGGTTGTGGCTCTCCAACTTATTCTTGGTCTCCAGGTGGGCAAACGACACCAAACATCACTGTTTCCCCTGTCGTTACCACTACCTATACGGTTACCACACAAGATGGATGTGTAGGAAGTTTAAGCACCAGTGTTACGGTAACAATACCTCCACCACCCGTTGCCGGAACGGCGAGTGCAAGCCCCAACCCTATCTGTTCAGGTCAAACCACTTCGCTTTCTTTGGTCGGATATCAAGGCAATATACAATGGCAGTCTGG
Source organism: Bacteroidota bacterium (assembly GCA_016183805.1). GTDB lineage: Bacteria > Bacteroidota > Bacteroidia > Flavobacteriales_E > Vicingaceae > Vicingus. The sequence continues at coordinate 74,746 of JACPDX010000029.1, forward strand.
TCCAACCAGCACAGGACCCTGGACAAATATTACCGGAGCTACAATAACCCCTTATACTACAGCAACATTTGTAAATAGTACAACAATTCCTACTTCAGAGTGTTTTCGTGCCGAAGTTACCGGTTGTGGACCCACAGTATATTCCAATGCAATATGTGTAACAATTAATCCAATACCTACAGTTACTGTGCCGCCAAATATCATTGTATGTAATGTGGATAATATTGCCACTTCTAATTATATTGGTTCGGTTACAGGAACAACTTTTGCTTGGATTAACGATAATACTGCTATTGGATTAGCAGCCAACGGAACGGGAAATATTACCTCTTTTACAGCCACCAACACCACTACAGCACCTATTACAGCAAACATTACTGTAACGCCAACAGCTAATGGATGTGTTGGGCCATCTTCCACGTATTCAATAACAGTAAATCCGACACCAACAGTAGTTGTCCCATCTAATATTATTTTATGTAATGTAGCATCTACCACCACCACCAACTTTACCAGTCCAACTACAGGAGCAACCTTTGATTGGATCAACGATAATACTGCTATTGGTTTAACAGCAAGTGGAACAGGGAATATTAGCTCTTTTACAGCAACAAATACTACAACTGCACCAATTACGGCAAACATAACCGTAACACCAACAGCCAACGGTTGTATAGGAACACCTTCAACATATTCGATAACGGTAAATCCAACACCAATAGTAGTTGTTCCATCTAATATTATTATATGTGATGCAGCACCAACTACCACCACCAACTTTACCAGTCCAACTACAGGAGCAACCTTTGATTGGACGAATGACAATACCACCATTGGATTAGCAGCCAATGGAACAGGCAACATTACTTCTTTTACTGCAACCAACACCACCACAGCACCAATACTAGCAAACATTACCGTAACACCTACTGCGAATACTTGTGTTGGAAACCTTTAACAGCCCCACAGCAGGATCAATCTTTTCATGGACGAATGACAATACCGCCATTGGTTTAGCTGCAAGTGGAACAGGAGACATCACTTCTTTTACCACTACTAATACCACTACCGCACCAATACTAGCAAACATTACCGTAATACCTACTGCCAACAGTTGTGTAGGTACACCATCCACCTATTCGATAACTGTGAATCCAACTCCAACAGTAGTTGTGCCGAGCAATATTATTATTTGCGATGGAGCAACCACAACTACAACAAATTTTACTAGCCCAACAGCAGGAACAACCTTTTCATGGACAAACGACAATACTGCTATTGGTTTAGCAGCCAACGGAACAGGCAACATTACTTCTTTTACTGCAACCAACACCACCACAGCACCAATACTAGCAAACATTACCGTAACACCTACTGCGAATACTTGTGTTGGAATTCCATCTACTTATTCGATAACCGTAAACCCCACACCAACCGTGGTTGTTCCTTTAGATACCATTCTTTGTGACGCTGCAATAGTTTCTACAACCAACTTTACCAGTTCTACCTCTGGGTCAACTTTTGCTTGGACAAACGACAATACTGCTATTGGTTTAGCAGCCAACGGAACAGGAAATATTACCTCTTTTACAGTAACAAATACAATAACAGCACCAATAACAGCCAACATTACCGTAACCCCGACAGCAAACAGTTGTGTTGGAATACCATCAACCTATAGCATAACCGTCCACCCTTTACCAACACCTAACTTTACCTTTCCAAACGTATGTTTTGGAACGACAACAATTTTTGCTGATTTATCCAATGCCAATGGAGGAATTATTACCAATTGGAATTGGGATTTTACCGATAACGGCTCTGTTGATAACACGACTCAAAACCCTACCAACGGATACCCTGCTGCAGGTAGCTATATTGTTGAGTTAATGGTACAAACTGCACTTGGTTGTATGGATTCGATAACCAAAACAGTTACTGTAAATCCGATACCTGTAGCAAATTTTTCAGCCCCCGACGTATGTTTGAATACGACAACTGCTTTTACCGATTTATCGACGGTTACAACAGGCACCATACAAAGCTATTTTTGGGATTTTGCCGATGGGAGTGGTACAGACACTTTACCATCGCCAAATTACTTATATGGAGCTGCTAATACGTACAATGTGAGTTTAACTGTAACCTCTGATAGCAACTGCATTAACACTATTGTAATACCTGTAACCGTATTTAACAATCCAATAGCAGCCTTTACCACTACAGATGTTTGTCAGAATATTACAGCAAACTTTGATAGTAGCCCATCAAATGGCAATGGAGGAACTATTGACCAATATGATTGGGATATAGATTTTGATGGTACAACCCATACAACAGATTATACTTCACAAAATGCTACAAACGATTATGCAATAGCCAATACTTATACTGTTGAATTAATTGTTACCACAATCGATGGGTGTAGTGATACCATCACCAATCCAATCACTATTTTCCCCATGCCAAATGCAACCTATAGTTTTACCGATACCTGTTATGGAATAGCCAATAGTTTTACTGATAATTCAACGGTTTCTTCAAGCACTATTACCAATTGGGATTGGGATTTTGGAAACACCAACATCTCAACCACACAAAATCCAACACAATTGTATGCAGCTGATGGTCAATATTCGGTAACTTTAATTGTTACTACCGATAATTTCTGTAAAGATACCATAACACAAACCATAAATGTTTGGCCTTTGCCAGTGGTTGACTTTACACCAACAGAGGTTTGTTTAAATACTTCAACCCAATTTACCGATTTATCTATTGTAAGCCTTGGTAATAATGCGGGATGGGCTTGGAATTTTGATGATGGAACTCCCTTAAATTTTAGTCAAAACCCGATGCATACCTATGCAGCCGATGGTACTTTTCAAGCAGAATTGTTTGTAACTACCAATCATGCCTGTAAAGATTCTTTAACTAAAACGGTAACAGTACACCCTAATCCTGTGGTTAGATTTGTATCGGATAGTTTGGATGGCTGTGCAGGAGTTATTGCGAATTTTACTGATAATTCTTACATTAACGCTCCTTCAGACTCTAGTTTATTTACATGGAATTGGGATTTCGGCAATGGATTAACATCAACAAATCAAAATCCTCAAGGTATTATTTTTGGCAATACTTCCAGTACAAGTACAGCATTATATACGGTATCATTAACAGTAACAGCAGGAGCTCTTTATGGAAGCTGTTCCACAACCAATTCAGTAATGAACATGATTACAGTTTATCCAAAACCTATAGCCGATTTTACGTTTTCACCACAACAAACCGATATTTATGATAGAGAAATAACCTTTATCGATAACTCCGTTATTGCCAGTCAATGGTTGTGGAATTTAGGAGATGGTGATTCATCAATTGTTCCAAATCCAATACACGAATATGCTGATTCAGGAAGTTATTTGGTAACGTTATTTATAGAAAATACTTATGGTTGTAAAGACACTACTCAAAAATTAGTAAAAATAGACCCTGTATTTGTCATTTTTATTCCAAATGCTTTTACACCGGCAGGTGATAATCTAAATGATTATTTTTCGGTAAAAGGATATGGAATAACTCAAATAGAAATGTTTATTTTCGATAGATGGGGAGAAAAAATTTGGGAAGGACATCAACTGGATGGCACCTGGGATGGAACATACAAAGGTAAAATAGTTGAGCAAGATGTTTATGTATATAAGATACGTGTAAAAGATATTTTTTATGTTTGGCACGAATATATAGGAAAAGTAACCGTGATTAAATAATTAGGGAAAATTAATGACAACCTCTCAAACACTCGCAGAAATTACCGACAATACTCGCGATTTGCTTTATTTTTATTTGTCGAAAGTTGATAAATCGTTGTGGTATGAAACACCAGAAATTGATGGTAAGAAATTTAATTCTATAGCTTGGGAATTATGCCACATGGTTTGGGCTCAAGATTTTTTAATTTTAAGGGCGTGTTCAAATCAAGGCTCTACAATTTCGTGGTTAGAAAAATTTGAAATAGGCAAACCAGCAGCAAACTATACTGAACTTCCTCCAATAGATGAAATAAAGGACGCTTTAAAAAATGTTCATGCTCAATCTCTTGAAGTAATAAAATCATTATCTGATGCTGATTTACAAACGCCAAATCATGTAAATTTAGATTTTAAAAAAGGAAAAGATAAATTACAAATTATTTACCACCACATTAGGCACGAAGGAGGCCACATTGGACACATTGGTTTGTTGTGTAAAATGCTTGGTGCAAAAACGATTTGATGTTCCTCTCGTCATTGCGTCCGTCAGCCGACGGAGCAATCTCTCAAAAAAGATGGTGGGTCAAGCCCACCATGACGTGGATGAAATTACCCCAACACCTTTCTAAAATCCAACTTACCTTTTAACAAAGTTGCTATTTCGGTAATGTTAATACGTTGTTGTTGCATGGTATCTCTATCACGAACAGTAACAGTATTGTCTTCTAATGTTTGGTGGTCAACAGTAATACAATAAGGAGTTCCTATAGCATCTTGTCGGCGATAACGTTTACCAACAGAATCTTTTTCGTCGTATTGAGTGTTGTAATCAAATTTTAATTCGTCAATAATTTCTAGAGCTTTTTCGGGCAAACCGTCTTTTTTAATTAATGGAAAAACGGCTACTTTAATTGGAGCTAAAAATGCAGGTAATTTCAATACCACTCTGTCCGAACCATCTTCTAGTTTTTGCTCTTGAAAAGCAGCAGAAAGTATGGCTAAAAATGTTCTATCTAATCCTACCGAAGTTTCTACCACATAAGGCACATAACTTTCGTTCAATTCATTATCAAAATACTGTAATTTTTTGCCCGAATGTTTTTCGTGTTGTTTTAAATCGAAATCTGTTCTGGAGTGAATTCCTTCCAGTTCTTTAAATCCCATCGGAAAATTAAATTCAATATCGCAAGCCGCATTGGCATAATGAGCCAATTTTATGTGGTCGTGAAAACGGTAATATTTAGCATCAATTCCTAACGATTGGTGCCATTTAATACGCTCGTTTTTCCAGTATTCGTACCATTTCATTTCTTCGCCGGGACGAACAAAAAATTGCATTTCCATTTGTTCAAACTCACGCATACGGAAAATAAACTGACGGGCGACTATTTCATTTCTGAACGCTTTGCCGATTTGGGCAATACCAAACGGAATTTTCATACGTCCTGTTTTTTGGACGTTTAAAAAGTTTACAAAAATACCTTGTGCAGTTTCCGGACGTAAATATATTTTGTTGGCAGTTTCTGAAACGGAACCAATTTCGGTGCTAAACATTAAGTTAAATTGCTTCACATCGGTCCAGTTTTTAGAACCACTTATCGGACAAGCAATTTCTAAATCTTCGATTAATTTTTTAACCCCGGCTAAATCTTCACTGTTCATACACTCTTTAAAACGAGCGTTTATTTCGTCAATTTTAGCTTGATTTCTTAGCACATTTGGGTTGGTTGCCAAAAACTGTTCACGGTTAAAAGCATCACCAAAACGAGTTTGAGCTTTTTCTGCTTCTTTTTCGTTTTTTGCTTCAATTTTTCCAATGTGTTCTTCAATTAGCACATCAGCACGGTATCTTTTTTTAGAATCTTTGTTGTCGATTAAGGGATCGTTAAAAGCATCCACATGACCAGAGGCTTTCCAAATTTCGGGGTGCATAAATATGGCAGAATCAATACCCACAATGTTTTCGTGCATTTGAACCATTGATTTCCACCAATATTCTTTAATGTTTTTTTTGAGTTCGCTACCTAGCTGACCGTAGTCGTAAACTGCACTAAGTCCGTCGTAAATTTCGCTTGATTGAAATACGAAACCATACTCTTTACAATGAGATATGATTTTTTTTAAATTGTCTTCGTTTGTTGTTGCCATGCGGCAAAAGTAACTTTTTTAATGAAATCTTTTTAACCTAGATTATCAATGTTAAAATTATTTCTTTTTTCCGTTCCCTTTACCTTTAGAGTTTCCGTTACCTTTTCCTTTGTCCTCACTTTTACCTTTATCCTTGCGAGTTTTGGTTTTACCTTTTAAAGCATGAAATTCAGGTGAGCCAGGTTTTATTCCCATTTCTTTTGCTATAACTCCCCAGCCTTTGTCTTTGTTTTTTTTGTAGGAGGTTACTACTGCGTCTATAGGTTTTTGAGCAACTTGAGCAATGTCGGCCGCTAAAATAATTTCGGCTGGTTCCATTATCTGAAGCAATTCTTCAACTTTTGGAATTGGCAAGTTATGAGTGGTACTTACATTTATTTTAAAGGTTTTTAAATCGAGTTTTGCGTTGGCATTAACGATTCCTAAATCGGTATCGAACTCAACATTTCCTGTATTGTATTTTACTTGGGCAAATGCAACCGAAAAAGTAGTAATTGCCAATAGAGTAATGATGATTTTTTTCATGGTTTCTTACTTCATCATTTTAACTTTCGAAATATTTTCTTGAGGTTTAAACCCTACTAAAATGGAGATACAACCTTGAGGAGAAATTTGAGTAGATGTTTTTTCCACTTTAGGCACAAAAACATGCACAATTAATTGTTGGGTTGAATTTACCCTAAAATCCCAAAAAGGCTTGTCTTCTCCAGCCTCACTACTATACAAGATTTTTCCTGTTTTGTCTTTTATTTTAAAAATCACATCACCTAATACTTCTTGAAAAAGCACTAAAACACGATAATCATTCCCTTCGTTAAAGGTCATTTAACGATGAGTGATTTATTCAATAATTTCATTTCTTAATGTTTTTACATTTTGTGCTATTTCAAAAATTATTTCAGGAGTATATGTTAAAGAAGAGCCTCCACCGATAACCGCAACGTCCTTGTCATTATTTACAGAAGTTGCTGTTGATGTTTCGGTGATTTTATCAAAACTGGCTTTTATTGTCATCAGTTTAGTTTTGAGCGTACTTACTTCTTCATTGTTGTATAAATCCATTAAATCTACCAAGCTTTCCATGGCATATTTTTGGTCAGCAATAGCTTTCATAATAGGTTCGCTTGGTTTTTCTTTTTTGAGGGTTGCAGAACCCAAATACAAACCTTCAATCCAACCTCCGGCAATAATTAGTGCCGACAAATAATCTTGTTGGTTTTCTTTTAAATGCGAATCAGCAATCCAATACGAATCGTTAATAATATTCATTAACGAATCTCTGTTGTTGAGGTTTCTTTCAATACGCTCAATAGTTTCTGCATCAAAAGCAGCAGTTACACCAAGCTGATCTGCTAATTTTTTGGCACAATTCATATAAAACATACATTGTTGCGATTGGTCGAAAATGTTGGCATAACTTAAATCTGCACCATAAACACCAAAATTTAAGGCTTGTTTAACACTTGTGGAATAGTTACTCACATTGTCGATAGGATTTAATAACCCAATGTTATAATTTACTCCAGAGCTTTCAAAAATCAACGCCGTTTCGTAAGGTGATGGAATGGTATAAAATACCTTTTTAGCTTTATCAATCCGTTCGTTGGTTAAATCTGAATTGGTTTCTGTTGTTGAGTTATCGTCTTGTTCGGTTGATTCTCCTCCGCAAGAAAACAGTGCAAACAAGAGTATTAATAGTGAAGTGTATTTCATATTTTAAAGTTTAAGGGTTTTGAGTTTAGAAGTTAAGAGGTTATTTTCTAACCTTTTAAACCTCTAACCTTTTAAACATATTTTATTATTTTCAAATATAGAAAAAATTAATTTGCTTAGAGTCAATTTTTTATAAAAATCCAAAAGCACTTCAATTAAAGAAGTGCTTTTGGGGTTTAAAAAGTTATTTATTCTGATTGTCCTTTTAATTATTTTTTTAAAGTCCTAATATAATTAATAACTAACCACCTATCTTCTTCAGAAGGTAATTTTTTCTTAAATCCTGGCATGTCATCACGTCCGTCGATAAGTTTATAAAATAATTCTCCATCAGTTTGTTTTTGAAATTTAGCCGAAGAAAAATTACCTAAATCTCCATTTAATTCAGAAGCTTTAGAACCATCTCCGAGTCCACTTTTACCATGGCAAGAACTACAATGTTTTGTATATAATTCTTTGCCAATTTTTAAATTTTCTTTATCGGTTGCATCTGTAGGGTTTTTCATGGTTTTGTAATTAGCCGGAACTACCCAGGTTGAAACATCAGCAACAACAGGAGTTTCTGCTATAGGTTTGGGCTCCGGTTTAGGCACAGGCTTGGGTGCAGGTTCATTAACTATTACTTCTTCTTTTGGGGTTGGCGTAGGTTCATCCTTAATTATTGGTGCTGGAGTTTCTACAATAGTTTTAATTTCTTTTGTTTCGGTTATTTTTGGCAACGTTGTTTTTGGTGATGTGTTTACTACTGGCTTAACGTCGTTATTTTTTATAGGTACTTCATTTTTAATGGGCAAAGTATTTTCTACTGTTATTTCAGTATTGTTTTCAGTTTCCGAATTCACTATCTCTGGTTCAATACTATTTTTAGTTTCATTAGTTACTACTAGTTCTTGTTCAGTTTCAGTATTATTTTTACAATGCTGAAAAAACAAAGCAAAAAGTACTAATCCTACCGTTAATGTTAAATTTTTCATCTTTTTAGAGGTTAAGTTCTTTAATAATTTAAAATCTTCAACGTGTATAAATAAAAAAGCCGTCCGTCGGTTGACGGACGGCTTTTTTACCATGTAATCTGTTATTATTTTTTAAGCGTTCTTACGAAGTTAACAATTAACCACCTGTCTTCTTCTGAAGCAATTTTTTTAACAAATGCCGGCATATCATCACGACCATCTATCATTTTGTAAAAAATTTCTCCGTCAGTTTGTTTTTGGAATTCGGCAGATGAAAAATCACCTAAATCGCCTTTTAATTCCGGTGCTTTTGAACCATCACCTAAACCTTTTTTACCATGACAAGAAGCACAATGTTTTGCATACAACGTTTTTCCAACAGTTATGTTTTCTGCATTTTTTGCATCAGTAGGATTTTTCATTGTTTTGTATTTTGCCGGAACTTCCCACGTTGCTTTAACAGCAGAGGTAAAAGTTATAACAGACACTGTTGCAATCCCTAACAACATTATTTTTTTTAAATTTTTCATGACTTTTTCGTTTTATTTGATTTATAAATTTTGAATAAATTAAGCGTTAAAAATACTAAGATACCCCATATACTTACTAATATTATATTTGGAAAAATCCATAAAAACAAAGGTGTTTTGTTTGGAGGTGACAACATGGTTCGTTGATCAAAAGTTGACTCGTCTTCAATTTTTTCACCTTTGTCTGAAGTTACATTTGCAATTATTGTGCCGTATTCATCACTTTCAACCAAGGCAATTCTAAACGTTAACTTACCATCAATTCCGGTTAATCCTTCATCAATAGGAACTGAAATATACCCCTCTTCATCTGTTTCATAACTATCCTCTTCACCTATTTTTAGGTTTCCAAACAATCGTTGTAATCCAACTTCAAGTGATTGAGCCGCAAGTGGTTGATTATCTGGCAAAAATAAACGGGCTTTGATGTAAAATACGCTATCAACTTCTTCTATAGTTGCTTCAATACCAGCATCAAGAGCTTCAATACTTTCTTCAGAATCTTCAAACAATTTACTGTTTTCTAGTCTAACAATAAAACTAACAGATGGTGTAGTAATTTTATAAGGAATTGCAAATTTGACTTTCCCTTCATCGTTGGTAATAGCCTCTCCTATTTTTTCTTCTTGTGCCTCAGCAGATTCATCTTCAGTAATTGTAACTTTATAGACGTCAAATTTTTGCTTAGCACAAGGGTTAAAACCATTTTCATCTTTAAATTTAGCGGAGATGTTTATCAAAGAATGTTGATTCATTATTTTTTGATATTGAATCGAAAGATTGATGTCTTTTTTTTCTTCCTGACAGTATGCTTTATTACTAATAAAAACAATAGTTAATGCTAATAATGTAGCTACTAATTTGAATTGATAATTGATTAAATTTTTCATAATGTTTCGTTTTTATCATGTTCTAAAGCACCCATTTCTTCTGCAGTTTCATGTATAGGAACAACAGGTAAATAGATAAATAAAATAGTCATTATTAATAAGGCAGAAGCCAATGTTCCAAATGTAATCATCCATTCAAGCATTGAAGGAAAATAATCATGCCAAGCTTCGGGAACACCTTGTATTGGAAGAAAAGGGTGAAGTAATGTTGGCGTTACAATTAAATATCGTTTCCACCAAGCACCAACTACTACAAAAAGACCTATTATAAATAAAGGGAGTGGTTTCCTTCCTTTTTTGAAAACTAAGATACAAACAGGTAGAACTAAACCGCCAATAATCACAGCCCAAAACATTGGAGCAAAATGACCTAAAAACAAGCCATACAAATGATCAGCCTCTTCTTCTGTAGTTTTGTATGCCGGAACTAAATATTCGTTAATATTAAAGTATAAATAAATTAAACAGAGTAATGCCAATAATTTACCCATGTTATTAAAATGTTTATCTGTGATGTAGTTTTCAAGTTTATAAATTTTTCTTAAAATATACATAAATACTACAACAACTCCTGCTCCGGCAACAAATGCTCCGGCAATAAAATATGGACCAAAATTAGCACTATCCCAACCGGGACGGTAAGTTGTTGCAAAAAGCCATGCAGTTACGGTGTGTATTCCAAAAGCAACAGGAATAATCATTACCGAAAGAATATTAATTGATTTATTATAAATTTTAAGTTGTGTTGAATTTCCACTCCAGTTTAAAGATAGTCTTCCATACCACCTGCTTAATCTTGGTTTATCCTTAAAATGTTCTTTAAGAATTGCAAAGTCCGGTAATAATGGAAAATACAACAACAAACAACTAATAAAAAGATAAGTAGAAATTACCAATACATCCCAAATAATAGGCGATTGTAATCTGCCATGAATAAAAATGTTGTAAATTCTATCAGGGCACCCCATATCAATAATAATGGTTAGTCCTGCCATAATAATTGCTGCCACGGCAATTACTTCTGATATTCGAGTAATAGGTGTGCTCCATTTAGCTCCAGATAATCTTAATATGGCTGTAACCAGCGACCCAACTAAACTTATTGCAACAAAGAAAACAAAGTTTGAGATATAAACACCCCACAATGCGTAATCTCGCATATTAGTAACAGATAACCCCCTTGTTAATTGTTGATAATAGGCATACATTGCCATTATTATAATAACAAGCAAGAAAGCTATCCATAACTTACCGTAGATACCTAATCTTTTAGGTGCTAGGTCTTGAATTATTTTTTTATATTCACTCATCGTTATTAATTTTTATGAACAGATTTAAATTCAGAATAGTTTTCTAGTCCTTTTTCAAACTCAACTAATCTTTCAACCGGTGGTAGGTAATAAACACTTGGTTCTGTTCCAAGACTTTCCATTAATCTATGCCCGGCTCTATCTCTTAAGAGTTTACTTAATTTAAAGGTTTCTCCACTACCATTTGTAACTGCATCTTCATACATATCGCCAAAAGCAAAAACATCATTAGGACATGCTTTAACACAGAATGGTAATTCTCCTTTTACAATTTGGTGAGGGCAGAAATCGCATTTATCTACTGTACCTTTAACACTTGGTTTTCCACAATAATCAGGAGTGTATTCTTCTTCAATGTGTTCATGCGTTTCTTCCAATTGTGATTGTATAGGCTCATTCCAATTAAATACTCGAATGGAGTAAGGGCAAGCTGCCATACAAAAACGACAACCAATACAACGTTCATTATCAATGAGTACAATACCATCTCTGCGTTTAAAAGTAGCATCAACAGGGCAAACTTTTACGCATGGTGGATGATTACAATGTTGGCATTGGGTAGGCATAAAATAAGGTGCCGCTTTTTCAGATTCCTGCATTTTATATACTTTTAACCAAGCATTTTCACCTGTAATGTAATGCCCTTTATTACAAGCATTCTGACATTTAAGTGCATTTTTACATTTTGCCAAATCAACTACCATTACAAACTTTTTATCAATAAATCCTTCTCTAGGGTTATAATCTTTAGGTTTAA
>JACPDX010000105.1 GCA_016183805.1 Bacteroidota bacterium
AATGAAGGTAACAAGGTGAAATTATTTATTGATTATAAACCAGCAAGCGAAATTGGGATAGGTTTTGTTCCTAAAGTAAAAGACTGGAAAAAGCATGTGGAATGGGCGGATATTATCATTTTTGATTATACAGGATACGGTAAAGTAGCCACCGAATTACGTGATGCAGGTAAATTGGTTATCGGTAGTACAGTCTACACCGATAATCTTGAATTGGAAAGAGGTTTTGGTCAGGATGAACTAAAAAAACACAAAATAAAAACATTACCATTTAAGGAATTTACTAATTTTCATGATGCTATTGCTTATGTTGAGACTAATCCAAATAGTTATGTAATAAAACCGTCAGGAGAAACTCAAGATTACAAACAATTATTATTTGTTGGAAAAGAAGAGGATGGAGCCGATATTATTCGGGTTCTAAAAGCATATAAAAAATCGTGGGGTAATGAAATGGGCAGTTTTCAACTTCAACGGAAAGTTAGTGGTGTTGAAATTTCTGTAGCTGCTTATTTTAATGGTAAAGAATTCTTAAAACCTATAAATATTACTTTCGAACATAAAAAACTTTTCCCAAAAGAACTTGGAGTTTCTACGGGAGAAATGGGAACAAGTATGTTTTGGACTAATGATAGCCCTATATTTGATGCCACACTCAAAAAATTTGAGTCCACCTTAGCAAAAGATAATTTTGTTGGACATATTGATATTAACTGTATTGTGAATTCAAATGGAATTTATCCTTTAGAATTTACCTCGCGGGTAGGTTACCCACAATTACAAATTCAACGAGCCGGAATAAATGAACCATTTGGAAACTTTTTATATAAATTAGCCCGAGGTGAAAAATTCAAAATAAAAACAAAAATGGGGTTTCAAGTTGGAGCTTATATTGTTGTACCTCCTTTTCCGTACGAAGATAAAAAAACATTTAACTTGTTCTCGAAAGATGCCGTGGTAGTTATTAGAAAGGAAATGAAAGAGGGAGTTCATCCGATGCATCTTAAAAAAATAAACAACGAATGGCTGATAACAGGAGATTCTGGAATAGCACTTTTAGTTACTGGAACAGGATTAACAATGAAAGATGCTCAAAAAACAATGTACAATAAAATTAATAACATCATTATAAACAATTCCTATTACAGAACCGATATTGGCGACCGTTGGTTTAACGACTCTGATAAATTATGGGCTTGGGGATTGTTATAATGTTTTTTTATGGAATATATTTTCAAACAATCGTTTAATCAAGATTTTTTCAGGCTATTGCCCTCAGACTGGCAAGATAGTATAGTTCCTTATTGGGATAGTTATTCCGATAATTCTAGTGTTTACCTACTTTATAATAAAAATGAGCTGATTGCCGGAGGAATTATTTTTCATTCCTGTTCTCCTGATATGATGTATAACGAACAGGAAGCAAAAAAATGGTTCGACAATGGCTATTTATACATTGGTTTTATATGGGTAATAGAAGAATACCGAAACAAAAAAATAGGTTCTAAATGGCTTAAAGCATTGATAGATAAATTTCCCACACAAAAGTTTTGGCTTACCGTTGATGAGCAAAACTTAGCTTTTTTTTATACCAAAAACGGTTTTAAACTCATTAAATCGCTAAAAAATGGAGATGATATCGAATGGCTTTTAACTTATGAATCTGCTTGAATCCGTTCCTAAAAGAAAAACTTATACTCCCCCACTCAATACCATTAATCAAATAAACCAATCCCTTTTATTGTGACTGGTATTTTATGTTAAAAAACAGGTTTTTTTTTGTGTTTTAACATTTTTTCTGATGATTTTCCTCATTAAATAAATTCACTAATCACAGTAATATTGTATGATAGAAGCACACAAAATGCTTATAAGGTTTGTTTAAATATAACTAAAAACCATCTAACATGAAAACCACAACAGCAATAGCTTTATTTTTGATAATTGGTCTATCGGCATGTAATGAAACTGCTAAAATAAATACAGAAAATTTGAATGTTAAAATAAACGAAGACAATTTAAGCACTTTACAAATACTTATTGAAGGTAACAAACGATTTTTTTCAGAACAATCTGTTCACCCTAATGAAACGCTTAATCATATTAAGTTGTTAAAAAATGGGCAACACCCCTCGACAGTTATTGTTAGTTGTTCCGATTCAAGAGTTTCACCTGAACTGATTTTTGATCAAGGATTGGGCGATATTTTCTCTATCAGAACTGCAGGAAATGTAATTGGAGAATATGAATTAGCTAGTATAGAATATGCAGTAGAACATTTAAAATGCGAATTAATCGTTGTTTTAGGTCACGAAAATTGTGGTGCCTTAGATGCATTTGCTCATCGTGCAGAAACAAAACATCATAACCATATTAATTCTTTAATCGAGTACATGTCGAATGAACCGGAAATTCAATCGTTACCTGATTCTTTAAAAAGTAACATAGCTACCTTGGTAAATAACAATATTATACATGCAACAAATTTTTTAAAAAATTCAGAGCCTGTACTAAAACATCTGGTTGATAAAAAAGAATTAAAAATTGTTGGAGCTTTATACGATTTAGATAATGGTAAAGTAACAATTATTGAAGATAGAAATGTGTTATTATAATAGTTATTTAGAAATTCAATCATAAAAAAGAAGAGCAGAAGCTCTTCTTTTTTTATTTCATTTTTTTAGCTATCTTTTTAAAAAAAATACGACAACATTATTGATGCTGTTGAGTTAACATTTAACGAATTGGTTGATTGCTCTTTAATGCCTCTTGAAAATGTAGATGATTGAGCTCCACTAACAGGTGTATTAACTAAACTTTCGTTATAATCACCACCGGTTTTTGAATATGAATAGAAGTAACCAAACTCAGCACCTAAACTGAACTTTTGGGCTATAAAATAATTGAATCCGGCAACTCCACCTAAACCAAAATAAAAACCTCCATCTTCTTGAATAATATGTTGAGTTTTATCCGTTCCTGTTACATCTTTAATATTGGTGTTAGCATTAGTTTCTGTATTACCTATTCTTCCAATTGTCATTACTCCTGCAAAATATGGATCTAATCTTTTGGTAGAACCAAAATGTTTTTCATAACCACCAGAAATAGAAAAATCAAAACGAGACACTGTAGAATCAATTTGACGCAAAGCAGTGGAACCAGTACCTATAACAATACTATCTTCCGAATTCCATTTTTGATTATTATAAGCTACATTAAACCCTAATCTAATAGCCACATCATCTTTAATGTATTTTCTACCAAAAATCACGTAATTACCTGCACCATCTTTCTGATTTTGCAAAGTAATGTTGTTTATTATACCTGAGATATTAATACTGATACCCCAATCACCTTTTTGACCTTTTAATGTATCTTCTTGTGCAATTAAACCGTTACTTAAAACGGCTAATGATAGAATAAAAAATGCTTTTTTCATGTTTCAATGTTTTTTATGATGATTGTAAAACCTTCTTTTTATCTTTTTATTATTCAAACCTCGAAATTAAGTTAAAAGTCGAACACATTCAAAAATTTATCAAAGTATAAATTACTTTTACCAAGTGAAAAGAATTGGATTAATATCAGACACCCATGGATTTTTAGATCCGAAAATTGAAAAATATCTTTCAGTTTGCGACGAAATTTGGCATGCCGGCGATGTTGGCAATTATAAAGTAATTGAAGATTTACAAAAAATTTGTCCAATTGTTCGTTGTGTTTACGGAAATATCGACGGGCAAGAAGTTAGAAAAACGTTTCCTAAAAATCTCCGTTTTTTTTGTGAAGAAGTAGATGTTTGGATGACTCACATTGGAGGTTATCCGAATCGATATTCACCAGATGTAAAAGAAGAAATCACTAAAAACCCTCCTAAACTTTTTATTTGTGGTCATTCACACATCTTAAAAGTAATTTATGACAAGAAATTAAGCTTGTTACATATAAATCCGGGAGCTGCAGGAAAAAGTGGCTTTCATAAAGTTAAAACCATTGTTCGGTTTAGCATTGACAAACAAACCATTAAAGATTTAGAAATAATTGAACTTGGTAATAGGGTTAATATTAAGGTATAGAAATATTATCTAAATTTTAAAATTGAATAATTAACTTTGCTTTAAAAGAACAACTCTCCCCCTATTCCTCTCTTTCAAGAGATGGGAAAGATTATCGAAGATAAT
>JACPDX010000106.1 GCA_016183805.1 Bacteroidota bacterium
GATGTAAATTTTAATTGAGTCAAGTATTCAAAAGATTGATTATAAATGCGAGCATCTATCCAACTTAAAATATCAAAAACTTCAACTATTGTATTTTCATTTGGGTCAATAAATAAATTATTCAAATCTAATTTTAATTTTTCGAGCAATTTTATTATTTCTGCTTTAGTTAATTCGTCAAAATTATTGGAATAGAAAAAAACGATTAATAACTCCAAACTCTTTAGTTTGTTTTCGACCAAATCAATTTCATTGTAATATTGCTTAGCAATAAAATTCAGGTACGTAAACTTTTTTTGCTCAAAAGCAATAATCAAGGATAAAATTTTACCAATTAACAAGTGAGTTGCAATGCTTCTAGAATGTAATTCGTTCAATAGTTTATTTACCCAAAAAGTTGCTTTTTCGAAATTTTTTATTCCAATAAAAGATACTGTTATGTGTAAATGCAAACTAACCTTTGCAAAAACATGAATGGCGTTATTAAATTTTATTAATCCCTGAGCGACTGTTGTTTCGTACGAACTGCTTTTGATAAAATCGCCTTTTTGATTGTAATAAGCCAAACCAATGTTTAAATACGTAAATAATTTTAAACGAACCAATCGACTGTTTTG
Source organism: Bacteroidota bacterium (assembly GCA_016183805.1). GTDB lineage: Bacteria > Bacteroidota > Bacteroidia > Flavobacteriales_E > Vicingaceae > Vicingus. The sequence goes on from JACPDX010000106.1 coordinate 618, forward strand.
TTTTAACCGATAAGTATCTATGGTGTTTAAAATAGTTTCAACCTTATTGTACTTTTTTAAAATTAAGCTAGACACCATTAAATTATATAAGGCTGATAGATAGTTTGATTGATGTAATTCTATTTGTTCGGGAAATATTTTGTAAAACTCTATTAATTGATGTTGCACTTCTGATGCATTTTTAAAATCTTGTTTTGAAATGTAAAAATAAGATTGAGTAATTAATGCTGCCTCAGTAGTTTCAAACGACTCAACGTTATCAATATTTAATGACAATACTTGCCTTTCTAATACTTCAGTTTGTAACTTTAGTTGATTTTTATCTATATTTTTTGATTCTCTACTGGTTAAAATCAATTGATTTCTTAAATGGTGAGCCTCACAAGTTTTTAGGTACTGATTGAGCAACTCTTTTTCTTCGTTTAACCCCTCGGTAGCAAAATGTGCTATCTTTTCTTTAATGTAGAGTTCTCTTGCAATTTGTTTTTCTCTCTTTAAGCAATCTAATAGCAGTAGGTTTAAATCGTACTTTTTTGCTAAAATTTTTGCCTGATTCACCGCTTTATAAGCGTGATTAAAAAGACCTTTTTCAAATAAGATTTGACCATTTTGTAAATGGTTGAACACTTCAGTTTCAACAGTTTTATGGTAGTGATAAGTATTTAAACACCTTAAGATTTGCAAATTGAGTTGATGTTTAATGTTTCTAATGTTCGTAATGTTTTTGTTGAGAATTTCTAATTCAATATTTTCTTTTTCATAAACATCAAACGAATCATAAACATCAAACAATTGCAGGTATTTTAAATCATCCTTATCACCATGTCGCTTAGAGAAAATCTTAAAAAAACGCTTTTCGTTTTTCGTTAAACTTTTTACCAACTCAAAAACATCATCATAATTAGACATGAAACAAATATATACTTTTAAATTATATAAAATGAATGTGTATTATGAAATATTAAAATCTAGATATAAAACAATAATTTACACATTACATTCCTATTTATAATTGAAAGTTGGATAAATGATAAATTTATAATGAACTCATACTTAAACACAAGTAACATGAAAAGATTTTTACTGTTGAATAAACTAATGTTAATTGCTCTATTTTGTTTATTAAACATCCATTTAGATGCCCAAGCTCCTTTTGCAAAAAGTTTTAGATGTACAACCGATGGAGATGATAGTAACGGTTATACCATTGCAAGAGATGCTTCCGGGAACATTTATGTTGGTGGTAGTTTTCGAGCCATTGTAGATTTTGACCCGGATGCTGGAGTTGCTAATTTGAACACAGGTCAACCCTCCGGAAATTCAAATCAAAACGGATTTTTTGGAAAATACACTTCTACCGGAGCTTATGTTTGGGCATTTAAGGTTGGTAATGCTACCTCTCTATTGTCAACAATTATAAATGGTATTGCCGTTGATGGTGTCGGTAATGTTTACATCGTTGGAGAATTTCAGGGTACAGTTGATTTCGACCCTGGAGCAGGTACAGCTAACCTTACAAGTACAGGAAGTAACGATATTTTTTTTGCTAAATACGATAACAATGGAGCATATCAATGGGCAAAAAAAATTGGTGCAGCAAGTAGTGATAAGGGTCTAGGTATAGCTGTAGATGCAAGCAATAACGCATATATCGTCGGTAATTTTCAAGGAACTTGTGACTTCGATCCCGGAGCAGGAACGGTTAATAAAACTAGTGCAGGCGGTTTAGATGCTTTTGTAGCAAGTTACACTACCGCAGGGACCTACCGCTGGGCGTTTAATTTAGGAAGTACTAGCTCCGAAAATGCATACCAAATTAAGATTGATGCATCTTCAACAAATGTTATCGTTTGTGGTAGCTTTCAAAGAACCATCGATTTTGATCCGGGAGCAGGTGTGGCTAATTTAGCCTCAAGTACTCCGGCTTCAGGGATTGATGTGGATGGTTTTGTAGCCAAATATACCACTGCAACAGGGGCTTATGTTTGGGCAAAAAAAATTGGAGGTAACCCCGCAACAACATTAAGCGAAGAAGTTTTTGCTGTGGCTTTGGATGCTACTGATAATGTATATATAGCAGGGAAAATGGTTAGTGCAAGTATTGATGTAAGCGGAACAACTTTAACAAAAATAGGTAGTTTGGATTTGTTTTATGCTAAATATAATTCGTCAGGCACTTTACAATGGGCAAAAAACATTGGAACAGCAGCGAATCAGGTTACTCCAAATGATTTGTTTATTGAAGATACCAATCTGTTTTTAGTTGGGTATTTTACCAACACCATAGATTTTGATCCAAACGTAGGTGTTGAAAATGGAACTTCTGCAGGTTCGAACGACATGTTTTTTAGTGAATATAGCACAATAGACGGAAGTTTTATTTGTAAAGCCACCGTTGGAGGAACAAGTATTGATTATGCAAGAGCTGTTGTTGGTGACGGCTCAAATACAGGTTCGTTTTATGTAATAGGTTGGTTTAGAGGAGTAAATATTGATTTTAACCCCGGACCCGGAACTACATTGCTTACCTCCGCTGCAACCGGAGTGTCTTCTAACGTATTTATAGGAAAATATCAAATTGGAAGTGTAGGTGCAGGTTGCACGTTAACCTTGCCTATAAAACTTTTAAGTTTTGATGCCCAACCTATGAATAATAAAGAAGTAGAACTAACATGGATTACAAGCACAGAAATAAACAACGATTATTTTACCATTGAAAGAAGTATAGATGCTGCAAACTGGGAAGAAATTACAACTACCAAAGGAGCTGGAAATTCATCAAATAATATTGGCTATGAAGTTGTCGATAGTTCTCCCTCCCTTCAGGAGAGTCGGGGAGGGCTTTTTTATTACCGCTTAAAACAAACTGATTTTAATGGAGAGTATTCTTATTCTGAAATTAGAATGGTTAAATTAAAAGGAGAGAACGAACTAAATTTTTTCCCTAATCCAGCTAAAACAGCATTAACCATTGAATTTAAAAATTCTTTAGATAAAACATTAACCATATCAATTGCAAACACTGTCGGACAAATAGTTTATAATCAATGGTTTGATGTTCAGGAAAAATTGATAAATGAAAAAATAAATGTGCAATCTTTATCCGAAGGGGTTTACTTTATATCGTTTAAAACCGAATCAACTTTTGAAACGAAAAAAATAGTCATAAAAAGGTAGACTCCTATAAAAATATGGTAAAAAAAACTATTAACTCGGTATTTGAAAGGTGTTATTACAACACTAAAATTCCCATTTGGCAAAAGTCAATAGGCATCCTCTTACCTATAGTTTTATTAAGTTTATTGCTATGGCTTATCATCTTTAACTGAAAATAAATTAATCAATAATTAAATAATCAAAATGGAATTAACAGGTCAAATAATTTTAAAAAAAGATATTTTTCAATACTCTTTTGTAAATAAAAACAAAGTTGTTATCCGCTCATTTGCACCAGCAAAACTAAGTGTGATTAGAAAAGTACGTAAAGAAATTCAACAAGAAATCGAAAACAAGATGGAAGTTCAACACGAAATTTTTTACGATTTCAAATCTCAGCCCTGATAAAATTTAAGATGTAATCAAACTTTCCAATTATTTTTTTTATCTTGCTTTAATTTGAATGACAGGTGATGATTAATTTTAAAGAAAAGCATATAAATTGAAAAGACTCGGTGTAGCTATATTTCTAATTTTTAATCTTTTAGGAGGTTCTGCTTATGCTAGTAATAGTGTTGATTCTTTAAACGTATTACTTGGTAAAGCTTCAAAAAAAGAAAAAATACCTCTTCTGAAAACCTTAATAAATTATTATGAAAAGAGTAATAATGATTCTGCATTAGCATTGCTAGATAAAGGCATTTTGTTGAGTCAAGAATTGAAAAATATTGAAAGTGAATATACCTTTAAAATAAAAAAAACGGGGATATTTATAGCAAAAGGTAAGTATAACGACGCCATTGAAATGGCTGAGTTGGTTGTCATGGAAATATCCTCGCTATCAACTATTTCGTTTGAGAAAAAAAATACTCTTACCTACGATGCATACAATTTTATTGGAATTGCTAATGCAAACATGGGCAACTATTCTAATGCTTTATATTACTACCAAAAAAATGTTGAGTTAGCCAAACTGTTAAAAAAAGAAATTAGTATAGCCATTGCATATACCAACATCGGTTTGATGTACTACAACTTATATGAAGACGATAAAGCCATATCATATTATACAAAAGCAAAAGTTTTGTATGAAAAAAATAATAATGAAGAAGGTTTGTCGGGTATTGCACTCAATATTGGTACTCTTTATCACGAACAAGGAAACCTTCAAAAAGCACTAGACAGCTATTTTTATTCGCTAAAAATAGAAACCAGATTGAAAGATAAAAAAGGACAGTCTTTTGCCATCAATAATATTGCCGACGTATATCGGCTCCAAAAAAAATACGACAAAGCTTTGGAATACAATCAAAAAAACCTGAGAATCACCGAAGAATTGGGTAATGTTCAAAGCTCAATTTATTCTTATAATAATTTAGCTGATTTGTATAAAGAATTAAACCAATTTGATAACGCACGGGAATATGCACAAAAATCGTATAAACTTGCTGAGAAACACCAGTTACCTTTACTGGTAATAAATAGCCTTCAGGTACTATCCGAAATAGCAGAAAATCAAAATAATTTCAAAGAGGCATTAGCGTTCCAAAAATTAATGCTGTTGGCTAAAGACAGTTTAAATGAAAAAAACAAATCAAAAACATTATTGGAACTGGAAGCAAAATATCAAAACGAACAGAACCAAAAAGATATTCAACTAAAAAATGCCGAAATAGCTGCTAAAAAAACAGAAGTTGAAAATAAAAAATTACAAACCAATGCCTTAATGGGAGGAATTATTTTAGTGATGTTGCTCGCAATTTTTATCCTCAGAAGTTACAATCAAAAAAAGAAAATAAATATTAAACTGGAAGCCATTAATGATGAATTGGAAAAACTTTCGGTAGTTGCTAGGGAAACCGATAATGTTGTAATTATAGCCGATTCGACAGGAAATATTGAATGGATAAACGAAAGTTACACGAAACTGTATGGTTATACCATTGAAGAGTTTAAAGAAAAATTTGGTAAATCTATCCTAACAGGAAGTTCAAATCCAAAAATAAACTCCGTTATCCAAAAATGTATGGATGAAAAAATTAGCGTAAAATACATTTTAAACAACACCACTAAAACCGGCGAAAATAAATGGGTACAAACCACCATGACACCGGTTTTAAACAGTGAAGGAGCTATTGAGAAATTTATATTAATTGATACCGATATTACCAAACTTCAGGAAGCACAATTTGAAATTGAAAATCAATCGAAATTATTAGAAGTAAAAAACGGACAAATTATGGATAGCATTGATTATGCAAAAAGAATCCAAAGTGCTGTGTTTCCTTCCAATCAACTTTTACAGGAACTACTCCCTAATCATTTTATATTTTTTAAACCCAAAGATATTGTTAGTGGTGATTTTTATTGGGCAAGGCAAAGTGGAGATGAACTATTATTTGCTGTTGCCGATTGTACAGGTCATGGCGTTCCGGGTGCATTTATGTCGATTATCAGCATTAATATACTTAACAATATTGCAAATTTGGGTGAAACCGACCCTGCTAAAATTCTTGTTCAGTTAGGTGAACGACTGGTTAATAATTTGAATTTAAACCATACTACAGAATCGATAAAAGACGGACTTGACATAGCCTTATGCTGTTACAATAAGAATACCCGATTGCTCCAATATGCAGGGGCTCATAATTCGTTGTATTTGGTTAGAGATAATGAATTGACAGAATACAAAGCAGATAAAATACACATTGGAAAAACAGATGTACTACATCAAGAATTTACCAGCCATCAAATTTCAATAAAAAAAGACGATATGGTTTATCTGTTTACTGACGGTTATGTTGATCAAAAAGGAGGAGATAAAGGAAAGAAATTTTACTACCCACCATTTAGAGATTTATTATTATCAAATTACCATAAACCGATGCTTGAACAAGAACAACTATTAGAAAATACTATAGCGACATGGATGAAAAATACTGCTCAAATAGATGATATATGTGTGATGGGAATAAAATTTTAATACAAACTTATGAGCGATAATTTATACATACAAAAAGTATATAATGTAATGCAAAGAAATAACATTATATGTGCTTATCATGGCGATTTTAATTTTAAAGTAGTCAACTCGTTGTTGATTTCAATAAAAAGAAATTTGCATCAAAACATAGAATTAAAAAGGGCGGCAAAAAAAACCTACAAGGTGGTGGTCGAATGTTTAGAAAATGTTCATAAACATTCCGTTTCTGATATTAAAAATACCCATACCGATTTATTTAACAGAGGTTTTTTTACGTTGATACAAGAAAGGAATGGCTATAAAGTTGCTGTAGGAAACTTTGTAACATCAGCTATTCAAAAAGAATTGGAACAAAAAATAACGTCTATCAATGAAATGGGCAAAGAACAATTAAAACAAAAATACAATGAAGTGATTATGAATACCTCTATTTCAGAAAAAGGTGGTGCTAGTCTTGGTATTATTGATATGGTATTAAAATCCGGCAATAAATTAAATTATACTTTTCACCATCATCACTCATCATTAAGTTTTTTTGTTTTAGAAATAAACATCAATAATTAAAAAAAACCAACAATCACATGGAAATTTATAAAATCAGTCAAACTGAAAATACACCTTCAATAGTATTAGACCATAACAAACATTTAATTGAATTTGAAGGAGATTCAAGACCGGAAAATGTGCAAAAATTTTATCTACCGGTAATGGAGTGGCTCGATAATTACGATAAATACATTTATTATTTAAAAGATTTGAATGGAAACGTATCGTTTGAAATTACCTGTAATTTCAAATTTGAATATTTTAATTCGTCTTCAGCAAAATACATTATGGACATGCTTATTTACTTAGGTAAAATTGCAAAAAAATATGCTCTTAAATTAAATGTAAATTGGCATTATGACAGCATTGACGAAGACATGCTGGATGCTGGAAAAGAATTTGAAAAGGTATTGAATATTCCGTTTCATTATGTTGAAATAGTTTAACTTGTTAAATTTCTAATATGTTAACGACTTTAGGGGCATGATATTTTTTATTTTATTTTTAATTGCTCTGCCATTTTTGTTCCTTTACGGAGCGTATTTAATTTACGGAAAAAACGCCTTACCTGCATTTTACTACAACAAAGTTGTTTATCATAATCCCATTAGTAAAACCGAATATGATAAAATAGACTCATTACTTTCTGAACAATTGCACTTTTTTAAACAATTATCCCCAGAAGGAAAAGCTAAGTTTATTCATCGATTACTAGCGTTTAAAAATCAAAAAAAATTTATTGGCAAAGAGGGTTGTACGGTTACCGAAGAAATGAAAATCGTTATTTCTGGAGCAGCCATACAACTCACTTTTGGGTTAGACCAATATTTAATGGATAATATCAGGGGGTTTATCATTTACCCATCTATCTTTTTTAATAAAATGATTAATCAACGATTAAAAGGTGGAACTCCACCAGAAGGAAATATGCAGCTGAGTTGGCAACATGTGGAGCATGGTTTTGTTTATCCAAGCGACCGATACAACTTAGCCTTACACGAATTTGCTCATGCTTTAAAACTAACCATTACTCATGCCAACGATTTTGATTTTAAATTTTATGAGTATCTCGAAAAATGGGAAACCATTGGTTCAAAAGAATTTGAATTGATGCAGCATGGCGATGAAAATTTTTTAAGAAAATACGCAGCAGTAAATATGCACGAGTTTTTTGCTGTATGTGTAGAACATTTTTTTGAAGTGCCGGAGCAATTTCATTACAACTTACCAAATATCTATTATCATTTATGTATTTTATTAAATCTTGACCCTTTAAATAAAGGTAAAGATTATATAGTGGAGAAGTAGTTGTGGAAAGATTATTTATTCAACCTCACTCTTTCCTTAAAATCTACGGGGAAGTTTTTGCTTAATGATTTTGCCCGTGCTCTTATTTCCCCTTTTACTTGTAAATCGACAGCATCATCAAACAATACACTTAAAATTACCGGAATAGCACTTCCTATCATATCTCCCACATTGGTAATTACAACAATTTTATGAACTTGGTCAGAGTTTTTTGGTAATTCTATTTTATCCTTGATTTTTGAAGTACCTACTTTTGTGTTTTTCACGAACAATTCTAAATCAGAATCAACAATACTGATTTTGTAATTGTTGGGGTTAATAATTCTCATGTCAACCCTAATTTCAATGTTTTTTGCAGAAAAACTGTTGATTCCCAAGTTAGTTACTTCTTTCATAGATACATCTTCGTACTTAAAACATGAAGTAAGCGTAAGAGATAGTAATAACAATAGGATGTTCGTCATTGCAAAGGAGTTTCTCACGACTGAAGCAATCTTATTTTTTGAAAGATTGCTTTCCCCTTTTGTTATCGCAAAACACTTGCAATGACGATTTGTAATTGATTTCAATAAACTCATCTTATTATTTTAATTCAGCAAAATATTTAAAAAACAACGGAATGGTTTCTATTCCTTTCAAGTAGTTAAATACTCCGAAATGTTCGTTAGGTGAATGTATCGCATCAGAATCTAATCCAAAACCCATCAATACGGATTTCAACCCTAATTCTTGCTCAAATAAGGCAACAATTGGGATACTTCCGCCACTTCTCGAAGGGATTGGTGATTTTCCAAAAGTTTCTTCCATGGCTTTTTTTGCAGCTACATATCCTTTAAAATCAATAGGAGTTACATAAGCAGCCCCTCCGTGGTGCGGAATTACTTTTACCTTCACCGATTTTGGAGCAATGTTTTCGAAATGTTTAGTGAATAACTCGGTTATTTCATCAGATATTTGATGAGGAACCAAACGCATCGAAATTTTTGCAGAAGCTTTTGATGGCAGCACCGTTTTTGCTCCTTCACCAATGTAACCACCCCAAATACCATTCACATCCAAAGTGGGACGAATAGAAACTCGTTCTAAACTACTGTATCCCTTTTCTCCTTGAACAGCTTTAATGTTTAGTGAGTTGATAAAAGTATCATCGGTAATGGGTGCTTTTGCCATTTCAGTACGTTCGGTAACAGAAAGTTCTTCCACTTTGTCGTAGAAGCCGGGAATGGTAATGTGGTTGTTTTCGTCGGTTAACGATGCAATCATTTTTGCCAATACATTAATTGGGTTGGCAACTGCTCCACCATATAAACCAGAGTGTAAATCACGGTTCGGTCCGGTAACTTCAACTTCAAGATAACTTAAGCCTCTCAAACCTGTAGTTATCGAAGGCACATCGTTGGCAATAATTCCGGTATCAGAAATTACAATGACATCGGCTTTTAATTTGGATTTGTTTTCTTTAACAAATGTTCCCAGATTTACAGAGCCGACTTCCTCTTCGCCTTCAATCATAAATTTTACGTTGCAAGGCAAAGTGCTAGTTTTCATCATCAATTCGAAAGCTTTAACGTGCATATACATTTGCCCTTTATCGTCGCATGCTCCACGTGCAAAAATAGCTCCATCAGGATGTAAGGTAGTTTTTTTAATTACAGGCTCAAAAGGAGGGTTGTCCCATAATTCAATGGGGTCGGCAGGTTGTACGTCGTAATGCCCGTAAACCAATACTGTTGGAAGTTTTGTGTCAATAATTTTATCAGCATACACAATTGGATTTCCGGCAGTTGCACAAATTTCTACATTTTCAGCACCGGCTTCAATCAAACGTTTTTTAACTTCTTCAGCAGTTTTAACAATATCTTTATTATAAGCCGCATCGGCACTAATCGACGGAATTCTTAATAAATCAAACAATTCATTGATAAAACGTTCTTTGTTGTCTTGAATGTAGTTTTTGATGTGATTCATTTTTTATTCAGTTTGTAAAGTTCTTAAAGTTAATTTTTATTTTTTGAAGACTGAGAATTGAAGACTGAAGACTGTTAATTAATCAAACACTCTCCATCCATTTCCGGAGCAGGTTTAATATTTAACAATTTTAATATAGTCGGTGCCACATCGGCTAATTTACCATTTTTTATGTTTTTATAATCGCTGTCGATTAAAATACAAGGCACTAAATTGGTTGAGTGGGCTGTATTTGGGCTTCCATCTTCATTAATTGCAAAATCGGCATTTCCATGGTCGGCAATGATAATGAAGGAATAGCCATTTTTAATTCCAGTATTCACAATTCGTTCTACGCAATTATCCACTTTTTCAACCGCTTTGGTAATGGCAGCATAAACTCCCGTGTGCCCAACCATATCGGCATTTGCAAAGTTTAAGCAAATAAAATCCGTTTCGGCTTTTCCAATTTCCGGTAAAATAGAAGTGGTTACTTCTTCGGCACTCATTTCTGGTTGCAAATCATAAGTAGCAACCTTTGGCGAGTTTACCATAATTCGTTTTTCTCCGTCAAAAGGTATTTCTCTTCCTCCTGAAAAGAAAAAGGTAACGTGAGGATATTTTTCGGTTTCGGCAATTCTAATTTGTGATTTTTTGTTTTTGGCCAAAACTTCGCCCAAGGTATTGGCTAAATTATCCTTGTCGTACATGATGTGAACATTTTTGAATGTTTTATCATAGTTGGTCATGGTAACGTAATACAACGGTAAAGTTTTCATTCCATGTTCTGGAAAGTTTTTTTGCGTTAAAGCAACAGTAATTTCCCTGCAACGGTCGGTTCTAAAGTTAAATGAAATCACCACGTCGTTGGGTTGAATTTTTCCAATTGGATGATTGTTTGAATCAACTTTTACAAGTGGTTTTATAAACTCATCGGTAACATTATTTTGGTAAGAAGTCTTCATACTTTCCTCCAAATTTTGTGATTTTTCACCAATTCCGTTTACCATTAAATCATACCCAAACTTTACTCGCTCCCAACGGTTGTCTCGATCCATGGTATAGTATCTGCCTATTACAGAAGCCAACTGGCAGTTGGTGTTTTTTATGTTGTTTTCTAATGTTTCGATAAAACCCAGTCCACTTTTTGGGTCGCAATCTCTCCCATCAGTAATGGCATGAATATATGTTTTTTGGATATTGTGCTGGTTTGCCAATTCACACAATTTGTACAAATGATTTTGATGAGAATGAATTCCTCCATCGGAAACCAACCCAAAAAAATGAACGGCAACATTGTTTTTTTTAGCATAATCAAAAGCTGCTAACAATACTTTATTTTGAGCAATGGTATTTTCAGTAACTGCTTTATTGATTTTTGCAAAATCTTGGTAAACAACACGTCCAGCACCAATGTTTAAATGACCTACTTCAGAATTCCCCATTTGTCCATCGGGCAAACCAACAAAACCGCCAAAAGTTTTTAAATAGGAATGTGGGTACTTTTGCAAACAAGTGTCGTAAAAAGGCGTGTTGGCATTGTATATGGCATCCGATTTGGTTTTATTGCCACAGCCCCAACCGTCAAGAATTAACAGGGCTACTTTTTTAGTGTTCATGTTGATTTTTTTTGGAATTGCAAAGGTAAACATATCTTAAAAGTTGACGAGTTTAAAAATCAATTTTTATTTACCAACTGATGTTAAGCAGGGAAGCAAACAACCGCAGAGGACACGGAGAAAAAAGTACGCAGAGAACCACAGAGAAAAACATAGTTATCCGTCAACGACGGATAAAACTTCTGTGTACTAAAACTAACCTTTAAACTAACCTTCATAAAAAACTATGTTTCTATGTGGTTTTTTTAATTCATTTAACTGTTTCAATGTTTTCAATTTAAAGTTGTATTTTAGCTATTGATTTAAAAACAGTTAACCATGAAATACATTTTATCCTCTGCTCTATTGGTAATTACCATTTTGGGCTTCTCCCAAACCTCCATTCATCAACAACAATTGGAATATTACAACAGTTTAGGAAACGATAACGCCAATTATTACGAACAAAATACTGTAGCTGCCTCAAAATCAGAAAGTAGTAAAGCAACATGCGATTTAAATAAAGTGGTTTACGGTTGGCATCCTTACTGGAGCGGAAGTGCTTATGTAAATTACGACTGGAATTTGTTAAGTCACTTTTCGTTTTTTAGTTACGAGGTTGATGCTGCCACAGGAAACGCAAATTCAACTCATGGTTTTACTACAAGTGCGGCTGTAAATGCAGCCTTGGCATCGGGCAATACTAAAGTTACCTTGTGTGTTACGCTGTTTTCCAGCCACGCTACATTTTTAGGAAATGCAACCGCCCGACAAACCTTAATTACAAACCTCATTAACCTCATACAATCAAAAAATGCACACGGCGTAAACATTGATTTTGAAGGTTTACCTGTTTCACAAAAAACAGCTTTTGCCAATTTTATGGTCGATTTGTCCAATCAGTTTCATACAGCCATTCCCGGTTCGGATGTGAGTACCGTTTTGTATGCGGTGGATTGGAACAATGTGTTTGATTTCTCTATCATGGCAAGTGCCGTAGATAAATTTATTGTAATGGGTTACGATTATTATTGGACAGGAAGTACAACCGCCGGACCAAACGACCCATTGTACCATTTTAGTACCACTTACAATTACAATTTATCCAAATCAATTACCTATTACATCAATGCTGGTTGCCCCAGAAATAAATTGATTATGGGCTTGCCTTATTACGGCAGAGAATGGCCAACATCAAGCACATCAGTCCCATCTGGTGCAACAGCTAGTGGAGTGGCTCGATTTTATAACGATGTAAAAGATAATCTTAACGGATATTATTCGGCAGGAAATCATCAACAAGAAGTGGATAGTTATTCGGATGTATTTGTGTTTAACAATGGTGGCACACGCCAATGTTTTATTACGCTGGAAGATAATTTTTACAAAAGATTAGACCACATTAACAATACCGGAATTGGTGGTATGGGTATTTGGGCATTGGGTTATGATGATGGCTATAATGAGTTTTGGGATGGATTAAACAATTACATGACCAATTGTTATGTTTCGCCATGTTCGGGAACTATTCACGATTTTGGAGGCCCAACCAAAAACTATTACGACAACGAAAATTATACCTGGACCATTGCTCCCGCAGGAGCCTCCTCGATAAGTGTTAACTTTTCTTCTTTTGATGTGGAGCTAAATTGGGATTACCTTTACATTTATGATGGACCAACTACTGCCTCGCCACAAATTGCCGGAAGCCCATTTACCGGAACAACCATTCCAACGCCTTTTACTTCATCAACAGGGGCTTTAACTTTTCGATTTACTTCTGATGTTTCCACCACAAAACCTGGATTTAATGCTACGTATGTTTGTTACCAAGATACGGTAAAACCAACCACTTTAATAAGTGCAGCACCAAACCCAACAAATACCGATTTTACAAGCAATTTTACTGATGCTGATAATGTGGGCGGAAGCGGTGTAAAACACCAGTTTTACCAAGTTGCTGATTTTAATGGAACCGACTGGTTAGCTAACGAGCAAAACGGATTTTTTAATGATGAGTTTAATTCAACGTTGAATCCGTTGTGGACTTCTTACGCCGGAACTTGGAGCATCGCTTCGGGCAAACTGATTCAAACCGACCAAGCCAATACCAATAGTAATATTTATGCTGCTTGTAACCAAAATAACCATTCCAAATATTTGTACCACTACAAATTTAATATTTCGGGTACGGCAGGTAACCGACGAGCAGGTTTACATTACATGATTGATGATGCCAATTCGGCAAACAGAGGAAATTCTTATTTTGTTTGGTTCAGACAAGACAATGCCAAACTTCAGTTTTACAAAGTAGTTAACGATGTATTTACCTTAGAAAAAGATGTGCCTTATACTTTTGGTGCAAACACGTGGTACGATGCCAAAATTGTTTACGATAAAACTACTGGTCAAACCGATGTGTATGTAAACGATAACTTGGTAAGCTCATGGACTGATGCTACACCTTATACTGTTGGAAACTATATTTCGCCAAGAAGTGGAGATTGTATCTACGAAATAGATGATTTGATGGTGTACAAAACAAGAAGTGCATCAGAATTAATTTTGGTTGGGCAAAATGCGACCGACGATATTCGCCACGAAGGAACTCCCGCAGGAAGAATAAACTCGATAGTGATTGATAGTGCTTACAATGTTTCTACTTTAGTTACCGAATTTGTAAACGTTGACTTTTTAACCTCGGTAAACGAATGGGAAGTTGACGGTCTGAAAATTTACCCCAACCCTGCCAACAAACAAATCACCATTGAGTTGGGCAAAAATGGAAACAACACGGAGTTAAAAATAAAAGATGTAACGGGTAAAACAGTGTTTAGCCAACAAGTTGTTGAAAATAAAGCCGTTGTTCCGCTTACCCATTTTGCAAAAGGGGTTTATTTTTTGGAAGTAAACAACAGCGTGGTAAAGTTTATTAAGGAATAGCTCTCTCGTCATTACGGGCTCGACCCGTAATCTATGGTAGAACTTATTTATAAATGATGCTAAAGCCAAACTGCGAGGGATAAGATAGCTGAAAATCTATTACTGTCAGATTTATCTGACTGCAAAAGAACAAAACAATTTTTGGCTTTAGCCACATTAAAGTTATGATGAAGTCCGTAGTTTCCAACGCACAAAACTTGGCTTCAAACTACGTACAGAGTGTGGGTTTAATTTTAAACAATATTTTGTTTCCAGCTGCAAAGAAAAAGAAGCAGAAGACCTGATTATTTTTCTAAATAAAATTTGATTTAAAAAGTCCATTATTTAGCATAAAGATAATCCCAGTGACATTTAAAGTCTTTTTTGCACTCATTTATTAATGATTGAATGTGTGGCTTCTCCTCTTCATTTTTTTCACCAGCAATTAAAAGCATAAATTTTTTAGGGTCAAAGTTTCTTAAATATTGATTTATCTGACCAGAAGCCCCGTGTTTTGAAGACTTAATAGTCGATGCCATTTTAATTTCAATTACAAAATCCCCATTTCCAATTTCAATATCAAAGATTCCTTTATTATTTCCTTTCTGTGTCTGAACATTTTCAAAATATTTTGAAAGATGTCTACCTAATTCTTCATTTAATTTAGGCTCTCCATTATTCTTATAGAATTCTTTAGTTAATTTAAATTCATCTAAGGCTAAAGACACCTTCTTTCCATCTACATATTCACTTTTCCATCGACCCAAACCATCTTTTTTATTATCAACCAGTTCAATATTATAGTCACTAGAAAAAAGATTTTGTGTCAACTTAAAATTATTTCCAATCTTATAATTCAAATCTTTAAGTTCAATTTTTAACTGTAGGAGCTCATCATATGTAATTCTAGATTTTTCCTGTTTGTATAATTTCAAAACTTTTTCTTCTAAATCCTCACAATCTGTTATTAGAATTCCTTCCCAATTTCTTTTCTTATCAATAATATATACAGTATATTTTTTGTTAAAAAAACTCTCTTGTTTTAAAACTAAGTTTTTTATTGAGATTTTATCTTTTGAGATATCTATTCCAAAAGATTCTAATTTTTCAGGTGTAACAATTGCGGAATTCCCTTTCATTTTTGCAATTCTATATTCTGAAAAGATATAATCAATTGCTTTTGTATTTTCTTTAGCCATAGTAAGTTATAATTAGACACATAGAATATTTTTTTCAAATTTAATAATCCATATTAATAAATCTGTGCTAATATTTATTAATAATAAACATAATCATTTAATCGAACATATTCCAACTAACACCAAACTTAAACGAACGGTCTAAAAATGGAGTCGTTGGTGTTGTTAAATAGGAGTAATCCATCATACCTGCATTGATATGTTCCCATTTAATAAAAATTTGTGCACGTTTTAAGTGAGTACTTACAAAGAAATCTACAAAAGGATAATCGCCAATTTTGGTTTTGTTTTGTGCATAAAACTGCGAAATACTTGGCATAAATTCATACCCATAAAATTTAGAAGCGTAGGTTATGTTAAAACCAACCCTTACTTTCAAGGCTTTCTTAAACAATCGATTTTCGTAATAGATAATTTGCCTTCCGGCTAAATTGGGCAAAGGTAAAATGTATCTATCCGAAGTTAACTGATAAATCAAGGCCGTTTTAAAATGTACATTCCATAATTTATAACCTTTCTCCACCATTAAAGTACTAGTGGTTTCTTGTTTGTTTTGTTGTGCAGGCAAAGCTAAAGTATCATAATAAATAAAATGATTATATATTTTTGCGTTCATCGTTAGCTTAACATCAACAGCGTTGATATAAAATTCTGAACCAATAAAGGTTATTTGTTGTTTTACCAACGAATCGTTCTCCCACCTAAAATGGTTAGAGGCAAACGACTTATAATAAACATCTGGTTCGTTGAGCTGATGATTTAATAGGAATTTAACTACAAATTTATCTTGTTTAACAAATGTAGCTGCTATATTGGCATTAATGTCCTCTTGGTTATAACCATTAGTTCCATAATTAAAATCGGCAGCAACTTTGAATTGTCGTTTTTTATAACTTAATAATACTCCAACATAATTACTCGAAAAACTGGTGTCAATTCCTAAATATTGATGATACTTATTATCTTGAAAACTAACATAAGGTTCGGCTTCAAAATTAGACGTAGTTATTCCAAAAGAAACTTTATTAAAAAAGGTATTCAAATGTGTGGAGTCCTTCCATTGAGTAAATGTAGTATCAAAATAAGTAGTGTCGTAGATTTTAGAATTAGAATCAAAATCGAAATACTCTCTACGTGTACTCGATACCTTATTTTCCAAACCAACAAAATAGCGTTTTGTAATGGTAGTATCTTCATAAATAGAAAATAGGGACAATCGTTGTTTTAGACCAAAATTTAAAGTTCTAGTCTCATAATGAGATTTGTAGTTATTTACTTTATACAATTCTCTACGAAGAATACTATCCTTGTAAAAATCATTTATATCATTTAAACCACCATTTTCCTGATTGTTAATTCGTAACATATCGAAATAAATTTTAGCGGCATATTGGTTGTTATTGGTTTTAAAATTAAAGGCACTTTTTAAATCATTGTGGTTTACTTCTTGATTGATGTAATTCCCCGGAGAACTAATTCTTTTATAGGAAATAGATAAGTCGGCCAACTTGCCAAACTTTTGGATATGATTAATGGACAATAGTTGCTCTCTTCGACCTGCATTTATCCATGTTAAATTAGTGAATGGCCTATAACCGCTTAATGAAAGTAGTTTTTCTTTTAAAGCTTCGGGAGCAAAAACAGTGGATTGATTATCGACTAAATAATTGGTTGGATAATAATAAGGCGAACCATAAGTTCCCAAATTATTCATCAACATGTTGTTAAAATGCTTGTAAAACAACACATCTAAAAACTGCTGGTCATTAAAAAGAATGGTTTTGTATTCCTCATTGATAACATCTAGAGAATCGGTAGCCTCCGCTTTAACCAGCGTAAAACTAATAAGGCAACTGATTAATATGGTTAACTTAATAAGAAATTTCATTTCAAGGCGAAAATAATAAAAATGACCCAATGAATTCGACAGAAACAAAACTAAAAATTAACAGTTTTGTTATGCAGAAGTAACAAAAGAGTTTAAAAAAAAACCCCGAAATAGAAATCTAAATCGGGGTTTAATTAAAATTGGCGACGACATACTCTCCCAGTTACCTAGTACCATCTGCGCAAGCGGGCTTAACTTCTCTGTTCGGAATGGGAAGAGGTGATCCCCGCTGCAATAGTCACCATAAATCATTAATGCTTTATGACAATCAAAGAAAGAAATTATAAATAAAATTTATTGGTTTGTTTAAAAGTTCTAGGGTAATTAGTATTGCTCAGCTTTGACATTACTGCCTTTACACTTGCAACCTATCAACGTCATCATCTTTAACGACCCTTAAGGGAAATCTCATCTTAAGGCTGGCTTCGCACTTATATGCTTTCAGTGCTTATCCAATCCGAACTTAGCTACTCTGCACTGCACCTGGCGGCACAACAGATACACCAGAGGTTCGTCCAACTCGGTCCTCTCGTACTAGAGTCAGATCCTTTCAAATTTCCTACGCCCACTGTAGATAGAGACCGAACTGTCTCACGACGTTCTGAACCCAGCTCGCGTGCCACTTTAATGGGCGAACAGCCCAACCCTTGGGACCTTCTCCAGCCCCAGGATGTGACGAGCCGACATCGAGGTGCCAAACGATTCCGTCGATATGAGCTCTTGGGAATCATCAGCCTGTTATCCCCGGAGTACCTTTTATCCTTTGAGCGATGGCCCTTCCATGCGGAACCACCGGATCACTATACTCTACTTTCGTACCTGCTCGACTTGTAAGTCTCACAGTCAAGCGTCCTTATGCTATTGCACTCTACGTACGGTTACCAAGCGTACTGAGGACA